>CALMGA010000371.1 GCA_937863205.1 uncultured Beijerinckiaceae bacterium | reverse complement strand
GTCCGCGTGCGCCCATATTAGACGACGAGTGCGGGGGGAAATCTGCAACCGGGAACGGCGCCGTAGGATTCGCCTCGCGCGTTCGTTTGAACGTCATCGAGGAGGAGGACACATGCTCAAGACACTTCGCAAATGGACGATCGCAGGCGTGGCAGCCGCTACGCTCGCAGGCACGACGCTGGTGACCGTTGATTCGGCGCAGGCGTTCTACGGCCGCGGCTTTGGTCACGGCTACGGTTTCCGCGGCGGGTTCGGCCGGTTCGGCTACGGCTATGGCCGCGGTTTCGGTTATGGCTACGGCTTCCGCCGGTTCGGCTACGGCTATGGATTCCGGCGCTTCGGCTATGGTTACGGCTACCCCGGCTTCTACGGCTATGGCTATCCCTTCTACCGCCCGTTCTACCGCCGCGCCTTCTTCGGCGGTCCGTTCGGTTACGGCGGCTTCTACGGGCGCCGCTTCTACTGAGCGAATTTCGTCCAGACTTTTGTCCTGACCGGGGGCGGCGTGGTTGGTCTGCGCCGCCCCTTCCCGTCGCCGGGCTTCGTGCGAGTTGCCCACAGCCGAGTTCGGTTGCAGAGCCGCAGGGCGGAACCCGCTTCCGGCCTCACCGTTCGTGCCCTGGAGCGGGCATGATCGAGAGGCGGGGATGAACGAGGCGACGACGCAGCAGGCCTTCCGCGCGGCGTTCGCCCGCTTCGAGGCGTCCCGGCCCGTGCTGATCCTTACCCATAACGACGCCGATGGACTCTCGGCCGGCGCGCTGTTCGCCCGCGCCCTCGCCCGGGCCGGCCGCGCGACGCGATTGCGCGTGGTTGGGCGCGGCGAGAGTGCCTGGTCGGACGAGATGCGCGACGAGCTGTCGGCGCTCACCGGCGAGATCGGCGGCCTCATCGTCGCCGATCTCGGGCTGCGCGAGGGAGCCGTCCTGCCGGACGTCCCGACGGTCGTCGTCGATCACCACGTCCCCACCGGCACGGCGGGCGACGCGGTCGTGATCTCCGGCTACGGCGAGGACCCGATCCCCACCACAAGCCTGCTGGCCTATCGCTGCGCCGGTGCGCTCGGCGACCCGGCAGACTGGCTGTGGCTTGCTGCCGTCGGCCTGATCGGCGATCTCGGCGACAAGGCGCCGTTCGCGGAGCTGGCCGCCGCGAAGAAGCTGCACACGGCCGCGGCCCTGCGCGAAGCCGTATCTCTCGTCAACGCGCCGCGGCGCACGGCTTGCGGGGATGCCGCACCGGCCCTCGACCTATTGATGAAGGCCGAGGGCGCCAAGGACGCGATCTCCGGCCGCTACGCCGAGACGGCGGCGTTGCGCGAGGCCCGCGACGAGGTCAAGGCGGCGGTGGAGGTGGCCAAGCGCGTCGCCCCACGCGTCTCCGGCGACGTCGCCTTGATCGGTCTGGATACGCCCTGCCAGATCCACCCGCTGGTGGCGCAGGCTTGGCGCATGCGTCTCAAGGACAAGATCGTGCTGGTGGCCAACGCCGGCTACCGCGACGGCTTCGTGCATTTCGCCGTGCGCTCGGCGACGGGGCGCAACCTCATCGCGTTCCTGCGCGACGTCGCGCCCCCTGATGTCGACGGCGCCTACGGCAACGGACACGAACAGGCCACCGGCGGGGCGCTGCCGCTGGCGACTTGGCCGTTGTTCCTGCGCAACATCGGTTTCGGGACCGACGGGCGCGCTCTTGCTTCTCAGGCTGCCGCCAGGGCTGCGGCATGAGCGTCGCGCTCCCGCGCCGGCTCGGCTTTCCCGTCAAGGTGATGGCGCGGCCCGACCTGAAGAGCAACGATACCCGCCGCTGGCAGGCTGGGCCTCACCTCAAGACGTCGCTCGAATACATCGATCGTATCCTCGACCACTTGGCCAAGCACAGGATCGGCATGTATCGCATGTCGTCGGATCTCGCTCCCTACGCGACCCACCCCGATATGCCGCAGTTCCATTCGATGGTCGGGGAAAGCGCCGCCGAGTTGCGGGCGGTCGGCGCCAAGGCGCGCGCCGGCAACATCCGGCTCTCGTTTCATCCCTCGCAGTACGTGGTGCTAAACAGCCCGGATATCGAGCTGGTGAAGAAGTCGGTTTGGGATCTGACCAGTCAGGCGGAAATGCTCGACCTGATGGAACTCGGCCCCGAGGCGGTGATGGTCATCCACGTCGGCGGCACCTATGGCGACCGGCAGGCGGCCAATGCGCGCTGGGTCGAGACGTGGAACACCCTGCTGCCCGAGCCGGTGCGCCGCCGCCTCGTGCTGGAACATGACGACATCCGCTTCAGCGCCTCCGACACACTTTGGATCCACCGGCACACCGGCGTCCGGCTGATCTTCGATCACCAGCACTTCTGGTGCCTGAACCCGGACGATCTCGACATGATCGAGACCCTCGCCGCCATGCTCGGGACCTGGCCCGACGGGCAGCAGCCGAAGATCCACTTCTCAAGTCCGCGCACGGAGCTGCGCGAGGTGAAGCGCAAGGTCGGCGACGCCGAAACGGCGCGGATCAAGAAGGCCAACGCCAGAAAGGCGAAGGAGGGGGCGAAGCCTGCCCGCGCGCCCAAGGTGAAGACCGTGCAGATCGCGCCGATCTGGACCGGACACGCCGACTACGTCCACCCCTTCGAATTCATGACTTTCATGCGGGCCGCCGGCCACCTCGACTTCGACGTCATGCTGGAAGCCAAGGTCAAGGACATGGCTTTGATCCGGCTGCGACCCGACATGCTTCGCTATGCGCCCGATGTCGCGCGGCAGTTCGGTCTCGCCGAGGCGGAGAAGGCCGCCTTCGAGGCGGAAGATGCTGCCTTCGATGAGCGCGAGGCCGGGGAGGCCATCAGCGAGGCGGCGTGACCATTCCCGGCTGGCGCTGCCGGCCGTCCGTCGCCATGTCCCATCTATGACCTTTGATACCTCGCGCCCCGACGTGATCGTCATCGGGGCCGGAGCCGCCGGCATCTCCGCCGCCCGCGAATTGCGGGCACGTGGCCTGTGCTGCCTTCTTCTCGACGCGCGCGAGCGGCTGGGCGGGCGCGCCCACACCGCCGCCTGCGGCACACCTTATCAACTCGACCTGGGCTGCGAATGGCTGCACTCGGCCGACCGCAACGTGCTGGCTGAACTGGCGCCGCGCTGCGGCTTCGTGCTCGACAAACGCGATCCGCCATGGAGCCGGCGAGCCCCGCAACGCGGCCTCGGTGAGGCCGAGCTGGATCGCTTCGCCGCCGAGCAAGGCGCCTTCTGGGATCGTCTGGACGAGGCGGGTGCCGAGGCGAGGCTGACCGGCCGCGACCGCGCGGCTGCCGAACTGCTGGATCCGCAAGGCCGCTACAACGGCATCCTCGATGCGATCTCGACCTATTACAACGGCGCGCCACTTGAGCGCGTGTCGGTGATCGACTTCGACCGATACACCGATACGGGCGTGAACTGGCGTGTCGAGGGTGGCTACGGCGCGATGATCGCCGCCCTCGGCGCGGGCCTTCCCGTCCGGCTGGGGTGCCGCGTGTCACGGGTGGACGCGCGTGGGCGCATGATCCGGGTCGAAACCGACCGGGGCTCGTTCGAGACCGCAGGGGTCGTCGTGACCGTGCCGACGAGCGTGCTGGCGTCGGGGGCGATCGGGTTCGATCCCATCCTTGAGGATCATCTGCACGCCGCAGCCGGGCTGCCGCTCGGCGTGGCCAACAAGCTGTTCCTGCGCCTCGACGAGCCGGACGCGTTCGAACCGGACACCCGGCTGACCGGATCGCCGGGTCGACGCGACATCGGCAGCTACACGTTGCGCAGCGGGGGACGCGCGCTGGTCGAGGGTTACTTCGGCGGCGACTATGCCCGCCACCTGGAGGCCGGCGGCTTGGCGGCCTTCGTTGAAGCGGCGAAACGCGACATGACCGACGCCTACGGTCACGATCTTAGCGACAAACTGACGCCTGTGGTGGCGACGGGCTGGGCTGGCGATCCCCTTTCGATGGGATCCTACTCCCATGCTCTGCCCGGCCACGCGGAGGCGCGGGCGGCGTTGGCGCGCCCGTACGAGAACCGCATCTGGTTCGCCGGCGAAGCCACCTCGCCGCATTTCTTCTCGACCGCTCACGGGGCATGGGAGGAAGGGGCTCGGGCCGCTTGCGCGCTGGCAGCCTGCTTCGCGCCCTGCGGGAGTTAGAACGGCACGATCCGCGCCGCTCCCGTCCACCATCACATCCCGACGGCATCAGAAACCAGCAGCGACACCCAGCCGATGCTGCGGTGGGTCGCGCGCCGCAGTCGCCCGCAACGAAAAAGTCCTGCGGGGACACCGCAGGACCAAGAAGTTGCGTCGTCAAACGCGGGGCCCGACAGACGCCCCGCAACCCTACTCAGTAGCCGTACAGGCCGTAACCGTAGCCGGGGTAGCCGTAACCGTAGCCGGGATAACCGTAGCCGTATCCATAGCCGTAGGGATAACCGTAATAGCCCCCAACCAGACTTCCGGCGAGCAGCCCGGCACCGAACCCGCCGAAGCCGTATCCGCGACCGTAGAAACCACGGCCGCCGAAACCACGACCGTAGCCACCGCCGAAGCCGCGACCACCGCCGCCGAAGCCGCGACCGCCGCCTCCGCCAAAGCCGCGGGCATCGGCAGGCACGCTCGCCATCGTCGCCGCGATCGTCAAAGCGGCGGCACCCGCCACCAGCGTCTTCTTCAACATAACGTTCATTACATGATCTCCAGGTCTGTTTGGCGTGCCGAGGCGGAACCGCCCGTCAATCCCGCTTCGAGGCTCTCGTGGCCCGCCACGGAATGAACATAGGACGCATCCGCCAAGTTCGCTCGCGTTGAAACATCACTTTAATGCGAGAACCCGATCGATCGTTTCCAGCTTGCGACAACAAAACTGATGGTCGGGTCCATTCATTCATTGTTCATCTTAACCACCAAAGCTTGCGAACACTTCGCCGTGGCCAACGATGCGACGACGGCTTCTGTCACTCGCGCGGCGTCGAATCAGCCGTAGGCTTGGTGCGCAGGGGCGCTTAGGATCACCGCGTGACGACGCCTCCCCCCCGCAGACGGCCGCGCGCTTCGCCCCGCGCCGAGGTGCCGCCGCCGGTCGCTTCTCCCGCGCCGCACCTGCCGGTCCGCTTCGCCGAATGGTTCGTCGGGCGGGGCTGGGAGCCGCGCCGCCATCAGCTTGACCTTCTCGCCGCCGCGCAGGGCGGCGAGAACGCGCTGCTGATCGCCCCGACCGGCGCGGGCAAGACGTTGGCCGGCTTCCTGCCGAGCCTCGTCGAGCTGGCCGGGGAGGGTGGCCGGCGCAACGCGCCCGGCGCTCGGCTGCATACGCTCTACATCTCGCCGCTCAAGGCCCTCGCCGTCGACGTCGAGCGTAACCTGCGCATTCCCGAGGGCGAGATGCGCCTGGGGCTGCGCATCGAAACGCGCACCGGCGATACGTCCGCCTCCAAGCGCAAGCGCCAGCGGGCCGTTCCGCCCGACATCCTGCTCACCACGCCCGAACAGCTCGCCCTGCTGCTGGCCACGCCCGACGCCGCGCACCTTTTCGCCGATCTGCGCCGGGTGATCTTCGATGAACTGCACGCCATCACCACCTCGAAGCGCGGCGACCTGCTGGCGTTGGGGCTGGCGCGGCTGCGGACCCTGGCGCCGGCGATGCGCGCCACCGGCCTGTCGGCCACCGTTCGCGATCCGGCCGAGCTGCAGCGCTGGCTGGTGCCGCAGCGCACGGACGGTCCCCATGAAGCGCGGCTGATCCTGGCCCCGCCCGGCGCCAAGGCGCGGCTGTCCATCCTCGACACCGCTCAGCGCCTGCCCTGGTCCGGCCATTCCGCGCGCCATGCGCTGGCGGAAGTCTACGCGATGGTTCGCGACGCCGGCATGACCCTGATCTTCGTCAACACCCGCTCGGCGGCGGAATTCATCTTTCAGGCCCTTTGGAGCCTCAACGACGACGGCCTGCCGATCGCCCTGCATCACGGGTCGCTCGACGCCAGCCAGCGCCGCCGCGTGGAGGAGGCGATGGCCGCCGGTCGCCTCAAGGCGGTGGTGTGCACCTCGACGCTCGATCTCGGCATCGATTGGGGCGACGTCGACCTCGTGGTCAACATGGGTGCGCCCAAGGGGGCGAGCCGGCTGACCCAGCGCATCGGGCGCGCCAACCACCGCCTCGACGAGCCCAGCGTCGCCGTGCTCGTCCCTTCCAACCGCTTCGAGGTTCTGGAATGCCGCGCCGCCGTGGATGCCGCGGCCGAAGGCGCGCAGGACACGGCCGTGGCCCGCGCCGGCGCGCTGGACGTGCTCTGCCAGCACATCCTCGGCTCCGCCTGCGCCGGCCCCTTCGACGCCGACGAACTGCACGCCGAGATCACCACGGCCGAGCCCTACGCCAGCGTCGACCGCCCCACCTTCGAGCGGGCGCTGGCCTTCGTCGCCCACGGCGGCTACGCGCTCAAGGGCTACGAGCGCTTCGCCAAGATCAAGAAGGTGAAGGCGAAGGCCGAGGACGGCAGCGTGCGCGACGGCCTGTGGCGGGTCAGCAACGGACAGGTCGCGCAGACCTACCGCATGAACGTCGGCACCATCGTGGAAGCCACCGTGCTCAAGGTGCGCCTGGTGCGGGGGCAGGCCTCGAAGGAGGCGGCCGGCGCGGTCTACACCGGGCCGCTGCGCTCGGGCGGCCGGGTGCTGGGCGAACTGGAGGAAGGCTTCCTGGAAACGCTGGTGCCCGGCGACACCTTCCTGTTCGGCGGCGAGGTGCTGGCCTTCCAGGCGATCCGCGACAACGAAGCCCTGGTGTCGCGCTCGCGCTCGGACACGCCGCGCGTCCCGTCCTACGCCGGCGGCAAGTTCCCGCTTTCCACCTATCTCGCCGGCCGCGTGCGCGATCTCCTCGCCGATCCCGCCAACTGGAGCGCCATGCCGATGCAGGTCGCCGAATGGCTCGACCTGCAGCGCCAGCGGTCGAGCCTGCCGGCGCCGGGCGAGCTGCTGGTGGAAACCTTTCCCAAGGGCGGGCGGCACTACCTCGTGTGCTATCCCTTCGAGGGCCGCCTCGCCCACCAGACGCTGGGCATGCTGCTGACCCGACGCCTGGAGCGGGCCCGGCTGAAGCCGCTCGGTTTCGTGGCCAACGATTACGCGTTGGCCGTGTGGCTCAAGGGCGATGTCGGCGCGGGCGCGCGGAATGGCTCGTTCTCGATGGACGAGCTGTTCGCGCAGGACATGCTCGGCGACGATCTGGAGGAATGGCTGCAGGAATCGCACCTGATGAAGCGCACCTTCCGGCAGAACGCCATCATCTCCGGCCTGATCGAGCGCAACTTCCCCGGCCGGGTCAAGAACGCGCGGCAGATGACCGTCTCGACCGACCTCGTCTACGACGTGCTGCGCCGCCACGAGCCCAACCACATCCTGCTCGAAGCCGCCCGCCTCGACGCGTCCACGGGCCTGCTCGACATCGTCCGCCTCGCCGCCATGCTGGAGCGCATCCGCGGCCGCATCCTGCACAAGGATCTCGCCCGTATCTCGCCGCTCGCCGTGCCGATCATGCTGGAAGCCGGCCGCGAGCGCATCAACGGCGAGGGCCGCGAGGACATCCTGGCCGAAGCCGAGGCGGAGCTGATCGAGGAAGCAATGCGATAGCGCGCGACGCCAGCAGCGCGAAGCGGGTCGGATGCGATACCCATCACGTATGATGAATGCGTTATCCATATATTAGAATGATGGAGAGGTCGGTCCTATCTCCCGTCTACCAACGAAGGAGATCAACCATGCGAAACATTCTTCTGACAGCTGCTGCCGCCCTCGTGCTCAGCACCGCCGGCGCCTCGGCCGCGTCCTGGAACAACGATGCCTATGGCCGCCCGCTGGCCCAGGTGTCGCAGTCGTTCGGCACCCCCCAGTCCAACGTGTCCTACGGCGTCGGCTTCAACGGGGCCGGCACCGCCACGGGCGGCCCGGTCGGCGGCCTGTCCAGCCGCAACTGATCCGATCGATTCCCGCCCGGCACCGGTCGGACGGGGATCGGACGTTCGCCCCCACTGCGGAGAGCGCATTCGGTGGAACTGCGGCATCTCCGATACTTCCTGGCGGTGAGCGACGAAGGCAACTTCACGCGCGCCGCCGCCAAGCTCGGCATCGCGCAGCCGCCGCTGTCCCAGCAGATCCGTTCGCTGGAGGACGAACTCGGCGTGCAACTGTTCCACCGGGTGCCGCACGGGGCCGAACTGACCGTCGCCGGTGCCGCCTTTCTCCAGGAAGCGCGCCTTGCCGTCGCGGCCGCCGAGCGGGCCAAGATCGCGGCGGCGCGTGCCCATCGCGGCGAAACCGGCCGGCTGCTCCTCGGCTTCACGCCGTCGGCCGCCTTCAATCCCCTGATCAGCTCGACGGTGGATGCTTTCCACGACCGCTGGCCGGCCGTGAACCTGTCGCTGGACGAACTCAACACCACGCTTCTCTACCAGCGGCTGGCGCGCGGCGACCTCGATGCCGCCTTCGTCCGTCCCGCCGCCGATGTTCCCGAAGGGATCCACCTGCGGCTGCTGCCCGACGAGCCGATGGTGATCGCGCTGCCGGCCAACCACCGTCTCGCCGCCGCCGGCGAAGGCGCGAAGCTGCATCTGCGCGAGATCGCGCGCGAGCGCTTCATCCTGTTCCCGCGCGAGATCGGCCCGAGCCTGCGCGACGAGATCTTCGCCGCCTGCCGCGCCTGCGGCTTCACGCCGGATGCGGTACAGGAAGCGCAGCGCGTCACCTCCACCGTCAACCTCGTCGCCGCCCACCTCGGCGTTTCGGTGGTGCCGGCCTCCATCACCCAGATCAGGCTGCCCGGCGTGATCTACCGGGAGATCGAGGGACCGGCCCCGGTGGCACGCCTCGCGCTGGGGACGGCGAAGGGCGTGCGTTCCCCGATCAGCCGCAACTTCCTCGACCTGCTGCCCTGAGCCGTGACCGCGTTGCAATGGCATGAGGACGCGGGTTCGACGTCGCTCTCGGCCGAGTCCGCCGGCCTCGGCAACCCGACGCTCGGCGAGGCCGAGGGACCGAAGGGTCAAGGGACCAACCCGGCCTCTTGGCGAAGGGCAAGCACCTTGCCGAAGCTTCGACTTCGCCGGCGGTGAGGCCCCCGGCAGGCCGGCTTTAGATCCCCGGCGTTTTCCGCCTGATCGACCGAGCCTGCACCCACGAGCCTACCGTCCGTCGGCGCGGGGTGGGACGAGATCGGCAGGAAGGCCACGGCACCTCTTCTTTCGCGGAACCTTGTTTCGCAACACCCGCGCGCCGGCCTATTGGGAGCGCCGGCACGTGGCTCCGAGCGCCGGGCGGGAGGGTCCCGATGCGTCGCTGTCTGCCGTTGCTTGCTCTGGCCGGCCTCGCCCTGTCGGCCGCCTCCGTCGCCACGGCGACACCCGCGGCTGACCCGGTCGGCAGGTGGAACCGTGAGGACGGCCTCGGCGGCATCCGCATCGCGACCTGCGGCCCAGCCCTGTGCGGCTTCGTTGTCTGGTTGAAAGACCCCGGCGGTCCCGCGCGGGTCGGCGATCGCGTGCTCTACGATATGCGGCAGGTCGCCGACGACACCTGGTCGGGCTCGGCGCACAATCCCGAGGACGGCCGCGAATACGCCGGCACGCTGAAGCTCGATGGCGACCGGCTCGTCACGCGAGGCTGCATCCTCGCCGGCCTGATCTGCAAAAGCGTGCTCCTGCTGCGCGAACGGTGAGGCGGCCTCAGAAGGGCTTGGCGACGGCCAGCGTGGCGATCACCGGGATGGCACCCACGATGATGAGCGAGGAAACCTGCATCCAGGCCGGCGGGCGCCGGCCCTCGGCGAGGCGGCGAAGCTTGGCCGTCTGCGCCCCGTGCAGGGCGGTGAGGCCCAGCACGAGGGCGAGCTTGGCCCACAGCCAGCCCATCACGTACCACCCGCCCAGGATCGCCATGGTGGCGCCGGCGATCCAGGTGAGAACCATCGCCGGCGTGGTCACCATGGAGTTCCAGCGCCGCATCGCCCGGTTTGCCGGCGGCGGCCCGCCGCTGGGCACGGCGAGCAGTGCGAGGTCGTTGGCCAGCATGCCGCCGATCCACACCGAGATCGCCGCAAGGTGCACGACCAGGATCCACGAATAGGTGCTCACGTCGTTCCCCGCGCCGGTGCCCGCTCGGCCGAGCCCTCACCTGCACGCTGGGCGGGTCCGCCGCAAGGGCGTGCGGTTGGGCGTGCGGTTGGGCGTGCGGCTGCCTGCGCAACCCCTGCCGGCTTCGCCGCTTATCTCCGTCGCTTTCAGGTCTCGGGGTCGCAATGGCTGAGCACTATTCGGTGAAGATCGACCAGCTCCCTCAGGAGCAGTTCGAGGCGTCGGACGATGCGGATGCCGTGCGTAAAGTCGAGGCCATCGTGCTCACGCGAAGCAATCTCGCCATCCTGCGCGACGACGAGCCGGTCGTCATCAAGCGGCCGGACGGCAGCGTGCTGGTGCGCGACGGCACGCTCGGCGGCTTTCGGGGGACGACCCCCGGCGACGGCGACCCTCGCGCGGGGTGAAGCCGCTTGCAGGTGCCGACGCGGCGAATCGACCCGGCCATCTGGGCTGCCGGCCGGGCGCGAATCTGTTCTAACCCGCCCCATGACGGTTCAGGTTCCCAACCCGCAAGCCTCGAAGATGCGAGCCGCCGGCGCGCTGGCCGGATCGATGCGTGCCGGCGAGACGCTTCGCGGTGACAAGGTGATGCGGCTGCACGGCTCCGCCTTCATCGCCGATCCCTCGGGAGTGCTGTACTGGCCGGACGAGCACCTGATGGTCGTTGCCGACCTTCACCTCGAAAAAGGCTCGTCCTACGCCCGGCGCCGGGTCTTCCTGCCACCCTACGATACGGCGGCGACGCTGATGCGCCTCGCCTCCGTGGTGGCGCGGCTCGCGCCCCGCCGGGTGGTGGCGCTGGGCGACTCCTTTCACGACAACGGCGGTCCGGCGCGGCTGCTGCCCCATGATGCGGCGGCGTTGCGCGCGATGCAGGTCGGCCGCGACTGGTTGTGGATCGCCGGCAACCACGATCCCGAACCACCGGTCGGGTCCGACGCGGCGAGGCTCGACGGCGACCACGCCGCCGACTGGTGCGTGGGACACATCCGCTTCCGCCACGAACCGGGCGTGTCGCCCTGCGACGGCGAGATCGCCGGGCATCTTCATCCCGTGGCCATCGTCGGCGGTCGCGCGGGCGGGGCGCTGCGGCGCCGCTGTTTCGTCGCCGATGGCCTGCGCTGCATCATGCCGGCCTTCGGTGCCTATGCCGGCGGTCTCAACTTCCTGGATTCCGCGATCGCCGGCCTGTTCGCCGGGGCCGAGCATCACGCCCATGTGCTCGGGCGCGACGCCGTCTACACGGTGGCCCGCCGCCAGTGCCTCGCCGACAGCCGAAGCGCCGGAGGGCGCCGCTGAGCGTCATTGCCTGCCGGCCGGGCGATCACGTCATGTCGCCGATCGCCTGACCTGACCCGTGCGCGGCGACGGTCGCGAGGTCCTTGTCGCCGCGGCCGGAAATGTTCACCACCATCAGATGGTCGCGCGGCCGATCCTGCGCGACGTCGAAGACGCGGGCCAGCGCATGCGCCGGCTCCAGGGCGGGAATGATGCCCTCAAGCCGGGCGCAGAGGTGGAAGGCGGCGAGCGCCTCGTCGTCGGTGGCCGACAGGTAGGTGACGCGGCCGGTGTCGCGCAGCCAGGCGTGCTCCGGCCCGATGCCGGGATAGTCGAGCCCGGCCGAGATCGAGTGCCCTTCCTCGATCTGCCCGTGCTCGTCCATCAGCAGGTAGGTGCGGTTGCCATGCAGCACGCCGGGACGGCCGCCGGCGAGCGAGGCGGCGTGCTTCTTGTCGAGGCCGTAGCCGGCCGCCTCCACCCCGAAGATCTCGACGCCCGGGTCATCGAGGAAGGGGTGGAAGATGCCGATCGCGTTGGAACCGCCGCCGATGCAGGCGAAGATCGAGTCGGGCAGCCGCCCCTCGGCCTCGTGCATCTGCGCCTTGGTCTCCTCCCCGATGATGCACTGGAAGTCGCGCACCATGGCGGGATAGGGATGCATGCCGGCGGCTGTGCCGATGCAGTAGAAGGTGTCGTCGACGTTGGCGACCCAGTCGCGCATCGCCTCGTTCATCGCGTCCTTGAGCGTGCGGGCACCCGATTGCACGGCCACGACCTTCGCGCCGAGCATGTTCATGCGGTACACGTTGGGCTTCTGCCGCTCGACGTCGACCGCGCCCATGAACACCACGCATTCCAGCCCGAAGCGGGCGCAGGCGGTGGCGGTGGCGACGCCGTGCTGGCCGGCGCCGGTTTCGGCGATGATGCGGGTCTTGCCCATGCGCCGCGCCAGCAGGATCTGCCCGAGCACGTTGTTGATCTTATGCGCGCCGGTGTGATTGAGCTCTTCGCGCTTGAAGTAGATCTTGGCGCCGCCCGGCTTGCCGGCCGCGCCCGCCTTCTCCCGCAGGTGCTCGGTCAGGCGCTCGGCGTGGTACAGCGGGCTGGGGCGCCCGACGTAGTGCCGGAGCAGGCCGTTGAACTCGGCCTGAAACTTAGGGTCGCTTTTCGTCGCCTCGTAGTGGCGTTCGAGATCGAGGATCAGGGGCATCAGCGTTTCCGCCACGAAGCGGCCGCCAAACAGACCGAAGCGGCCGCGTTCATCCGGGCCGAGGCGAAAGGAGTTGGGAACGCTGATCGTCACGACGCGCCTCGGAGAAAAATCGGTCCCGAGACATAGGCGCGATTGCGGGAAGATGCTACGGGGACGCCGCGAACCCGCTCGGCTCGAGGCATCGCCGGCGAGGGGTCCGCGATCGCGGCGGCGGTGGCCATCAACCGACCGTCGAGGACCGGGAATGGCGGCGGTGAACCGCGGCTTGCAGGTGGCGGGATCAAGCATGCGCCTTATCCGGCTGATCGAGCATATCGGCATCGAACGACTGTCGCCGACAACATGGCGCAATCTCGATGACCAGGGTGCCCTCGTTGTTGCCCCGCCCAGGAACCTGAAGGCGTTCTTCTGCATGTTGGTGCAGGTGCAAGGCGGGCGGGCGTCGTCGCACATCACCTTCGACTGCGACCTCGGCCGCGGCTTCGAGGAAAGTTCGACCGTGTCCTTGCTGATGTTTCCCTTAGGCTTCTACCATCTGCCGCCGACCACGCTCGGCTCCGTGAAGCGGATCCGCATCCGTCTGCCTTGTAAAGGCGCAACGTTCCGCAGCGTGATGTTCGAGAGCGTGCGGCCGGTGCCGGTCGCGGCGCTGCACTACCTGTTCAACCTGCGCTACCAGAATGTAAAGGCCTTCACGGGGAGCCGCAACCGCAGCAGGATGGAGCTGCTGCGCAGCAATGTGGGACGCATCCGCAAGTTCCTCTCGGGCGTGGCGCAGGGCGAGGGTGTCCGCGAACAGCAGGTCGAGGGCGACCTGCTCAGGCGCATCATCGCCGCGCAGGCGACGTGGGTCATGCCGGTCCGGGCCGCGATGGAGCAGCGCTGGGCGTCTCGGATTGAACGGCCGCTGATTTCCTTCGTGACGCCGGTCTACGAAACGCCGCCCGCCTACCTCGGCGATCTCGTCGACTCCTTCGCGTCGGAACAGGCGGCCTATGCCGAACTCGTTCTGGCCGACGACGGATCCCGCAGCGAGGCGACGGTGGCGGCGCTGGCGCAAGCCGCGACGAGGCCGGGCGTCCGCGTCGTCACCATGGCGCGCAACGGCGGCATCGCGGCTGCGACCAACGCCGGCATCGCCGCCGCGCGCGGCGAATGGGTGTCCTTCATCGATCACGACGATGCCTTCGTGACCGGCGCGATCCCGATCATCGCCAAGGCGGTCGCCGATCACCCCGACGCGTCGTTCTTCTACACCGATGAGCTGATCTGCGACGCGGGGATGACCATCCTCGGCTCGCTCTGCAAGCCGGCGTTCGATCCCGTCCTCCTGTCGGGGGTGAACTACATCAACCACTTCTCGGTGTTTCGCCGCGGGCGCGTGATCGAGCTCGGCAGCCTCGCGCCCGACCGCGAAGGTTCGCAGGACTACGATCTCGTCCTGCGCTACCTCGCGGGGACGACGCCCGGCAGCGTCGTGCACATTCCCTACCTCGCCTACCGATGGCGGCGCGGCGAGGACAGCTACTCGACCCTCCACCGCGACCGATCGGTCAACAACGCCCGCCGGGCCCTGGCCGGATCCTATGGCGGGGCAGGGCACGACGTGGATGTCCAACCTGCCACCCTGCTGCCGAACCTGCACAGGGTCCGCTTCGCCGGCGCCGCC
The DNA here is from genome assembly GCA_937863205.1 of uncultured Beijerinckiaceae bacterium. The sequence goes on along the minus strand of CALMGA010000371.1, from coordinate 6,773 downwards.
CGGCCGCTGGTGTCGGTGGTGATCCCCAACCGCGACAGCCTGGCCCTGATCACCCGCGTGGTGACGGATCTTCTCGATCGGACGCACTATGCCGACATCGAGATCATCGTGCCCGACAACGGATCGCAGGATCCCGAGGTGCTGGCGTTCTACGAGGCGCACCGAAGCAGAAGTTTCTTCGCCGAAGTGGTGCCGGAACGCTTCAACTTCTCCCGCATGTGTAACCGTGGGGTCCGGCACGCCAGCGGTGATGTTCTTCTTTTCCTCAACAACGACATCGAGATCATCGAGCCCGACTGGCTGGCGGAGATGGTCGAATGCTTGTCCTTCCCCGGCACCGGGATCGTCGGTGCCAAGCTGCTCTATCCCGACGGACGGATCCAGCATGCCGGCGTCATCGTCGGCCTGGGCGAGGCGGCCGGGCATTGGTTCGTGGAAAGTGCATCCTCCGAGCCCGGCCCGATGGGCCGCCTTGCCGTCAGGCAGACCATGAGTGCGGTCACGGGCGCGTGCATGCTGGTGACGCGGCGATGCTTCGAGGCTGTCGGCGGCTTCGACGAAGTCGCCTTTCCCATCGCCTACAACGACATCGACTTCTGCGTGCGCGCCCGGTCCGTCGGATACCGGACGGTTTGGACACCCTTCGCCACGCTGCGGCACCACGAATCGACGTCGCGCGGCAGCGACGAAACGGGCGGGAACCGGGAACGGCTGAAAAACGATATCGCCAAGCTGCAGGAACGACATGGGACCAGGACGCTGATCGACCAGGCCTTCAGTCCCTTCTACGACCGCCGCTCCGCGCAGACTCGCTTGAGGGTGCCGTCCGAACTTCCGGTCGCGCGTCCCGACACCCTTGCCTGAGTCCGCTGGAGCATCGGACCGGATAACGGATCCGGTTCGATGCTCGGACCTGCTGTGGCGCATCGGATGCACCCGAAAACCGCTGCACACTTTTCGGTCCCAAGCTCTTGCGCTCAGCCGCTCAGGAGGTCGCCGGCGACGGCGCGCCAGCCTGCGACGAGCGGCGCGACCGACTTCAGGCCGGCGTCGATGATCTTGCCGCGCAAGACCCGGTCGGAACGCAGATCATCATAGGTGGCGAGGACCTCGCCCGGACTGCCGCAGTGGAAGCCGTTCGATCCGTGGTGGACATCGAGCACCTCACCTCTTGGCGATCGGACCGGAATGCTGCGCCGCGATCGGTAGCGCAGGACCGGGATGCGATTGACCCATCCCTCGACCAGACGGGGCTCGTCGGCCGCCATCGTGTGTCCACCCACGTGGACGTGGTAGGCGGCATCAAGGTGAACGAAGTCGATCGGCCGGTCCGCGCTGGTCTCGCATCGATCGATCACCTCGATGCGGGCATAGCCGGCGAGCGCCGCCTGCAGTTCGGCTGCGGCCGCTCCATCTTCTTCATGATTGATGATGAGCAGCTTCTGCGGATCCAGGAAATCGTCCTGCCGTATCCAGCGCAGCGGCGGCATCGCATGGTAGCGGCGATCGGAAAAGGGGAGCAGTTGCGCGGCCTGCCACGCCCGCCGTCCGAGAACCACGGCCCTGCGGGTGTTGAGGCAGGACCAGATCCAACCATTGATCGCCTCGACATGTGATCGTTCCCGGTCCTGATCGCCTTCGAGGTCGAGATGCCCGGCGAGCAACGTGCATTTGAGGCAGTCGGCAAGGGCGAGGTGAGCGCATCGCCCCACCGCGAGCACCTGCTCGTCGACCCCGATCCGCGCGAGGCCCGTTCGCGTCATCGCCGGCATCGACCTGTCCGGGCCGACGTCGTCGAGCCTTCGCGAGTCGATCGGTCCGAAGGCCGTGAGGGCAGCCTCGACGTTCTCGTGCAGGATTCGGTCGCGGGTGCCGAGCTTTTCCTCCGCCGCGCAACCAAAAACGAGGACCGGAGTCATCGGGCGTTCTCCCAAGGCAAGGATCGCATCGTCCGGCCGGTCGCATCGTCGCGTCAGGGTGAAGCATCAATGGTCCACCCTCATAGGCCGCCGCGGTTGAAGCTCCGCAAAGGCGCCCGATCGCGAATCGGCAAGTCGGCGGAAGTGTTCTTTGCAACAGGCGTGCTGTCAAGTCGATCGAATGCAAGTTGCCGCAAGGTCAAGATCCGAAGGTGAGAGCTTACCATTGGTCAATCCGGATGTCCGTTTGACATCTCGGAAAATGATATGCGAGACATACTGCAGTTGAAGCCGGCGGGGCCGAATTGACCAGGATTTTACTCTACGGTGGCTGCCACGCCCTGGTTCTGCGCGACTACCTGCGGCAGGCCTTTGCCGATCGCTTCGAATGCACCCTGATCGTGAATTTCGAGCTGATCGGTTCCGGCACGGCGTTCCCCTATTCGTCCCTCGACCGCTTCGATGCCGTTCTCTTCTCACCCATCGAGAACAAGGTCGGGTACAATACGTCCGACCTCGTCGAGGCCTGCGAGAGGCGCGGCATTCCGACGATATGCTTCGCGTGGATGGAATGGCACGGCTACTTCCCCGGAGCGATCAAGGGTGTCTTCAACGGCTGTTTCCGCTGGCACTATCCCGGCCTCGTGAAGCGGGCGGCAAACCACGTCGGGAGCTTCGAGGCGTTCTGCGACGAGGTGATCGCCACCTTCCCCGATGATGCCGACATCGACGCCGTGTTCAAGGCATCAACGGCTCACTTACGCGCCGCGGAGCGGCGGCATGGCATCGCCCCGGCGATGTCGGATTACATCCTCCAAAACTATCGCGCGCACCGCCTCTTCCTCGTTCCCGATCATGCCGGCCGTCAATATTATCTTCGCTTGCTCCGTGCCATCCTGCCGCGGCTCGGCATCGACGAAGAGGAGGTCGAGCACAGGTTGTCGGCCGTGCCGCCGCATGAGCCGCAATGGCGCTGGCGCATGCCGGTCTTTCCCAGGGTTGCGCAGAGGCTGGGCCTGACTTGGACGGACACGGACTGGATCGATGACGAGATCTTTCCCGGTCGCACCCTCGATCTGCGGGACTACCTCGCCCAATACGGACGAGGTGGCAGCGGCCGTTCCGCGACGTCCCACGCCGGTTTCGCGGATCTGGCCGGTTTCGCGGATCAGGACGGCAGGTCCCGATCGCGGGCGCTGACCGGCGCGATCGCGTCGGGCGGCGATGAGGTCGGGCGAGGATGGGCCGGCCGGGTCGACGCTGCAGTCAAATCGGAGCTGATGGGGTCGAAATGACGTTTCGTATCGCATGGATCTCGCCGATGACGCCGGCATCGGGGGTCGGCAGTTTTTCGCAGGCCGTGACTCAGCATTTCCCTTCTTCGATCGAGTCCGAGCCGATCGACCTGACGATCCTCCATCCTCCCCATCGCGATCTCTACCGCACCCGGCATCGATCCCTGCGCATCGGCAGCGCCGCCGAGGTCCGACCGATGCTTGGCCTGTTCGATGTCGTCATCTACAACATCGGCAACAACCGCGACCACCACGAGGCGATCTTCGACCTTCTTTCCACCAATCCCGGCGTGGTGATCAGCCACGACTACGTTTACCAGCATTACCTCGCCGATCGCTCGCTGCGCGGTGGCGGCGGCTTCGCGTCCTATGCGGCATTGTTGACCAGCTACGGGGACGGCTCGGCGGAGGATCACCTCAGGCGCTCCCGCATCACGAACCGGACCGGCCAGATCCGCTATAGCCCTTGGGACAGCGAATACAGCGTCCTCCAACCACTCGGCAACCTGCTGTTCGATCTTGCGTCGGCACTCGTCGTCCACTCCGCTTTCTCGCAAGACTACGCGACGCAAGGCTTCCGCGGACCTGTGCTGCGCCTTGGCATGCCGTCCGGCCAGAAGCGGGTCCCGGACGAAAAGAACGACGCGGCCTGGCGGCGCGAGCTTTGTGCCAAGCGGCTCCTCCATGCGGTATCGTTCGGGCACATACAGTCGGGCAAGGCGATCGATCTGGTGGTCTCGGCCATCGCCGCCTCGCCGCGCCTGCGCGACCGGCTGCGCTACACGGTGGCCGGTTTCGTCGGTTGCGAAACTCATTTTCAGAAGCTGCGCGACCTCATCGCCTTTCATCGCCTCGAGGAGGTTGTCCGCTTCGAAACCGATATCTCCGAAGCCCGGCTGGGCCAGCTCATGGAGCTGGCCGACGTATTCATCAACCTGCGCAGGCCCAATACGGAGGCTTCATCCGCCTCGCTTACCGAGCAGCTCGAAACCGGTCGTCCGGTGGTGGTCCTCGATAGCGGCTGCTACGGCGAGCTTCCCGCCGAGGCCGCCCTCAAGCTGCCGCCCGACGTATCGAGCCCGGATCTTCGCGACGCCTTGGTTCGGCTGCTCGACGATCCAGAGGGAATGATCGCGATGGGTGTCAAGGGTCGGCGGCATGCCAGGAGGTGGACCTGTGCCTCCTATGCGCAGGCCCTGGTCCGCTTCGCGGCACACCACAGGAAGCTGCTGGGGGAACGCGCGCTCGCCGTTGGCAGCCGGCCCCTTGCCGAAGCGCGCGCTTTTCCAGCCGACGACGAGTGGAGCGCGAAGCTGGCCAAGGCGCGCCGCTCGTTCGCCTATCTCGATCGCGGGGTGCTGGCGCTCGATCCCGAGATCATCATGGGCAAGACGCGCGAAGACCTTTGTCGCTACGTCGCCGAGGTGGTCTTCGGCATCTTCAGCGCCATGGGTCTGCAACGGGCGTTGGGACGCTACTTCGCCGGCCGCGAGGGCCGGGCGGTCTACTGGGCCTGCGTGAGGTTCTCGCTGGTGGCCGATGCCATCCTGTCCGGCGATGCCGCCGCGCGCGATCGCCTGCGCGCGATGGAACCCCTCCACGATCTCGAATTCTGGCGGGTGATGGAGCACCTGATGCCGCGGCATTTCCTGGCCGCCGGACTGCTTCTGCTCGCCGACCGGGTGCCGGATCAGGCGGAGCACCTCATCGGCGACGCCGACGACGTGGATGGCTTCCCGACCCGCCTGCGCTTGGCCGACCTTCTGCGCGACTGCCGGTTCTGGCGGGAAGCGGCCGCGCTGCCGCTGCGGAACTGGATCGAACAGCCCGGCGCGCCGCCGCTCGATGGCGATCTGCCCATCCTCGACGCCGATCTCGACTGGGTCGCCGGCGGCAGCCTGTTTCGCGGGGGTATCGACCTGTCCGGCTTCCACCACATGGAACCCGATCACGTGTGGAGCCGGGGCACGCGCGCCTTCGTCGGCCTGCGGCTCGGGCCGGACGTGTCGCGTATCGAACTGTTCCTGCACCTCATCAACGCCGATGCCCGGCAGCCCTGCGAGATCGGCCTCGTTCACGGGGACCGGGCAACGAGCCTGCAACTGCGCGACGCCGAGCCGGTCTGGATCGGGCTGGACCTCGGCGAGCGGGCGGTGACGCCAATCGCCACCACCTGGATCCAGCTGTGGACGGAGCGTGCGGCGCCTCCGGCCAACTCGGATGACACGCGCACGCTCGGCCTCTGCCTGCGTCGCCTGCGCCTGCTGGCCGGCAAGGGCCGGAATGCCCGTGCCGTGCCGGCAAGGACGAGGGTGGGCGGCGTGGACGCGTTGGCCTGAGCGCCTGCCGCCGCCGCGGTGGTTGGCCGGAGAGGTGACCGGCCGGCGCGGGTCACGCGGAACTCCTGGCTTGGCCTGCGGGGCTGCGCGTCGTCCGCGCTCGTGATAGCCAATAGCTGCGAGCCCCGCGAGGGCCGCAAGCCGGAGGATCACGGCAGGGGATGGCACCCGTTCTCGTCACCGGCGTGGCCGGCTTCATCGGCAGCGCCGTCGCGCAACGTTTCCTGCGCGAGGGTTTCGCCGTCGTCGGTCTCGACAATCTCAACAGCTACTATGATCCGGCGCTGAAGCAGGCGCGTCTCGACCGCCTCGCCGGCCAGGCCTTCCGCTTCGTTCGCTGCGACCTCGCCGACGCGTCTGCCATCGACGAGCTGTTTCGCACGCACGGCTTCGCGACCGTGGTCAACCTCGCCGCACAGGCCGGCGTGCGCCATTCCTTGGAGAACCCGCGAGCCTACGTATCGAGCAACCTCGACGGCTTCCTCAACATCCTGGAAGCCTGCCGCCATCACGGCGTCGCCCATCTGCTCTACGCCTCGTCGTCCTCGGTCTACGGGGCGGTCACGGCGATGCCCTTCTCCGTGCACGGCAACGTCGACCATCCCGTCAGCTTCTATGCCGCCACCAAGAAGGCGAACGAGCTGATGGCGCACAGCTACAGCCACCTGTACCGCCTGCCGACCACGGGACTGCGCTTCTTCACCGTCTACGGCCCCTGGGGGCGACCCGACATGGCGCTGTTCCTGTTCACGAAGGCGATCCTGGCGCGCCAACCGATCCGCGTGTTCAATCACGGCCGGATGAAGCGCGACTTCACCTATATCGACGACGTCGTGGAGATGGTGTGGCGCCTCGCACGGACGCCGGCCGAGCCCGATCCCGTCTGGGACGGCAATGCGCCCGATCCCGCGACGAGCCGCGCGCCCTATCGCATCCACAACCTCGGCAACAATACGCCGGTCGAACTCGGCCACCTGATCGCCTGCATCGAGCGCGCCACGGGGATCGAGGCGATCCGCGAGGACCTGCCGATGCAGCCGGGCGACGTGCCCGCGACCTTCGCCGACATCGACGACATGGCCGCTCTCACGGGCTACCGCCCGCAGGTGCCGATCGAGACCGGCGTGGAGCGCTTCGTTGCGTGGTATCGCGACTTCTACCGGGTTTAGAGCATCGGACCGAAAAGTGCGCAGCGGTTTCCGGATGATCCGATGCGTCAC
>CALMGA010000370.1 GCA_937863205.1 uncultured Beijerinckiaceae bacterium | reverse complement strand
GCCGTGAGCCACGCCTCGTCGTCCCAACCGCGCGGCACCTTGCGGCTCGCGTCGAGCGATGTGGACCGAGCGCCCGCGCAGGCGCGACGCCCGGAGGCGGCGAACGGCCGCCGCACAGGCTCGATGCAGAGCCTGCGACGCGCGGGGCTCACCAGGTTCCCGCGGCAGCCTCCCAAGGGATGAGCTTGGCGAGCGTTAGCTCCGCTACAGCCAAGCGTCGCCTTGCATCGCCTTGCGCAGCCGCAGGGTCTCCGTCTCAAGCGCCGTCAGTCGCTTCACCGGGTCCGACGTCAAGCCGCCGTAGTCCTGACGCCGGCGATCGTCACGTCACCTCGGTGACCTTGATCGCGCGGATGGCATCCGCCACGCTGCGGCCTTGCGACACCAGCCCGTCCACCGGCCGCAGCTTGGCGACGATCTCCTTCCGGCTTGTGCTCCTTCCTCGTCATCCAATCCGTCCTTGTTCGCCTCAAAGCCATGCCTCAGGGCAGACCACGTCAAAGGGAGAGGATCAGTCAGGGGTCCGGTCGCAACGGTACCGAAAGTTCCATCCACGCAGTGTGATTACGACGCATGCCTGCTTTCAGCCACGACGTGATCGATGAAGCTGCGGAGCTTCGGCGTCGGTTGCCGGTTCGGCAAGGTCAGAAGATGCAGCTGAAGGGTCGGGGCGAGGTGCTGGCCCAGGAGGCGCACCAGCCGTCCCGCGGCCAGGTCGCCGGCGACGAGGATATCCGGCTGCATGACGATGCCGATCCCTTCCAGGGCGGCAGCGCGGAGCGCCTGTCCGCTGTTGATCCCAAGGTTCCCGCTGACATTGACCGTCGACGCGCCGCCGCTCCCGGTGAACCGCCAGTGCAGCGGTTCGGCCGCGTAGGCGAAATCCAGGCAGTTGTGGGATGCGAGGTCGGCAGGCTCTTGCGGCGTGCCATGCGCCGTCAGATAGGCCGGAGCCGCGCAGACGACCAGTCGGATGGGCGGCAGGGCGCGGGCGATGAGGCTGGAGTCGGGCAACGTGCCGGCCCTGATCGCGATATCCATCTCGTCGGCGACCAGGTCGAGCCGATGATCCTGCAGCACCAGGTCGACTTTGACCTGCGGGTAACGGCGCAAGTATCCCGCAAGCAGGCGCGGCAGCACCGTGGTTCCCAGCGTGACCGGTGCCGTGACGCGCAACAACCCGCGGGGAACGGCCTGGGCCGCGTCGAGCGCTGCCTCGGCGGCCTCGACCTCGGCGAGGATGCTGCGGCAGCGCTCGTAGTACAACCGCCCGAATTCGGTGAGGCTATGCTGCCGGGTGGTCCGGTTGAGCAGCGACGTGCCGAGCCGGTCCTCCAAAAAGCGGACATGGTTGCCGACCATGGTGGCCGAGAGTCCACGGCCGACCGCGGCGCCGGCGAAGCTGCCCCGTTCCACGGTGCGAACGAAGCTATCCATGGCAGCGAAGCGGTCCATTCGCAACTCTGGCTTGGGAGTGAGCGCAGCGATCCCGCATACAAAAAGATGACCGAGCGGGCCAGATCGAAGGGATGCAGCAACGGGAGCAGCATCCATGAGCGCGTCTTCAACAGTCCTCGTCGTCGGCGCGGCGGGGCGATTTGCCGGGCTGGTCGTCCCCGCCTTGGTGAGCCGGGGCGCCAGGGTGCGCGGGTTGGCGCGTGACGACGAGCAGGGCCGGCAGGCCCGCCTGAACGGTGCCGCCGAAATCGCCACCGGCGACCTGCGGGACCGCGCCAGCCTCGACGCGGCGCTGCGGAACGTGGAGAGGGCGTTCTATCTTGCGCCCGTCTATCAGGAGGACGAGGCCCGGATGGGCTTGTCGTTCATCGATGCGGCCAAGGCGGCCGGGCTGCGGCGCGTGGTATTCTCGTCCGCGATCCATCCGGTGATCGGCGTCCTGCAGAACCACATCCAGAAAGTGCCTGTCGAAGAGGCGCTGGTCGCATCGGGGATGGAGTTCACGATCCTGCATCCCGCCGTGTTCTACCAGAACATCGCGGCTGCTTGGCTTGGCGTGCTCGCAACCGGCATTTTCGCCGAGCCGTTCTCGGCGACGAAGCGGA
>CALMGA010000369.1 GCA_937863205.1 uncultured Beijerinckiaceae bacterium | reverse complement strand
GGATGAAGTTGGCGATGATGATGCGCTCGTCGCGGCGCAGCACGTCGATGCGCCCCTTAGTGAAGGTGCGGCCGGGATGGCGCAGCATCACCTCGCCGAAGCGCACGGGAATGTAAGCCGTACCGTGCACGGCGTCGCGCAGGCTCGACATGATGAGAACGAGCGCGTGGAAGCAGGAGTCGAGGCGGGCCGGATCGATGCCGTAGGCCGGGTCGGCATCTTCTTTCGTCAGATCAAGCACGATGCGGTCGGGGCGCACCGCCGCCGCCGTGTGCAGCTTCTGGAAGGTCGGGCCGTAGTGCAGCCCGGCACGGTCGGCCATCGCGTAGATCTCGGCGCCGGTCACCGAATGCGAGGGCGAAAGCGGGGCGTGGTCTTCCAGTTCGGGGAGAGCGCCGACGGTTGCGTCGCGCAGGATCTTCGCCGTCGCATGGGTCTGCCACGGCGTTTGCCCGAGCCTCGGCCGGCTGGCGATCTCGATGTGGTTGATGTGCGGCGACAGGCGGCAGACGACCTCGCGGCCGACGTCGGGCGTCAGCTGCATCGGGCTGGTGATCTCGAGATCGGCGATCGTGGCCGCCTCCGAACCGAGCCAGTCGCGTGCCACGGCGAGCGCCATTTCCGCGAAGGCCGCGCCGGGAAGAATGGCCCGGCCCTCGACGTTGTGGTCGGCGAGCGAGGGATTCAGCGTCGTGTCGAGGCTCGAATGCCATTCCAGCCGCTCGGCGCTGAAGCGCGCGCCGATCAGGGGATGCCACGCCGTGGGCAGGGTGTTGGACACGCTTTCGTGCGTTTCCGCCAGATGGAAGGTCTTGCGCTGCCAGGGGTAGAGGGGCAGCGACACGTGGCTGCCGGGGGCCGGCGGGGTGCCGAACGCCTTGGCCCGGTCGACCGCGGCGCCGCGCACGATCGCGGCGGCCACCGCCAGCGCGATCGGGTCTTCGCCCTTGTCGCGCTTGTCGAGGGTCGCCAGCGTCGCCACAGTCGCGGTGCGCTCGTCGATCGAATCATTGATGTGCGACAGCAGGGTCGGGCTCGGCCCGATCTCGACGAAGATGCGAGCGCCGCCCTTGGCCGCCGCCGCAACGGCCTGCGAGAACAGCACGGGCTCGCGCACGTTGCGCCACCAGTAGCCGCCGTCGAGGCCGGCGCCGTCCACGGCTGCGCCGGTGACGGTGGACAGGAAGGTGATGTCGCCGGAGCTGTGCTTGAGGTCGGCGAGGCTTTCGAGCAGCGGTTCCTCAACCGGCGCCATCAGGGCGCTGTGGAAGGGATATTCCAGGTCGAGCTTGCGCACCCGCGCCTTGTGCGGCCGGGCGACGGCGGACAGCCGCGCGATGGCCGACTTGGGTCCCGATACGGTGAAGGCGCGCGGCGAATTGCAGGCGGCAACCGTCACGTCCGGCAGCTCGGCCAGGATCGCGTCGGTCGCCTCGCGCGAGCCGATCACAACCGCCATGGTGCCGTGGCCGAAGGTCAGCTCCTGGTGAAGCGAGCGGGCATGGATGGTCGCGAGCGCGCCGGCGTCGTCGAGGATGCCGGCCGCCAGCGCCGCCGCCACCTCGCCCACGCTGTGACCGATCACCACCGAGGGTTCCAGGCCGTTGACGCGCAGCGCGTGGCTCACCGCCGCCTGGATGGCGAACATCAAGGGCTGCGCGATCGAGGCCAGCTCGATCTTGGCGGCAAGCTCCTCGCCGTGAAGCGTGTCGACGAGCGACCAGCCGGCGACACCCTCGAACTGCCGGGACAGTTCGTCGAGCCGCTCGCGGAACAGCGTGTTGTGCTTGTAGGCGGCGAGCCCCATGCCGACGAACTGGCTGCCGTTGCCCGAGAACACGAAGCACACCGGCGCGTCCCGCTCCACGGCGGTGCCGCGCACCGCGCCGACGACCTCCTGCTCTTCGCCGCACAAGGCGTCGAGCAGGTCGGCGACCCGGGCGCGGCTGGTGACCGGCACAGCGACGCGATGGGCGAGCAGGTCGCGCCGGTGCACGGCCGCCGCCATGATCGCCGTCGCCTCGTCGTCGGTGGCGGCTTCGAGGCGCGACGCATAGTCCGCGACGAGGGCGTTGAGGGCGCCGCGGCTGTGCGCTGAGACGGCGAAGAAGCGCGGCGGCACGGCAACGGTCGGCGCGGGAGCGGGCGGGGCGTCGGCGAGGATGACATGGGCGTTGGTGCCGCCGAAGCCGAACGAATTGACGCCCGCGAGGCGGCGCTTGCCGTCGGCGCGGGGCAGCGGCGTCCTTTCCCGGGCGACCTTGAGATTGAGGCCGGCGAAGTCGATGTGCGAATTGAGCTCCTCGCTGTGCAGCGAGGCGGGCAGCTCGTCGTGTTCCAGCGCCAGCATCGCCTTCAGCACGCCGCCCAGGCCGGATGCGGACTCCATGTGCCCGATGTTGGTCTTCACCGAACCGATCAGCAGCGGCTGGGAACGGCGCTGCGCGATGGTTTCCCCGATCGCCCCGGCCTCGATCGGATCGCCGACAGGGGTTCCCGTCCCATGAGCTTCGAAAAAGGCAAGGCTGTCGAGGTCGACGCCGCCGCGCACGTACATCTTGTCCAGCAGCTTGGCCTGGAACTCGCGCGAGGGCAGCGAGATGCCGTTGGTGCGCCCGTCGGAATTGCTGTCGGAGGCGGTGATGAAGCCGTGGATCGGGTTGCCGTCGCGCTCCGCCGCTTCGCGCGTCCGCAGCATCAGCACGGCCCCGCCCTCGGCGCGGACGTAGCCGTCGGCGTTGGCGGAAAAGGCTTGGCAGAGACCCCGGCGCGACAGCATCGCCGCTTGGGAAAACCCGACAAAGGAGTGCGGGGTTGCGAGAATGCTGACGCCGCCCACGATGGCCGTGTCGATGCGCCCGCTTTGCAGGTTGATCACCGCCTCGTTGAGCGCGACCAGCGCCGAGGAGCAGGCGGTGTCGACGACGAAGCTCGGCCCATGCAGGTCGAAGATGTAGGAAATGCGGTTGGCGACGACCGAAAGCGTGTTGCCGGTCATCATGTAGGCGTCGGCGCTTGAGATATCGAGCAGGCGCAAGGTCGAGTGGTCGACGGCCGACACGCCGACGAAGACGCCCGTCTCGCTGCCGGCGAGGCGGGACGGACGGACGCCCGCATCCTCCAGCGCTTCCCAGGTGAGTTCCAGCAGCAGGCGCTGCTGCGGATCCATCATCTCCGCTTCGCGTGGCGAGATGCCGAAGGCGGCGGGATCGAAGCCCCAGATGTCGTCGAGGCAGCCGGCCGCCCAGGTATAGCTTCGGCCGCGCTCGGCGATGCGCGGATGGCTCAGCCGCTCAAGCGACCAGCGGTCGGACGGGATGCGGGTGATGGCGCAGGTGCCGGAGGACAGCAGCCTCCAAAGATCGGCAACCGAGGGCGCCCCCGGCAGCCGGCACGAGCGGCCGACGACGGCAATGTCTGCAGCATGATCTGCAGCATGAAACGGAGCGTTATGGGTCAAAGCGTGGCTGTTCTCTCGCGGTCAAGACCTAGGGTGCGAGAGTTGACCCGGCATCCGGCAAGTCATGCCTGCGTTGACCGGCCCCACTCCGCCCGCTGCAGTTGTTTCGCGATCTTTCGAACGCCGGGGAGTCGTCTGTCAACCCGGAACCGGTCTAAACAGGCCTCGGCGGGCCGGCCTGGATCCGGTATTCGGGCAACATGGTTTCGCTTGGCGAGAGCGAAGCCCGAGCTGGCGCCAGCCGCGGAAGTCCAAGCTGGCGCCGGCCAAGGCTCGGGCCCAGTCCAAGCCCGCGACCCTGCGCGTCAGGTCGTCAGGGCGAGACCCGATGGACCCTTGCCCGCCATGTTGCGCAGTTCGGACAACGCATGAACCGTGGTCATGATCTGCTCGGGTGTGTGTTCCGAGGACAGGAAGAAGCGCAGGCGGGCGTTGCGCTCGGGCACGGCGGGGTGGATGATCGGCTGGACGTTGATGCCGCGATCGAACAGCAATTGCGACAGGGTCACCGCCGCCAGGGAACTGCCGAGCACCACGGGGATCACGGCGCTGCCGCAGCTCAGGCCCACGTCGAGCTTGCGCGCCTTCGCCTGGGTCCAGAACAGGGCGCTGTTGCGCTGCAACCGCCTCACCCGCTCGGGCTCGCGATGCAGGATCTGCAAGCAGGCCAACGAGGCCGCCGCCAGCGGCGGGGGAAGGCCGACGCTGTAGATGAAGCCGCCCGACATGCACTTCAGGTATTCGACCAGCGCTTGGCAGCCGGTGATGTAGCCGCCGCAGCCCGACAGCGTCTTCGACATCGTGCCCATCCAGATGTCGACGTCGCGCGGCGCCACACCGCACGCTTCGAACGAGCCGAGGCCGGTCGCGCCGAGGACGCCGAGGCCGTGCGCCTCGTCGACCATCAGCCAAGCGCCGTGCCGCATCTTGACGTCGACCAGACCGGCAAGGTCGGGCGAGTCGCCGTCCATGCTGTACAGGCCTTCGACGATGATGAGGACGCGCTCGTACTGGGCGCGGCTGGAGGCCAGGATGCGATCGAGGGCGCGGATGTCGTTGTGCGGGAAGGATCGCCGCGCCGCGCCCGACAGGGTGGCGCCGAGAACGATGCTGTTGTGGGCGAGGCTGTCGTGGATGACGAGGTCCTTGGGGCCCAGAAGCGCACCGATCGCGGTGACGTTGGTGCCATGGCCGCTGACGAACACGGCCGCGTCCTCCTGACCGTAGTGATCGGCCAGCGCCCGCTCCAACGTGCGATGAACCGGGCGTTCGCCGGCAACGAGGCGGCTCGCCGAGCAGGATGTGCCAAAATCGGCCACCGCCGCGCAGGTCGCCAGCTGAACCTCGGGATGACCGTTCAGGCCGAGGTAGTCGTAGGAGGAGAAGTTCAGGTAGGTTCGCCCGCCGATCTGGGTGGTCGCGCCGGCACGCGTTTCGTGAACGCGGAAGAAGGGGTTGGCGAGGCCGATGTGCTCGGCCGCCGAGCGCTGCAGCTTCAACTCCTGCATGCCCGGGAGCGTGCCGAAATCGGTGCTCTGCGCGAAGGGGTTGGAGTCTCGCTCCGGGGCGCGAACCGCTTTGCGTTCGGCTTCCATGCGACGTGCGACGATGTCCTGCAGCGCCCCTCGGCTGCTGACTTCAAGACCGGCCGTTTGTCGCCTCATACAGGTATGACCCTCTCGTTGTGCAACGCACCAATCAGACACCCAATAGCGGAGGACGGTCGGGCCGGCTAGTCTTACGGCAAGTTTGATGCCGGTTGCGGCACCGCTTCGCGGTTGGTTGCGGAATGCCGGCCACAGGGCGCCGCGGCTGATATGCAACAGGGTCGAAATCTTCGGAACCGGCCGGAAACATCGTGGCTTTACTCGCCTCGCACGGTATGACCCAGCTTGGCGCGATGAACGTCTGGCCGATCGTGACCCGAGGGAGCCTCGCCCCTGCGATGGCGTCTTGAGCCGACGCCTTGGCTGGCCAAAACTACCCTTCGCCTGATTTCTGTCGCCGAGTCCGAGCAAACAGCCGCCGTGATGCCCAGCTCCGCCAGCCTGTTCCCCCCCGTCCGGCCTGCCGGCGCCCGCGGAATCGTCGCGGGCGTTGCGGCAGGCCAGCCGGCGCGGGCGGCCGGAAAGGACGCACGATGGCGACGGCGGCAGGACACGGGTGCTTTCGCGTGACACGCATTCAGCTCAACGTCGTCGCCCGCCGGGAGCGCCAGCTTCTCACTTGGCTGTGCTCCCGATTGCCGCCGGCCGTGACACCCGACGGCTTGACGCTGCTCAGCGTCTTCGGCGCCGTGCTGGTTCTCGCGAGCTACATCGCCAGCCGCCACGATACCCGTTTCTTCTGGCTGGCATCGCTGGGCTTCATCCTCAACTGGTTCGGCGACTCCCTCGACGGCAGCTTGGCCAGGTATCGCCGCATCGAGCGGCCGACCTACGGCTACTTCCTCGATCACACGGTGGATGCCCTCAACAATCTCATCATGATGCTCGGCCTGGGCCTGACAACTGCCGTGCGCATGGACGTCGCGCTGTTCGCGCTCGTCGGCTACTACCTGCTATGCATCTATGTCTTCATCAGCAATCACCTGTCGGGCGTGTTTCAGCTGTCCTTCCTCGGTTTCGGTCCGACCGAATTGCGGCTCTGCCTGATCGCGATCAACGCATCGATCGTCACGGTCGGCGTGGGCGGGGGCATGGTCGCCGGCACCTTCGTGTCGGCCTACGACGGCATCATTCTGTTCGCCGGCGTGATGTTCGTCGCCGTTTTCGTGACCCGCGTCCTGATCGGCATCCGCGACCTGCGCCATCCCCCCGTCGATGAAGGCAAGGCGCGCGGAACCGGGCCGGCCGGTCTCAAGGCCGGGCAGGCGCGGCGATGAAGCATCGCCGGGGCTGACGCGGTACCGCTCCCCCCTGACGGGCAGCTCCGCTCGGCGCCTCAAAGCCCGGCGAGAAAGGCGTCAAGCGCCGCGAAATAGCTCGGCCAGTCGACGGGGGCGGATCGGCTCGCGGGGGCGTCGCCCCGCGATGCCTGCATTCGCCGTTGGATCTCGCCCAACCAGGCTTCGCCGTTGAGGGGAGACAGCAGCGTCAGGCTTTCCGGCGATCTTTGCGCCTCGATCTCGCGAAAGGCGGGGATGTCCGAGGCGATCACCGGCGCCCCCGCCGTCAAGGCCTCGTGCACCGGCAGGCCGTAACCCTCGCCGAAGCTCGGCATCAGCAAGGCCTGCGCGTTGTCGACAAGCCGCTTGAGTCCCGGCGTCGACAGGCCGTTGACCTCGATGACGTGATCGCGCAGCGGCGGGCTGCGCTCGATCAGGTCGATGATCGGGTCGTAGTGCCACCCCCGCGTGCCAACAAGCACCAGCTTCGGCGTGCGTCGACCCATGATCTGGGCCAGCGCGCGCCAGACGGCCAGGATCATCAGGTGGTTCTTGCGCGGCTCGATGGTCGAGCACAGGACGAAGAACGGCTGCTGCCCGAGCGCGGGTTCGAGCCTGCGCGGCGCGGCGAAGATCGGCGAGATCGGCGTCGGCGCGACGAACACCGGCAGGTCGCGTCGCCCGAGCTCGGCCAGATGTGTTTGCAGGCTGTCGGCAACGGTGCGCGTGGTGACGATCGCTGCCGACGCGAAGCGGGCGACCGAGCGCATGCGCTTGTGGTGGCGCTCGAACTCGGCCACCCGGAAATATTCCGGCAGGTCGATGGGAAGGAGGTCGTGAACGAAGAAGGCGGCGCGCACGTCGCGGCGTTCTTCCAGCCAGGTGAACGGCCCCGTCATCCAAAGCGGAAACTGGCTCGCGTTGATGTAGATGCCGTTGCGCGGCAGGTCGGTGCGCGGCGTGGTGGTCACGGGAAGGCCGTGGCGCGCCGCCCAGTATCCCATGGCGGAAACGGGGAAGGGCAGGCCGTACCGCCGTCGCCGCCGACGCGGCCTCGAAGCCATCGTCCGGCCCGCCAGCCAGTCAACGACGTGTCGGTACATCGGGTCGTCCTCAGTTTCGAGGCCGGTCTCGCCCCAGTGCGCGGCGATACCGTTGACCGCCTCGCGGGCTGCCGCGCCCTTCATCAGGCGCGAGCCGATACCGAGATACGTGGTGCCGAAGGTCGTGCCGGGATCGCCGGCCAGGAAATGCTGGGCGAGAGCGTGATCGACCCTGTCGATGCCGTTCGGCGTCACGTTGAGGATCCGCGTCAGGAGACGGGTGATGTCGTAACAAACGGGGCGACGCATCGCGCCCTGTTAGCAAAGCCGCCGGAGATAAGACACCTTCCTCCGGCGATCAGCCCGAAACACCCCCAACGACGGCGCTTATCGTCCGAACGGCAGATCCGGCGCCGGATTGAAATAATAGTTCTGCGGCAGCAGGACGTTGTCGACGACGATTTGCCCGTTGGGAAGGGACGAGCCCTCGACCAAAGGTTGCGAGCGGCCGGGCACGTCCAACGGATTGTTGCGGATCTCGGCGTTGCCGAAACCGTCGGGAGCGAAGATCCGGTCCTGCGTCCTGTTCAGGGCGGTGTTTGCCGCGACATAGGACGGGCCGAGCGTGCCCGTGGTGCTGCTGGCGTTGCCCGGATCAAGCCAGGACCGACGGTTGACAGTCAGCGGGATGGTTTCGACACCCGAACTCGTGACGATCGGCTCGACCGGCGCGCGACGGCGCTTCGCCGCAGAGGCATCCTGCGCCAAGCCGCCCACACCGAGTCCCGTCAGGACAAGGCAAGCGAAGAGCTTCGCTGTCGTCTTCATCTGAACGTCCCCCAAACCTCGACCCCCGTCGATGAAGGTCTAACACTTAACTCCCGGGTTGGTTCAGACTTCGTTGCGATCGGGATCGCGGCGAACGAATGTCGCGATGCTGTGACAGTCTTGCCAAACGGCGCAGGGCTTGCGCCGGCCGCAGGCTCGAAGCCGCTTCGATCTCGCCCTGGAGAAAACGAAATCAAACGTGGCGCAAGCCACGCAAGGCTGCTTAGAGCAGGGCAACATCATTGCTCACCTGCTCAGGCCGTGCCTCGAACTGGCCTTTCCGCAGGGGAGCCGGGAGCATCACCATCATGGGTTTCACCGTTGCCGTTGTCGGCGCCACGGGCAACGTGGGCCGCGAAATGCTCGACATCCTGGCCGAGCGCCGCTTTCCCGCCGACGAAGTGGTGGCGCTGGCTTCCTCGCGCTCGCTGCACACGGAGGTCTCGTTCGGCGACAAGACGCTGAAGTGCAAGACGCTCGACACCTACGACTTTTCCCCCATCGACATCTGCCTGATGTCGGCCGGCGGCGATATATCGCGCGAATGGTCGCCGCGCATCGCCCGGAAGGGGGCGGTGGTGATCGATAATTCCTCGGCGTGGCGGATGGACCCCGACGTGCCGCTGGTCGTGCCGGAGGTCAACGCCCACGCCCTCGACGGCTTCGCCCGGAAGAACATCGTCGCCAACCCGAACTGCTCCACCGCGCAACTCGTGGTGGCGCTGAAGCCGCTGCACGACCACGCCACCATCAAGCGGGTGGTGGTGTCGACCTATCAATCGGTCTCGGGCGCCGGCAAGGAAGCGATGGACGAGCTGTTCGCGCAGACCCGCGCCATCTTCGTGTCCGATCCCGTGCAGTCCCAGAAATTCCCCAAGCGCATCGCCTTCAACGTGATCCCGGAGATCGACGCCTTCATGGAGGACGGCTACACCCGGGAAGAATGGAAGATGGTCGTCGAGACCAAGAAGATCCTCGATCCCAAGATCAAGCTCACCGCCACCTGCGTGCGCGTGCCCGTGTTCATCGGCCATTCGGAAGCCGTGAACATCGAGTTCGAGCGGCCGATCTCGGCTGACGAGGCGCGCGACATGCTGCGCGAGGCGCCGGGCTGCCTCGTCATCGACAAGCGCGAAACGGGCGGCTACATCACCCCCCACGAGGCGGCGGGCGAGGATGCCACCTACATCTCGCGCATCCGCGACGACCCGACCGTCGACAACGGCCTGGTGCTGTGGTGCGTGTCGGACAACCTGCGCAAGGGCGCGGCGCTGAACGCGGTGCAGATCGCCGAAGCCATGATCAACCGCAAACTGATCGCGCCGAAGCGGCAGGCGGCCTGATCGAACCCGGCAGTAACCACGCCGGCGGAACGGGGCGGCGACGGGCGTGCAAACCACGCGCGCGGCAAGAAAGCCTTCACCGGCGGTCCGGCAGGTTGGCGGCGTGTCGGGAGGCGGCGATGTCGTGCTGGGATGATGCCGTTGTGTCCGCAGCGGCGGGCGCGAACCTCTTCGCGTCGTCTCGCGACGCCCGTTCGCCCCGCCTCGGACTGCTCGCCGCAGCCTTCCGCTCGGCGCAGAGCGCCAGTCTGGCGACGGCGAGCGCGAGCGCTTTTCTGCTGTTCGCCACGGTGCTGAGCTTCGTTGCCGACACGACGGTCGATCAAACGCTGGCGTGGCAGTTGCGAGGGAACCTGCCCTCGAGCGCGCCGATGCCGGCGACCCGACAACTGGCGCAGCGCACGGCGCCCTGACGCCGCAGGTGCGCCGATCGCGCAACCGCCGCGCCCGTCCGCGGGCTCGCCGCCAGCGGGAGGCTGCCGACCAAGGCTGTTGCCAGGGCATCCGAAAGCGGTTTAATCCGGCTCGCACGGCTTCGCGCGCCGGGCCGGTAGCTCAATGGTTAGAGCCGGCCGCTCATAACGGTCTGGTTGCAGGTTCGAGTCCTGCCCGGCCCACCAGGCCTTCACAATGGCTTGCGGGCTCCCTCGGCGGCGCTTTCCCGAGTTGGGTCGAAGGTTCGGCCGAGAATGCGCGTTTCCGGGCGGGACGCGAACCTGCTTGGTCAGCCATCGGGCGGGCAGGCGTTCAACCCATGTAGCCCGGCATCCAGCCCTCGTGCGATTCGCGCAGAGCGGCCAGCGACACCCGCTCGCCATTGATCGTGAGCGCATCGCCGCCGGTGGTGCCCAGGCGGAACAGCGGCACGCCCGCGGCGGCCGCCCGCGCCAGCACCACCTTCGCCCCGTTCTCGGCCACGGCGAGAAGATAGCGCCCCTGGTCTTCGCCGAATGCCCAGGCGCGGGCCGGCACCCCGGCCGGCGGATCAATCGTCGCGCCGACACCGCCGGCGAGCGCCATCTCCGCCAGCGCCACGGCGAGGCCACCGTCGGACAGGTCGTGCACGGCGGAAACGCGGCCTTCCGCGATCAGCGCGCGAACGAAGTCGCCGTGGCGGCGCTCGGCCCCGAGGTCGACGGGGGGCGGCGCGCCCTCCTCCCGGCCGCAGATCTCGCGCAGGTACAGCGACTGGCCGAGCCAGCCCACCGTGTCGCCGACCAGCATGATTGCCTCGCCGGCGGCGGCGAAGGCGGGGGAGGCCGCGCGCCCGACATCGGCAAGCACGCCGACGCCGCCGATCGAGGGGGTCGGCAGGATGCCGCGACCGGCGCTCTCGTTGTAGAGCGACACGTTGCCGGACACGACGGGGAAGTCGAGCGCGCGGGCTGCCTCGCCGATGCCGCGGATGCAGCCGACGAACTGCCCCATCACCTCCGGCTTCTCGGGATTGCCGAAGTTCAGGTTGTCGGTCAGGGCGCGCGGGGTCGCGCCGGCGGCGGACAGGTTGCGCCAGGCTTCCGCCACCGCCTGCTTGCCGCCCTCGTAGGGATCGGCCTCGCAGTAGCGGGGCGTGACGTCGACCGTCAGCGCCAAGCCCTTGGGCCCGTCGCCGATCCGCACCACCGCCGCATCCCCGCCGGGCGGGCGCACGGTGTTGCCGCCGATGAGATGGTCGTACTGCTCCCACACCCAACGCTTGGAGGCGAGGTCGGGCGTCGCCATCAGGGCGAGCAGCGCTTCGGCCAATCCCACCGGCGCCACGGCCGCCGCGGGATCGATCACCGGCAGCTCCGGCGAAGCGACGTGGGGGCGGTCGTAGAGCGGCGCCTGATCGCCCAATTCCTTGATCGGCAGGTCGGCCTTCACGGCGCCGCCATGCGTCACCACGAAGCGCAGCGTGTCGGTGGTACGCCCGATCACCGCGAAGTCGAGGCCCCACTTGACGAACACCGCCTCGGCCGCGGCGCGCTTGTCGGGATGCAGCACCATCAGCATGCGCTCCTGCGACTCCGAGAGCATCATCTCGTAGGCGCTCATGCCGGTCTCGCGGCACGGCACGGCGTCGAGATCGAGTTCGATGCCGAGGTCGCCCTTCGCCCCCATCTCCACCGCCGAGGAGGTGAGGCCGGCCGCGCCCATGTCCTGGATCGCCACCACCGCGCCGGTTTTCATCAGTTCCAGGCAGGCTTCCAGCAGCAGCTTCTCGGCGAAGGGGTCGCCGACCTGCACGGTGGGGCGCTTCTCTCCCGAGTCGGCCTCGAAGGACGCCGACGCCATGGTGGCGCCGTGGATGCCGTCGCGCCCGGTCTTCGAGCCGAGATAGACGATCGGGTTGCCGACGCCGGTGGCGACCGCCGTGAAGATGGCGTCGGCGCGGGCGAGGCCGACGGCCATCGCGTTGACAAGGATGTTGCCGTCGTAGCGGGTGTGGAACGCGGTCGAGCCACCCACCGTGGGCACGCCGAAGCTGTTGCCGTAGCCGCCGATGCCGGCCACCACGCCGGCGACGAGGTGACGGGTGCGCGGATGCGCGGGGTCGCCGAAGCGCAGCAGGTTGAGGCAGGCGATCGGGCGCGCGCCCATGGTGAACACGTCGCGCAGGATGCCGCCGACCCCCGTCGCCGCGCCCTGGTAGGGCTCGATGAAGGACGGGTGGTTGTGCGACTCCATCTTGAACACACAAGCGTCGCCGTCGCCGATGTCGATCACGCCGGCGTTCTCGCCCGGTCCCTGGATCACCCAGGGAGCGGAGGTCGGCAGGGTGCGCAGGTGCAGGCGCGAGGACTTGTACGAGCAGTGCTCGTTCCACATGGCCGAGAAGATGCCGAGTTCGGTGAAGGTCGGCGTGCGCCCGATGAGCTGGAGGATGCGCTCGTATTCAGCGGGTTTCAGGCCATGGGCGGCGACGAGGTCCGGGGTGATCGGGGGTTCGGCGGCGGGCACGGAAGCCTTGCGGGTTCGAAGGAGGCGTTTCGTTCTAGCCAGCGCCGGCCGGCTTGTCGCGCCCGGCCTGATCCCGCGAGCCGGCCGCTCAGGTCTTCGGCACGCTCATGCCGCGTTGCACCGCGGGTCGGGAGCCCACCGTGTCGAGCCACGCCATGACGTGCGGCACGGCAGCGATCGTGTCCGCCAGCGGCTCGGCCATCATCTTGGCCGCGCCCAGCGTCCAGCCGTAGCAGGCGATGTCGGCGATCGTGTAGTGCTCGCCGGCGAGATAAGGCACGGCGGCGAGGCGCCCCTCCATCACCCGCAGCAGGCGGTCGGCCTCGTCGGTGAAGCGCTTGATCGCCAGCGGGGCTTTTTCCTGCGAGCGCAGGGCGAAGAAGCCGAGCTGGCCCAGCATCGGACCGAGGCCGCCGATCTGCCAGTGCAGCCATTGCATGGCGCTCCAGCGCTCGGGGCCGGAGGAGGCGAGGAAGCGCCCGGTCTTGTCGGCGAGGTAGGTGAGGATGGCGCCGGACTCGAAGATCGCAAGGGGGTGACCGTCGGGGCCGCCGTCGGCCTCGTCGTCGACGATGGCAGGGATCTTGTTGTTGGGCGACACGGCCAGGAACTCGCGCGAGAATTGCTCATCCTTGCCGATGTTGATCGGCTTGACGGCATAGGGCAGCCCGCACTCTTCCAGCATGATCGAGACCTTGCGGCCGTTGGGCGTCGACCAGGTATAGAGCGTGATCATCGCGAACTCCTTGCGGCCTCGGTCGGCGATAAGCACGAGACGGTCCAGGCTGGCTTGCGAGCCCAGGCTTTCCCGTGGGTCCGGTCATTTCACCATGGCAAAGCCGGACACCATGCCAAAGCCGGACGAAGAAAAGCCCGCGTGTCGAGGACACCTCGAATTTCGGACGATAACGACGATGGACGTATTCGAGGAATAAGGTCCCGACGCTCTCGAGTTCATTCCTGCGAGGTGCAGCCTGCCTCGGTTCCGCTGCCGGGCAAACCGGACCTTCCGGCTTCCACCATCACGATGACGAGACTCTTCGCGTCATCCCGGCGGACCTGCCGCAGGGCGTGCCGCTCTCATCGATCTGCCAGGTGTATCTCCGAAGCAGACTGAACGACATGAAGGGAGTCCGTCGGCGACCTGTGACCTCGAAGTCGCCGCTCACCTTCTGGATCAAGGTTTCCATCTCCAGCCCCGGCGCAACCAGGTGCTTGGCGACATTCGCGCCGAAGGGGCTGTTTGCAGACCTACGGTTGCCGTCGAGTGCGGTCTGGTTGGCTGCCCTCCGAAGCCGGCAGCCCGGCAAGACCGTGGGTGGCGTCGAGGCAGCGAGCCGGCCCGTCGCCGCATCGGACAAGCACGACGGCACCGGCGAGACCCTCCCGCAGCCTGCCGGATAAAGCCGCGAGGACGGGCGAACCCGCCGCCATGAAACGGGCGCGCGGAACGCACGCGGCGCTGCTCACATCCTGCAGCGGGCCGGGCCGAGGTTCGCGCCCCGAAGTCTCGCTCTCAGTGTCCTGCCGTCGCCTTGGCGATGAACTCGCGGCGCACGAGGGTGGCGTAGTCGGGCTGACCGGCGAGATTGCCGAGGGCGATCTGGGTGTCGAGGGCGATCTTCAAGGCGTCCGGGGTGATGTCGACGCTCTGCGGATATACCTTCTCGGACATCATCCGCTTGACCGCAGCTTCGACCACGGCGGGATCAAGGTTCGGGAACTCCTTCTTCGCCACGGCGACCGCCTTGGCCGGATCGCTTTGCATCAGCCTGATCGCGGCCTGCATGCCGTCGACGAAGGCCTGGGCGGTGGCGGGGTCGACATCCCTGCGGGCGCTGACGGCCGAAAAGGCGTAGGGGCCGTACTGCTGCGGGAAGCCCAGCACCACCTTCATCCCCTTGGCCACGACCTGATCGAGCCCGGGCTCGTACATCACGCCGACCTTGGCCTGACCCGCGAGCAGCGGCCCCGGCTCCGAGCCGAGTTGCACCTGGGTCAGCGTCAGGTCGTCCTTGCTCATCCCGTTCTCCTTGAGGAGCTTGAGGAACAGCGAGGTGCTGGTGGTGGGCATCAGCCCGCTGACGACCTTTTGCCCCATCAGGCTGTGGACGTCGGTGAAGGAAACGTCCGGCGCCGTCACGATCCACACCGCCGCCCCGTTGACGACGTTGGCGATGACGTTGACCGGCGCGCCCTTGGAGGCGGCCACAGCCGTCCATTCCGGGCCGTGGATCGAAAACGCGGCGCTCTTCGAGATCACCGCCGACAGCGCGACACTGGGAGCACCGGCGGTTTCCTTGGTGACGTCGACGCCGGCCTTGGCGAACAAGCCCTCGTCGATGGCCACGTAGAGCGGCAGGTAGAGCATGGATTGAAACGCCTGGCTGACCGTCGCCTTCAGCGCGGCGGCCGAGGCCGGAGCGGCCGCCGCGAGCAGGGCGACGGCGACGGCTGTCGAGCGCAAGGGCGTGGGCAGGGGCAAGCGCAAGGGCAAGCTGAAGGGCGGGCGGAGGCGGTTGCGCATCTGTGGTCTTTCCCGGTGTGACGATCGAGGCTGCCGGACGGCAGGCTGGCAGGATGAAGTTCGCGCTCAGACTTGCCCTCAGACCTGGACCTGACCGGCCGTCGAGATCTGGCGCCAGGGCAGGATGCGGCGCTCGGCGAAGCCGATGAGGTGGTACAGCACGAAGCCGACCGCCATCAGCACGAACAGCCCGACCCAGACCGCGTCGAGGTCGTACAGGGAGGACGCGTTGTAGATGAGGTGGCCGAGCCCGGCCTGCGAGGAGATGAACTCGCCCACCACCGCGCCGACCAGGGCGAAGCCGATGTTGATCCGAAACATCCCGATGATCGCCGGAAGCGTCGAGGGCACGATCACCTTGCCGAAGATGCGGGTCTTGGAGGCTCCCATGGAAGCCAGAAGCGCCTGCAGGTCGGGATCGGCATCCCGGGCCGCCTGGTAGGCGGCGATCAGAGCGACGAGGGCCGTCAGCGACACCGCGAGCGCCACCTTGGACACGAAGCCGGTGCCGAACCACAGGATGACGATCGGCGCCAACGCGATCTTGGGGACCGAGTTGATCGCGACGATGAAGGGCTCGACGAGTCTGGCGACGAACCGCGAATACCACAGGCCGAGCCCGGCGAGCGACCCGGCTGATGTGCCGATAACGAAGCCGAGGACCGCTTCGATCACCGTATCCCAGGTATCGACGAAGAGGCTGCCGTTCTTCACGGACATAAGAAACACGCGCCAGATCCCCGAAGGCGCGCCGACCAGGAACTCGGTGAGCCAGCCGGCGTCGACCGCCACCTCCCAGGCCGCGAAGAAGGCTGCAACCAGCAGGAGCTGGATGACGCCGCGCCCGAGCGGACCGTCGACCAGCCGGGCGAGCGCGCCGGGTCCGCGCCGAACGGTCGAGGCGTCGGGGATGGCCGCCTCGGTGGGGAGGGCCTCGATCGCCATCAGGCAGCCCTCGCCCCGGAAGGCGAACGGGCTTGCGGATGGGAACGGGTCTGGATGTCGAGCTCTCCGCAGAGCGCATGGAAATGGTCGGAGAAGCGCGGGTCGCTGCGCGCCCCGATCGGCGAGCGGTCGGCGAGGGTGATCTCGTGCACGCTCTTGACCTTCGCCGGTCGGTTGCCGAGCACGATGACGCGCTTGGACAACGCCACCGCCTCGTCGATGTCGTGGGTGACCAGCACCACCGTCTTGTTGAACCGCTCGACGGCATCGAGCAGCACGCCTTCCAGGTAGAGCCGGGTCTGGTAGTCCAGCGCCGAGAACGGCTCGTCGAGCAGCAGGATGTCGGGATCGGTGATCAGGGTGCGGATGAGGGCCGCCCGCTGGCGCATGCCCCCCGACAGGGTCCTGGGATAGGCGTTCTCGAAGCCGAGCAGGCCGAAGTTGGCGAGGTACTCGCGGGCGATGTCGGTGGCCTGCCGCTTGCCGACGCCCTTCATTTCCAGGCCCAGCATCACGTTCCCGAGCACGGTGCGCCAGGGAAACAGCAGATCCTTCTGCATCATGTAGCCGACCCGCCCGCGCAGGCCCGGCACGATCTGCCCGCGGAAGCGCAGGGTGCCGGAATCCGGCTCAAGCAGGCCGGCGATGACGTTGAACACCGTTGTCTTGCCGCAGCCCGAGGGCCCGATGATGCTGACGAAGTCCCGCTCGAAGATGTCGAAGCTCAGTCCGTCCAGCACCGCAACGGCTCCGCCCTTGGCCGGGAAGGCTTTGCGCAGGTCGCGCAGGCCGAGCTGAATGGCACCCTCTGACATGACGTTCTCCTTCGGCGAGGGGGAATGCAAGGGCATGACCAAGCCTGCCGGAGCTTCGATGGCAGGGACGGCGATCCCTCGATCCGCAGGCCTTCGCCGCCTCGGCATGGGGTCGGGTCATATCGCGCGGGTCGATCGCGTTCCCGCTACTTGTCCCTCATCGTCAGGCTGAGAACACGCCCGATCAGCAGCGTCGGCAGCAGCTGCCCGAACGCCGCCTCCAGCGTCGACAGGCTGCGCGCGAGGGGGCGCGTCTTGATCACGGTCTGGCCATGGCAGATGTTGGGCAGCTGCGGGTCGAGGGGGCAGGTCGAAGCGGATCGCGCCCTGGCCGACGTAAGGTGCGAAGATTGAGATCGCATCGCACACCCGCCGCGATCATCCTGCCGAGTCGGCTGAAGCTGTGAACGCTCGCTCGAACCAAAAACTTGGGGCTATGTGAGGCGACCGTTCACCCGCGCCCAACAACGAGCCCGGCGCATGGATCGCCTGACCGGCCTCATCGTCATCGCGCCGCCATGGCGCGACTCGACCAAGCCGGGCTCGGCCATGTTTCGCGGATCGCCGACGGCGAACCGCCGCACGCATCGCGCGGCTGCCCGTACCAGGCCCGGTGGCCGGGCGAACTGATCCGCATCCGCCGGATGCTTGAGTCCCGAGAAGCGAGCCCGAGCATGACATCCGACGCGCCGACGAGACTTCTCGACACGGAAGAAGGCAAGCGCCTCCTGGGACCGCAGGGCGCGGACTGGCGGCGTTGGGGACCCTACCTCAGCGAGCGCCAGTGGGGCACCGTGCGCGAGGACTACAGCGCCGGCGGCGACGCTTGGGAATACTTTCCGCACGATCACGCCCGTTCGCGCGCCTACCGCTGGGGCGAGGACGGCATCGCCGGCTTCAGCGACGACCGGCAGCTCTGGTGCCTGTCGCTCGCCCTGTGGAACGGGCGCGACCCCATCCTCAAGGAGCGGATGTTCGGCCTGACCAACGGCGAGGGCAACCATGGCGAGGACGTCAAGGAACTGTGGTGGTACCTCGATGGGACCCCGACCCATTCCTACATGCGCCTGCTCTACAAGTATCCGCAGGCGGCGTTCCCCTACGAGGACCTCGTGGCGGAGAACAACCGCCGCAAGGGACGCAACGAGCGGGAATACGAGATCATCGACACCGGCGTCTTCGATGGCGGCCGCTACTTCGATGTGAGCGTGGAATACGCCAAGGCCGACCCGTCGGACATCCTGATGCGGGTGAGCGTGCGCAACCACGCGGCGGAGGCGGCGGAGGTCTTCGTCCTTCCCCACCTTTGGGCCCGCAACGTCTGGTCCTGGGACGCCGGCCACGCCAAGCCGCATCTGCGCCTCCAGGCCGATGGGTCCGTCGCCGCGACCCGGCCGAACGCGCCGGAGCGCCGCTTCTCGGCCCTTCAATCGTCGGAGTTCCTGTTCTGCGACAATGAAACCAACAACCACCGGCTTTACGGCGGCCGCAACGCCGGCTTCGCGAAGGACGGCATCAACGATCGGATCGTCGGCGGCGTCGCCGACGGCGTCAACCCAGCCAACGAGGGCACCAAGGCCGCCGCTCTCGACCGGCTGACCATCGAACCCGGCGCGACCGTGACGTTGCGCTACCGCTTCGCCCCGGCCGGCGCGGCCCCGCTGTCGGTCGAGGCGTTCGACGCGGTCGTCGCCTCGCGCCTCGCGGATGCGGACGCGTTCTATGCCGTCGTGCAGAGGGACATCGCGGACGCCGACGCCCGCGCCGTGCAGCGTCAGGCGCTGGCGGGAATGCTGTGGTCGAAGCAGTACTACCATTACGACGTCAGGCGCTGGCTGGACGGCGACCCGACGCAGCCGCCGCCGCCGGGCGAGCGCCGCCGCGGCCGCAACGTCGACTGGCCGCACCTCAACAACGCCGACATCATCTCGATGCCCGACAAGTGGGAGTACCCCTGGTACGCGGCCTGGGACCTCGCCTTTCATTGCGTCACCTTCGCCATCGTCGATCCCGGCTTCGCCAAGGATCAGCTGATCCTGCTGCTGCGCGAATGGTACATGAACCCCAACGGGCAGCTGCCGGCCTACGAATGGGCCTTCGGCGACGTCAACCCGCCGGTGCACGCCTGGGCGGCTTGGCGCGTTTACCAGATGGAACGCGAATCCGGGGGCAGCGGCGACCGCATGTTCCTGGAGCGGGTCTTCCACAAGCTGATGCTGAACTTCACCTGGTGGGTGAACCGCAAGGACGAGGGCGGCCGCAACATCTTCCAGGGCGGCTTCCTCGGTCTCGACAACATCGGGGTGTTCGACCGATCCAAGCCGCTGCCGACGGGTGGATATATCAGCCAGTCCGACGGCACGGCCTGGATGGCGATGTACGCCCTCAACCTGATGCGCATCGCCCTGGAGCTGGCCGGAGCCGACCCGGTCTACGAGGACATCGCCTCGAAGTTCTTCGAGCACTTCCTCTTCATCGCGGCGGCGATGACCGACCTTCGCGACGGCGAGGACGGCAACCCGGTCGGGCTCTGGGACGATCGGGACATGTTCTACTACGACATCCTGAACCTCCCCGACGGGACGCGGCTGACGCTGCGCGTGCGCTCGCTGGTCGGGCTGATCCCGCTGTGCGCCGTCCAGGTGATCGACGGCGAGGCCCTGGCCAAGTTCCCGGGCTTCGCCGGCCGGCTGCAATGGCTGCTGACCCATCGCAAGGACCTCGCCGGCCTGGTGTCGCACCCGCAGGAGCCGGGCAAGCAGGATCGCCTGCTGCTGTCGCTGCTGCGCGCCACCCGCATGACCGCGATCCTGACGCGCATGCTGGAAACCACCGAGTTCCTGTCCGATCACGGCATCCGCGCCGTCTCCAAGGTCCACGAGGAGGTGCCTTACGTGGTCGACCTCGGCGGCACCCACGCGATGGTGGACTACGAGCCGGCCGAGTCGACCTCGGGCCTGTTCGGCGGCAATTCCAACTGGCGCGGGCCGGTGTGGATGCCGATCAACTACCTCCTCATCGACTCGCTCTACGAGTTCGAGCGCTTCTACGATCCGTCCTTCAAGGTCGAATGTCCGACCGGCTCCGGCCGCTTCCTCGACCTCGGCGGCGTCGCCCGCGAACTGTCGACCCGGCTGAACGGCCTGTTCCTGAAAGGCCCCGACGGGCGCCGCCCCGTGCACGGCGCCAACCCCATCCTCAACGGCGATCCGGCGTTCCGGGACTGCGTTCCCTTTCACGAATACTTCAACGGCGACACCGGGGAAGGGATCGGCGCGATGCACCAGACGGGGTGGACCGGCCTGGTGGCGCTGCTGCTGCAGCCGCGCAAGCCCATCTGAAGCGGGGCTGAGGTGCGTTCGTCATCGCTGGTGCCGCACGTTGACAGGTTCTCGCCGCTTGCCCATTACCCGCCCATGATCGAGTCGACCGGCAACAGCCTGGATATGGTTGTTCACATCATCCAGATCTCGCTGACCCCGATCTTCCTGCTGACGGCCGTGGCGAACCTGTTGAGCGTGTTCACGACCCGGCTCGCCCGCGTCGCCGATCAGGTCAACGTGCTGGCAGATCAGTTCGGGCGTTCCGAGAAGGGCGCCGACACGATCCTGTTGATCCGCCTCGCGACCTTGAAGCGACGCTCGCTGCTGCTCGACGGCGCCGTGGTTCTCGCCGCCGTGTCGGGCGCCTGCACCTGCTGCACCGTGCTCACCCTGTTCCTCGGTCTGCTGCGCTCGGCGGCGACGCAGACCATCCTGCTCGGCTTCTTCGGCCTCGGCATCCTTTGCACCGTCGGCGCGCTCGCCGCCTTCCTGTCCGAAGTGATGCTGGCCTCGCGGGGTATCCGCGAGACCATGGATGCCAAGGTCCGGCGCGTGGAGTTCTGAGTCCGATCCTGCAGCCCCGCTCGTTGCGCGACGAACCCATCGCCCGCACCCGGCGGCGGCACGCCCGCCTATCGCACCTTTCCGGAACCGCCGCGCACCTTCGGTCCGATGCTTCATGGCCGGGTGAGGGCCACCGTGATGTTGTCGCGGCCGCCCTTGTCGTTGGCGAAGGCGACGAGGCGCCGGCAGGTTTCGGCGGCATCCGCATCGCGGCACGCCTGGCTGTAGGCGGCGCCCATCGCCCTGCCCTCGTCGGCGTAGTTCCACAAGCCGTCGCTGCACAGGAGCAGGGCCGCGCCGGGCGGCAAGGTGCGATTCCCGACATGGATCCTCAGCTCGCCCTCGGCCATGCCGAGCCATTGCGTGATCGCGTGGGCGTTCTCGTCGGCGAGCGCTTCGGCATAGGTCAGGCGCTTGGCCTCGACCTCGTCCATGCACCAGGAATCGTCGCGCGTCAGCTGCGTCGCCGGCACGCCGGCCATCACCTGATAGGCCCGGCTGTCGCCGACCCAGGCGAGCGAGACTTCGCGGCCGGCGACCACGGCGAGAACGAGGGTCGAGGCCGGCCCGTCGGCGTCCTCGTCGCACCGCATCGCCGCGACGGCAGTGGCGGCGCGCGCGAGGCAGGCGCGCGCCGTCGCCCTCCGGTCGGCGCTGCCATCGTCGGCAAGGAACACGGCCCTGCTCGCCGCCACCGCCGCGAGCGCGGCCTCGTCCGAGCGCGAGGCGGTCGACACGCCGTCGGCGACGACGAGCAGGATCGTGCCGTCGGCGCGCCCGACGACACCGCCCGCGTCCTGGTTGGCCGGGTGGCGACGGCCGCGGTCGCAGGCCATCGCGGTTGCCGCGTCGAGCCATTCTTCGCGGTCGGCGGCGCGGACCTTGAAGACGGCGCGCTTGCCGCAGGTGCCGCAGAAGCCGTCCTCGTCGGGCTGCGGCGTCGCGCAGCGGCACCCGCCGGTTGTGGCCTCTCCCGCGACATGGCCTTGGCCGCCGACGAGGGACGCTCCGCAGTTCTCGCAGAAGCGGGCCCCGGCGTCGGCCTGCACCTCGCCGCAGGTCGCGCAGGCTGGCGCGCTCATATC
>CALMGA010000368.1 GCA_937863205.1 uncultured Beijerinckiaceae bacterium | reverse complement strand
CGCGAGGGCCGCGCCCGCGCCGCCTCCGGACGCGGCCGGCGCTGACGCGAACGGCGAGGGCAGCGGGCCTTCGCCGCATCGCCGCAGCCTGTTCCCCTGCGCACGGCACGGGGGAGGAGCGTTCGAAGGCGGTTGAGGGGCTGTCGCCCCGCCTTGCCGGCGAAGGCTCGCTGCCGGTCTCCCGCGCAAGGGTCGGCGCGTCGATGGCCTCCATGCACTTCCCCGCTTCGCGGCGGGAGAATATTTCAGCCACGCACGGTCCGTCCGCGCCGGCGCGCTATCTCATGGCGATGCCCAGCACCGACGCGATCTTCACGCTCCCGCAACCCGCCCTCGCCGTGGACGGCGGCGGCCTTTTCCCCGTGCGGCGCATCTACTGCGTCGGGCGCAACTACGCAGCCCACGCCCGCGAGATGGGCGGCGATCCCGGGCGCGAGCCGCCGTTCTTCTTTTGCAAGCCGGCCGACGCCGTGCAGCCGGTCGCCGCCGTCGCCGAGCATCCCATGCCCCCGCTGACCGCCGACTACCAGCCCGAGGTCGAGCTGGTCGCCTGCCTGGGGAGCGGCGGCCGCGAGATCGCCGCGAGCGACGCGCTCGCATGCGTGTTCGGCTATGCCGTCGGCCTCGACATGACGCGGCGCGACGCGCAGCGGCGGATGAAGGACGCGCGACGCCCCTGGGAAACGGCCAAGAGCTTCGACCGTGCCGCCCCGGTCGGCCCGGTGGTCCCGGTCGCCGGCCGCGGCCATCCCCGCTCGGGTGCGATCACGCTCCACGTCAACGGCGTGCTGCGCCAGAGCGGCGACCTGTCCGAGATGACCTGGAGCGTCGCCGAGCAGATCGCGGAGCTGTCGCGGTGGAGCGAGCTGAAGGCCGGCGACCTCATCATGACCGGCACCCCGGCCGGCGTCGGCGCGGTACGGCCCGGCGACACGCTGCTGGCGGCGGTCGCCGGCCTGCCGGCGCTGCGCCTCGCCATCGTGTGACGCGCGCTCAATAGCGGGCGACGACCGGGGCCGGCGCGCTGAGCGTGCCGAACTTGTAGCTCAGCCCGGCGCGCACCAGGGTGCCGCTGTTGCGCGTGCGCTGGGTGTAGCCGGGATCGAGGCCGTCGTTGTTGGCGAGGGTGTTGGCGGTGGCGCCGAGTTCGTAGTGCAGGAACTCCAGTCTGGCGACGACGTCGCCGTTCAGGCGGCCGTAGGGCACCAGGGTTCCCGGCAGGCCGACCTCGACGCCGCCGCCGACCGCATAGCCGGTGCGGATCGTATCGCTGCTGCCGTGGTAGATCTGCCGGCCGACGCCGTTGAGGAAACTGGTGTTGTCGGCGGTGCCGCCGTAGGCGAAGCCGCCCGTGCCGTAGACCAGGACCCGGCCGGAGGCGTAACCGACGCGCGCGCGCAACGTGCCGAGGAAGTCGGTGCGCGAGGCGAAGGTCGAGGCGCGGTCGCTCGTGGCGGTGACGCTGCCGCTGGTGCCGGTGGCGGCGATGTCGGTCTCGACGCCGACCACGATGCCGGCGTCGCCGAAGCCGAAGGGCGAACGCAACTCGTAGTTGTAGCCGGCCTGGGCGCCGCCGGTGAAGCCGCCGGTGTGGATCTGCTCGCCGCCCGGCCGCAGCCCGTTGCTCGTGTTGCTCTGCAGGATGGCGTCGTTGCCGGTGAGCCCGATCGTGCTGCCGCCGTCGACGTTGACGCCGAGATGCACGCCGACCAGAGCGCCCGTCCAGGTGAAGGCGGCGGGCGGCAGGTCCGGTGCGAAACCGGGGCGCAGCCCGTCCCCGCCGAGATCGGCGCCGCGCGCGGCGCCGGCGAGTGCAAGACACGGCAGCAGCGCTGCGGCGAGGATCGTTGAAGCAAGCGGGCGCATCGCGGTCCTGCGGGAAAACCTGCCGGAACGGTAAACGAACATGGTTAACGAAAGCTCTTCTTGCCTCGCCGGGCCGCGGGCGAGCCCCGACGCGGTCGTCATCGGCAAGATCTTATGAGCGAAGCGATGCCTTTCGCCCTCGATGCCGCCGGACGGAGCCATGCGGCGCCAGATGGCACCCAGCCCGCCGTTCAGATCTGCCCCAGGGCCGCCTTCACCTTTTCCGGCTTGAACGGGATCGAGCGCAAGCGGACGCCGAGCGCGTCGGCGACGGCGTTGCAGATCGCCGGCGGCACGATGGCGGCGGAAGGTTCGCCGGCACCCCACGGCGGTTCGTGCGGGCGGTCGATCAGGTCGGTCACCACCTCCGGCAGGTCGGGGAAGGTGAGGATGGGATAGCTCGCCCAGTCGAGGCTGGTAACGTTGGCCCGGTCGAACGTGACTTCCTCCAGCAGGGTGCGGCTCACCGTCTGGATCACGTTGCCTTCGAGCTGGTTGCGGATGCCGTCGGGGTTGATGATCTGGCCGCAGTCCTGCACCACGGTGAAGCGGGTGCAGCGGATCGCGCCCGTGTGGCGGTCGACGGCCACCTCGGCGATGCCGCCGACGTAGGTGCGGATCAGCTCGTATTTCACGTAGGCCATGCCGCGCCCGGTCAGCACCGCCCCCGAGCGGTCGCGCTTGGGGTCGGGCGTCTGCCACTTCGCCACCTCCCGCAGCCGGTCGAGCAGCTCCAGCCCGCGCTTGTCGGTCAGCAGCTTGCGCCGGTACTCGAAGGGGTCGACGCCGGCGGCGAGCGCCAGCTCGTCGAGGAAGCTTTCGTTGGCATAGGTGTTCTGCATCCGCCCCGGCGTGCGGATCCAGGACGGGCGCAGCGGCGTCGTTTCCAACCGGTGCGCCACCGTGCGGATGTTGGGGATGGCGTATTGGATCGCCGTGTTGCCGGTGATGCCTCCCGGCGACAGAACGGTGGTGTGCGGCAGGGCAGCCAGCGACGCCGGCACCAGCGGCACGAAGCCGGCCGCGCCCTGCGGGATGAAGAACTGCGACGACCACGCGACCACGTCGCCGTGGGCATCGAGCGCCGCCTCCATGTCGACCAGCGTCGGCGGTCCTTTGGGATCCCAGCCGTGCTCGTCGGCCCGGCTCCACTGCACCCGCACCGGCGCGCCGACAGCCCGCGACAGCAGCACGGCGTCGCCGGCCGCGTCCTCGTGGCCGTTGCGGCCGTAGCAGCCCGAACCCTCGGCGTAGATGCAGCGGACCTTGTCGGGCGCGAGGCCGGTCATCAGGGCGAGCTGCTTGGCGAGGTTGTGCGTCGCCTGCGACGCCGTCCAGCAGGTCAAAGCGCCGTCGCGCACGTCGGCGATGGCGCAGGACGGGCCGATCGAGCCGTGGGTGTGGAGGGTGAAGTCGTAGGACGCCTTGAAGCGCCGCGCGCCCTCGGGGAGGTTGCCGGGGGCGAGCGCGTCGGCGCCCGAGGCGAAGATGCCGACGTTGCTGGTGACGTCCTCCTTGGCGACCTTGGTCCCGCGCACGTGGTCCCAAAGCTTGGCCTGATCGGGCAGGCCCTGCCAGTCCGACCAGTCGGCCTTGAGCTGCCGCGCCGCCTTGATCGCCGCCCATTCGCCCTTGCACACCACGCCGAGGAAGTTGCCCAGGCGGACGACCTTCACCAGCCCGGGGATGTCGCCGACCGACGCCTCGTCGACGCCGTTCAGCGTCGCCCCGATGCCGGGCGGGCGCACGACGCGGCCGTGCAGCATGCCGGGCACGCGCACATCCTGCATGTAGGTGAAGCCGCCCACGCATTTGGGCGGGATGTCGAGCCGGGCCACGGGCTTGCCGACGACCGTGAAGCCGTCGGGGTTCTTGGACGGCGCCTTGGGGTCGAGCTTGAGGCTGAAGCGACGCCCGCCGATCAGCTCGCCGTAGCCGATGGTCTTGCCCTCCGTTTCACCGTCCAAGTGGCCGTCCTTGGGCCCGATCACGCCGGCGCGCACGGCGAGGCGATCGACCGGCTGGCCCAGGCGATCCGCCGCCTCGGCGAGCAGCGCGTGGCGCGCCGTGGCGCAGGCCTGGCGGATCTGCAGCCCGCCCTTCTGGATGCTGTTGGACCCGTAGGACGGGTCCTGGTCGGGGGTCAGGAGCGTGTCGCCCTGGATCACCGCCACATCCGCCATCGGCACGTCGAGTTCCTCGGCGACCATCTGCGTCAGCGCCGTTTCCACGCCGGTGCCGAGATCCACCTTGCCGGAAAACAGCGTCACCTTGCCCTGCGCGTCGATGGCGAGATAGGCGTCGACCTCGGTCGACGCGACCGATTTGCCGGCGTAGACCTTGTTGACCTCCAGCGTGGCGAGGTCCTGCGCCGGGTCGGCCAGCGCCGGACGCAGGCTGAAGGCCACGGTGAGCGAGCCGAGGCCGGCGAGCAGGGCGCGGCGGTCGAGGTGGACGTTCATTCGAGCTTTCATGGCGGCGGCTCCTCAAGAGCATCGGACCGAAACGGGCGCGGCGGTTTTCGGCAGGTTTCGATGCGGCACGACAAGCGAGACTATCGGACCGGGTCCGATCGACTGTCCGTTGTTCTGAGCAGGTTCGCGTTGGCCGGCCAAAGCTTCACCCGCTGAGGTTTCGGACAAGCCGCAGGTTTCGATCGCGAAACCGCGGGGCACTTTTGCGAAACCTGCTTAGATCGCCTGGGCGGCGCGCTGCACCGCGCGCACGATGCGCAGGTGGGTGCCGCAGCGGCACAGGTTGTTGGCCAGCGCCGCCTTGACCTCGTCGGCGCTGGGCTTGGGGTTGTCCTTGAGAAAGGCGGCGCTCTGCATGATCATGCCGTTGATGCAGTATCCGCACTGCACGGCCTGCTCGGCGATGAAGGCGGCCTGCACGGGATGCGGCTTGTCGAGCGTGCCCAGCCCTTCCAGCGTCACGATCCTGCCCTCGCCGACGCTCGACACCGGCGTGATGCAGGAGCGGATCGCCTGACCGTCGAGGTGCACCGTGCAGGCGCCGCACTGGCCGAGGCCGCAGCCGAACCGGGGTCCGTGCAGCCCGAGCTGGTCGCGCAGGACGTAAAGGAGGGGCGTATCGGGATCATCGACCACGACGGCGCGCGTCGCGCCATTGAGGTGCAGCGTCTGGTTCATCGGCTTCATCCGGGAAAGCACATCCTTCCGAGCGAGGCCGGGCATAGCACGCCCCGAGCATGGATGCAGCGGGGCCAGTCGGCGCAGCCCGTCGCGAACGGCCCCCCCGGGCGACGTTCCGGGCGCGGGCGCGGTGACATCGGTTGGGGACCGGGGCGGGCGGTTGGCCCGCCGCCAAGCGGCCGGCTTCGGCGCCGCGACCGGCTGCACGGTCGCCGGCGCCGAACAGGCCGGACCGCAGCCACTTGCTCAGCCCCGGCGCCGTGTCTTCGGCGACCCTGCTGGAGGCGAGGAACAGGTCGGCCATCGGCGAGACGTGCGGGCCCAGGACCACCCAGGCCAGCGTGACGGTGCGGGTGCCGCCGATCAGGCCGGCGGTGAGGGCGGCCGGCTTGCCGTTCACCTCGTCGGAAGCGAGGAGGTTTCGGTCGCGGCGAGCCGTCCGGGTCGGCGTCGGCAGCCTGTCGCGAGGCCATCGACGGGCGCGTGATCGCACCTGCAGAGGATCGGTCGGCTCGCGCCGATCCGCCATGGGTCAAGCCGGACCGGTCGGCCCGCGCGAATGGCTGGCCGATGGCGGAGGTGTCCGTTTCCGCGCAACGGGGGAGGGGGCGATGGCGCGCACGGAGGCGGACACGCAGCCGGCATCAGGCGCACGCATGTCGTCGATCATCGGCGGGTCCGCTGCTTCAGGCGCGAACCCTCGATGCCGCCCCTTACGCCCTGAGGCTGCGCGGCCCGCGGATCGTGTCCGCCTGGCCCAGCGTGTCCAGCACCTTGGCCACGATGCCCTTGGCGTCGAGGCCGGCGGCGGCGTAGAGCTTTTCCGGCTTGTCGTGCTCGATGAAGTGGTCGGGCAGCACCATCGAGCGGAACCGCAGCCGGCCGTGGTCGAAGGCGCCTTCGTCCATCAGGGCTTGCTGGACGAAGGAGCCGAAGCCGCCGACCGAGCCTTCTTCCACCGTGATCAGCACCTCGTGATCGGCGACGAGCTTGCGGATCAGAACCATGTCGAGGGGCTTGGCGAAGCGGGCGTCGGCGACGGTGGCGTTGATGCCGTGCTTTTCCAGGTCCTCGGCGGCGAGCATCGCCTCCTTCAAGCGGGTGCCGAAGGAGAGGATGGCGACCTGCTTGCCCTCGCGCACGGTGCGGCCGCGGCCGATCTCCAGGATCTCGCCCTTCTTCGGCAGCTCCACGCCGACGCCTTCGCCGCGCGGGTAGCGGAAGGCGATCGGGCCGTCGTCGTAGGCGGCGGCGGTGGCGACCATGTGCACCAGCTCGGACTCATCGGCCGGCGACATCACCACCATGTTGGGCAGAATGCCGAGATAGGCCGTGTCGAAGGAGCCGGCATGGGTCGCCCCGTCGGCGCCCACGAGGCCGGCGCGGTCGATGGCGAAGCGCACGGGCAGGTTCTGGATGGCGACGTCGTGCACCACCTGGTCGTAGGCCCGCTGCAGGAAGGTCGAGTAGATGGTGGCGAAGGGCTTGTAGCCTTCGGTGGCGAGGCCGGCGCAGAAGGTCACGGCGTGCTGCTCGGCGATGCCGACGTCGAAGCAGCGGTCGGGGTAGGCCTTGGCGAAGAGGTCGAGGCCGGTGCCGTTGGGCATGGCCGCCGTCACGGCGACGATCTTGTCGTCGTCGGCCGCTTCGGTGATCAGCGCATCGGCGAACACCCGCGTGTAGGAGGGCGCGTTGGCCTTGGGCTTGTTCTGGGTGCCGGTGATGACGTCGAAGGGCACCACGGCGTGGTACTTCTCGTGGTTGGCCTCGGCGGGAGCGTAGCCCTTGCCCTTCTGGGTGACGACGTGGACCAGGATCGGGCCGGTATCGGAATCGCGCACGTTCTTGAGCACGGGCAGCAGGTGGTCGAGGTTGTGGCCGTCGATCGGGCCGACGTAGTAGAAGCCCAGCTCCTCGAACAGGGTGCCGCCCGCCGTCAGCAGGCTCCGCGCGAACTCTTCGGTCTTGCGGGCGCGGTTGTAGACGAACTTGGGCAGGTGCTTGCCCATCTGCTTGGCGGCCTCGCGCACGGTGCGGTAGGTGCCGCCCGAGACCAGGCGGGCGAGGTAGGCCGAAAGCGCCCCCGCCGGCGGGGCGATCGACATGTCGTTGTCGTTGAGCACCACGATCAGCCGGGCGTGCA
>CALMGA010000367.1:24929-25345 GCA_937863205.1 uncultured Beijerinckiaceae bacterium | reverse complement strand
CCTACGACGTGCCCTTCGGCGGCGCCCTGTTCGCGCTGGAGGTGCTGCTCGGCTCGCTCGCCCTGCCGCTGGTCGCCCCGGCGCTGCTGGCGAGCGGGCTGGCCACCGCCGTCGCTTGGCTGCTGCTGCCGGACCGGCCGACCTACGACGTGCCGGCCATCCCCATCACGGCGGGTCTCGTCGCCTTCGCCCTCGCCGTCGGCCCTGTCGCCAGCGTCGTGTCGGCCGGCTACGTCAGGCTAGTCGCCTGGGCCGACGGATGCAAGCCGTCCGGCCCGGCGGTGATCGCGGCGCCGCTCGCCGGCGCCCTGCTGGTCGCGCGCGGCCTGGAGGCGCGCGGGAGCTTAAGGTGTGGCCTCCACGCCGCGCGGCGCGCCGCGGCGCCGGCGGTCAGGCCCGCAGACGCTCCTTGATGT
>CALMGA010000367.1:0-24919 GCA_937863205.1 uncultured Beijerinckiaceae bacterium | reverse complement strand
GGCAGGCTGGGCCCAGCTGTGGCCGGGCACGCCCGTCGGCGCTTGCGCCCTGCTCGGCGCCGCGGCGGTGCTGGCCGCCGCCACCAAGGGGCCGCTCTCGGCGGTGACGCTGATGGCGGAGCTGACGCGGCAGCTCGATGCGACGATGGTGCCGGTGCTGCTGGCGGTCGCCGGCGCCCTGTTGGTCGCGCGCGCCCTGGAGCCGCGCTCGGTCTACAGCGGTCGCATCCACGACGCGCGGCGCGCGGCGGAGCGGCGCCGACCGCCCACCATCTCGGCGGCGGTGCGCTACCCCGACCTCTTGCGTGCCCTGCCGGTCGACGGCGCGCCGCTGAACGTCGTGGACGAGGCGGGCGGGGCGCTCGGGACCGTCTCCGTCGACCGGGCGCGTCACCCCCAACGCGACGACGGCCCCCTCGCCACCGCCGCGGCCGGCGACTTCATCGGGGCGCCAACGGGTGAATTGCTGACTCCCGCCGCAGTGCCGATGACCGACAGGGGCAGCCAACGCTGCTGAACGACCGCTGTCTCAGCCATCCGTGCCCGGACCCGCCATTCCGGTTCCGGCCAGCTCCGGTCGAGTGTTGGGCAACTCGCTCGCGAGCGATCCGCCCTTTCAGACATCGTAGGCCGGGATCTTGTCGATCTCCCGCTTGAGCACGTCGATCGGGAACGCGACGTAACCGTCCGAGGCATCTTTCTTCCGGTTGTGCCCGGCGATGGCGTTGGCGTGGCGCTTGGAGATGCCGACGCCCTCGGCAATGGTGAGGAAGGTGTGCCGCCAACCATGGTTGGGGCTGACGCCGTCCTCCAGCGCCACGTTCTGCTGGATCCAGGTGGCGAGCTCGCTGGCACGCATCTCCGCCGGCGTGCGCATCACGCCCGCCTTCTGCGACGTGTCGCCCGTGAACAGGGCCCCGTCCGGGGCGCTTCGCCAGAACTCGATCCAGCCTTCCTCGATCAGCGCGTCATGCACGGGAACGATGCGCGCCCTGGCTTCCTTGGTGCGCGGGAAGCGGACCACCCATATCGCACCCTCCAGCCAGACGTCCTCCTTGCGCAGCCAACAGACCTCCTGGATGCGCGCGCCGGTGTAGGCGCAGATCCACGGCGCCCAGCGGCGCGAGGCTGCCGCCTTCGGATAACGCCGGCCCTTGGCGCTCCGGGCGAGGCGCAGGATGGCCCTGACCTCTTGAGCCAGGAAGGTCTTGTCGCGGGTCTCGGGCCGGCTCGGCAGGTCAAGCTTGACGCCACGCGCCGGGTTGACGGCGAGAAGGCGACTGCCGGCGCGCGTGGTCGCGAACTGCAGGACGGAGGCGACTGCGACGAGGTCGTTGCGATTGATGGTGCGAGGCGCGATGCCGTCCGCGTCGCGCCGCTTCTCCGCCCAGGCCCAAATGTCGTCCTCGGTTACGAGGCGGACGTCTCTGGAGCCGAGGTGCGCGATCAGGCTCTGCAGGGAGGGCGCGTAGCGGCGCAGCGTCGAGGCGGCGCGCTTGTCGGCGTTGTGCGCCCGCCAGTCCTCGTGCAGCTCGGCCATCGTCTTGGGATCCTTCGCGATGGCGGGCTGCGCAGAGGGGGGCTGTGGCGGTCCGGAAGGCTCGAAGGCAGGGAAGCGCTTGGGGTTCTCGTCCTCCGCATAGTCGCCAGCCATGTTGCGAGCGAGCTTGTCTCCCGCAAGCCGGACCACGTCGGCGATCTCGCGGAGCAGCCTTGCACGCGTGGCGGCGTCGACCACGACGTGGCGCCGCGCGCAGATCGCGTCGGCGTCGGTGCCGAACAGATGCTCGAGCGCCTCCGCGTAGGTGACCGTGCAATGGCCGAGGTCGACGTCGGCGCGGGTCTCGTAGGCGAGGCGCTCGGGCCCGGACGAGCGCTGGATGGCGGCGTAGAAGCGGGCGCTCTCATCCGAGATCTCGCCGAGGCCGTCATCGTCGCCGTACTTCCAGTCCAGGAAGGCGTCCCGGTCGGCCTCAGCCTTCTTCAGGAAGAGGGCAGGGTCGCAAGCGGGGTCGGCTTCGAAGCGGGCGACGCGCTCGCGGTAGACGTCCCCGGCGAGCGCGACGAGCTGCTTGTGGGTGAGAGGCTTCGGGCCGGCCCTCATCGCCTCCCAGTGGCGGGCGAGGGCGGCGTACGCGTCGGCGAAGCGCACCCGGGCCACCGCGGGGTCCTTGGTCCTGAGAGACAGGAACACCTTCGTCGTGACCGCGATCGTCGTCGTCGCGTCGCCGACGGGCAGGGTGACGCGGGTAGAACGCGCCTTGGCGGCGAGGTCCTTCGGGACCTTGGCGTTGAGGAAGAAAATGCCGGAGCTGTGCTCGAAGGGGCGGGGCATGCGAAGGGCCAAGTGTGCATCCGCGGTGTGCATGCGGACGTCGACCAACCCTTTGTTTCGCAGCAACTTCTTGACAAAACGTCAAGAAATCGGTGGTGCCCAGGAGAGGACTCGAACCTCCAAGTCACCTGCTAAGTGGTTGATATTGCTTGTGCGAAGCAGCCTCGGCTCGGGTCATGTGTCAGTCTGTTGTGTAAGCCGCGGGCGGGGCCACCGCAACAGGCGTTCCAGCCTTCTCCCGTCCTGAGTTGGCCGGAACCGCGCTTTCCCTTCCAAGCGACGAACTCGAGAAGTGAACGTGGATCCCGCGGCG
Source organism: uncultured Beijerinckiaceae bacterium (assembly GCA_937863205.1). Next base: position 22,271 of record CALMGA010000367.1, on the reverse strand, counting down.
GCGGTCCCGCCCGATACAGAGCTGACCTATGCTATCGTTCTTCGCCGATATTCCTACACTCAACATCGGCCTTCGTCGGCATGAACTTGTCAGAAGGGTAGCTCCAGCGCGTCCCGCTCGCCTGCGCCCGCCGCCACGGGCCGCACGGGTGCCGGCTCGTCGCCTCCCATCGCCTCGCGCCGGCGCCGCATCTCGTGCTCCACCGTGAACAGCACGTCGGCATCGAAGTCGCGCTCCGCGACCCAGCGTAGGAAGCCGTCGTCCACCTCGCGCCAGGGCACGCCGCGGTGCTTGCCGAACCGGCAGCGCACCTGCAAAGCCGGCTCCGCCGTCCAGGCGATGAGCTGATCGAGCGAGGCGAGCGCCAGCATGTCGCGGAGGTGGAAGGCGGTGACGTAGGCGTCGGGACCGGCGCGGTGGGCGACGTGGGCGATACTGCGGTCGAGGCCGGCGGGCCTGCGCCAATAGCGTAGCGCCTGGTTGGAGTGCGACGGCGCGTCGGGCCACAGCCGCAGCGCGCACTTGTAGGTGCAGATGAACGGCAGGCCGCCGGTGAGCGCGTCGGTGATCCATTGCCGCTCAAACTTGGCGGAGTGCGCGGCAAGCGCGGTGATGCGCTCGCCCGGCGCGTCGAGCATGTGGGCGGCCGCCTCCGGCCAGGGTGGGGCGTCGGCGATGTCGTCATCCACGATGTGGTGCACGGCCGAGGTCTGGGGCGTGATGGGCCGGCCGGGGTTGACGAGGAGCGAGGTAAAGCCGTGCTGCACCTGCCAGCCGGCTGGGTCGCCCAGGGCCAGCGTGACGTCGGTCCAGCCGACCTCGCACACGCCGTGCTCGGGCGGGCTGTGGCCGGTGGTCTCCAGGTCGCACACGCGCAGCAGCATCGACTTGCTCCAGCCCTCCCATACGCAGTGGCGGCGATCTGGTCGGCACCGGCCAGCATAGCGCGTTCGATCTCAGCGAGCCTGCCTGCTATGTGCCGCAGCCTCGGCGATCGCGCGGTACTGCTCGGCTGATTTCATCGGGAACTGGCCGAAAGGAGAATGGCTCGTCTGGAGGATGTCTGGGCGTTGAGCCGACATCGGTCGATCGACGGCTAACGACCCATGCACGAACCCGCTACGCGGGAGGCGCTCGGCGCGGTGTCGCGTAGCCGTGGTCGTTAGAGCAGGTTGAGGGAAGCCGGATCGGGCTCCGAGCATGAAGGGTCACCCTTCAGCTCAAGGACGATCCGATGTCCAACCAAGTCATCTCCAAGTCCATCACCGCCAAGCCCATCAGCCCGCTGCGGCGGCGCATGCTCGAAGACATGGCCATGCGCGGCCTGTGCGAGGGAACGCAGCGCGACTACCTTCGCGTGGTGAGCGGCTTCGCCGCGTTCCTGGGGAGGACGCCCGACACGGCGACCGCCGAGGACATCCGCCGCTTCCAGGTTCATCAGAGCGAGAGCGGCATTCAGCCGGCGACGATCAACGCCTCCGTCTCGGCGTTGCGCTTCCTGTTCACCGTGACGCTGGACCGAACCGACCTGTCGCGTCGCTTCGTCCTGGTGCGCCATCCCCGCAAGCTTCCGGATGTGCTGAGCGTGGAAGAGGTCGGGCGGCTGCTCGAAGCGGCGCCCGGGCCCAAGCACAAGGCGGCGCTCGGCACCGCCTACGGCGCCGGGCTTCGCGTGTCGGAGGTGGCCGCGCTCAAGGTCGACAACATCGACTCGACGCGCATGCTGATCCGCGTCGAGCAGGGCAAGGGCCGCAAGGACCGCAACGCCATGCTGTCGCCGCAGCTCCTTGAGCTGCTCCGGCTGTGGTGGCGCGAGGGCAGGCGCCGCGGCGTGATGCTGCCCCACGGCTGGCTGTTCCCCGGCCGCACCGCGCTGGAGCCGATCTCGACACGGCAGCTCAACCGCGCCGTTCACGAGGCGGCGGAGGTTGCCGGCATCCGCAAGCGCGTGTCGCCTCACACTCTGCGGCACAGCTTCGCCACCCATCTCTTGGAGCAGGACGTCGACATTCGCGTCATCCAGGTGCTGCTCGGCCATGCCAAGCTCGACACCACCGCGCTCTATGCCCGGGTCGCCACCAAAACGATCCGCGCGGTGACAAGCCCGATCGAGGCGCTCAAGCTGCTGATGGAGGGCCACAGCGCCGGCGGCTGAGCCCGGGTGCGCACCGCACTGGAGGTCGCCGACGTCTTTCGTCGGCACGGGCCGGCGTGGCGGGCGGACCATGCCGGTCACATCGGCCTCGATCAGCTCAAGGTGATGGCGGCGGTCGAGACCTGTCGGACGGCGGCGCTCGGCGGCCATGTCGAAGGCTGCGCGGACTGCGGCCACACCAGCATCGCCTACAACAGCTGCCGCAACCGGCACTGTCCGAAATGCCAGGGCGCGGCGGCGCGCGAGTGGCTGGCGGCACGCCAGGCCGACCTGCTGCCGGTCGGGTACTTCCACGTGGTGTTCACGCTGCCGGCTCCCGTTGCCGACATCGCGTTCCACAACAAGGCGGCGGTCTACGACCTGCTGTTCCGCGCGGCATCGCAAACCATGCTGACCATCGCCGCCGACCCGAAGCATCTCGGCGCCCGCATCGGCCTCACCGCCGTGCTCCACACCTGGGGCTCGGCGATGACCCACCATCCCCACCTCCATATGATCGTGCCAGGCGGCGGCATCTCGCTCGACGGCCAGCGCTGGGTCTCGTCGCGACCGGCCTTCCTGCTGCCGGTCAGGGTGCTCGGGGCGCTGTTCCGCCGGTTGTTCCTGGCCGGGCTCACCAAGCTGCACGACACCGGCCGGCTGCGCTTCTTTGGCGAGGGGGCTGGCTTCGCCGACCGCCGCGCCTTCCTGCGCCACCTCGCCCCCGTCCGAAAGATGCGCTGGGTGATCTACGCCAAGCCGCCGTTCGCCGGGCCCCAGGCCGTGCTCGCCTACCTGTCGAGGTACACGCACCGTGTCGCCATTTCGAACCGCCGCCTGCTCGCGCTTGATGAGAGCGGCGTCACCTTCCGGGTCAAGGACTATCGGCGCGACGGCGCCGCGCGCCATCGCGTCATGACGCTCGTCGCCGACGAGTTCATCCGGCGCTTTCTGCTGCACGTCCTGCCCAAGGGCTTTCACCGCATCCGGCACTATGGCCTGCTCGCCAGCGCCGGGCGCCAAGCCAGCGTCGCACGAGCCAGAGAACTCCTTGCCAGTCCAACCGTCGCCTCGTCGCCGACGAGCGGTGCCGAGCCTGCCGCCTCGCCCGAACCGCATCGAGCGTGCCCATGCTGCGGTGGTCGCATGATCGTTCTCGCCATCCTCGCCGGCGTGGCGCAACCGCGTGGACCACCGGCGTCGTCGTCCTTTTCCCGGGGAGGCTCGGCGTGACCCGGCGCGCCCAGGCACGAACTCTCGACGCAGCCATGCCGCCGCGGTCGATGGGACGTCGTGCGCGCCGTCACGTCAAACCCGCTGCCGCCGTCTTGACAGAGCCTGCCCCGACCACGCTTCGAGCCGCGAACTCCCGATGCGGAGCCATGTCGACCCGGCTTGCCCGGCCGCCGCATCTCGGTCAACACGATCGCGGACCGATCAAAATTCCATCTGTGGACGCCCCGCTGAACGCAAGCGGTTTTTCAGTGGTAGGCACGATGTCGGTTGCTGCCATCTGTCCGGCCTCTCGATGCAGCCGGTGGCTGCGGGCCCGTATGGGAGTTCGCGGATCGGATCCAACTCATAGCCGCGTGCTCTGGGCACGTGGGATTTTTCTGGCTTTCCGACCCCGTCTCGCCGACTGTTGTGCCATACCCTCCTTCGACCGATCTCGCGTCCCCGACAGCCTCTGGCGTCGACCTCGGCTCTACGCCGCGGCCGCCGCCGGAGCTTGGTAACTTCCGCCCTTCATCAGAAGAGCCCAGACGATGCGCGCCATCTTGTTGGCCAGCGCCACCGTCACCAGCATGCGCGGCTTGCGCGCCAGCATCTGCTCCAGCCACGAGCCCTTGCACGCCTCCTTGGGCGACCCATGTCGAAGTGTTTGTCGCACCACGGCGCTGCCGCCGATGATCAGCAGGCGCCGCAGCGTGCGCTCGCCCATCTTCGAGACCGCCCCGAGCTTCTGCTTGCCGCCCGTCGATCTTTGAAGCGGCACGAGACCGAGCCAGGCGGCGAAGTCACGTCCCTTCGCGAAGGTCTCGGGCGACGGAGCAAGGGCGATCAGCGCGGTGGCGGTGATCGGGCCGATGCCGGGGATGGTCATCAGCCGGCGGGCCGTCTCGTCCTCCCGGGCGCGACGGGCGATCTCCCTGTCGAGATCGGCGATCCGGCCGTCCAACTCGGCGAGCAGGTCAAGCATCACCCGGAACATCGCCACCGCGGCAGGCGGCAGCGAGGCGGCCATCTCCTCGTCCATGAGCCGACCCAGCACTGCGACATGGGAAGGACCCTTCGGCGCAACCCAGCCATACTCGGTCAGATGCCCGCGGAGGGCGTTGATCAGCTGGGTGCGCTGGCGAACCAGGAGATCCCGGGTTCGGAACACGAGGCCCGAGGCCTGCTGCTCCTGGCTCTTCACGGCCACGAAGCGCATCGTCGGACGCTGGGCCGCCTCGCAGATCGCGGCGGCATCGACCGCATCGTTCTTGCCGCGCTTCACAAACGGCTTGACGTAGGCGGGCGGGATGAGACGCACCTCGTGACCCAGCGCCATCAGTTCGCGCGCCCAGTGGTGGGCGCCGCCGCAGGCCTCCAGGGCGACCGTGCAGCGTGGCTGGTCGGCAAAGAAGGTCAGCACTTTCGCCCGGCTCAGCCGCTTGCTGAACACGCCCCGCCCACTCGCGTCGGCTCCGTGAGCGTGGAACACGTTCTTCGCAATGTCCAAGCCGATCGTGCTAACCTCCGCCACGGACGCCTCCTTCAAGTGGTGCCTCAACATCGCCACTCTGGCACGATGATGCCGTCGGGGGGCGTCCACCCCATCATAGCCATCGCGTGCAAAACCGCGGGTTCGTGCATGGGCGGTTTTCGAACGCCGGCCATCGCTCGGCCGCAGCACCGTTGCCGGCCGGCATCCGAAAACCTTCACCAACTACGGCGTCGCAGAATATGTCTGCAGCTCTCGAAAGCGGACGTGCCTGACAAATCGATCCAGCGCCCCCGCACCGATCGCGAGCGTCAACGGCCGGTCGTGTGCACCCGGCCGGTGCCGATGATGTCGGCGCTGCCCGCGTCGGGGCGCCCGCGCCCCTGCGTCTATCGCATGAACTCGGCCTGGTCGTGGGTGCAGAACATCGCGACCTCGTCCGCGTGCTGCGCCCTGATCCGCCTCAGCGCGGCGAGGCTTGCAACGCGGGCGTCCGGCGACGACTGGAAGGCGATCTCGATGGGTAGCGCCGGTGGTTGGTCGAGGAAGTAGACGCGGCCGTCGAAGTAGGCGTCACCGGCATGCAGCGACCACCTGCCGTCCTCGCGATAAGCGACGCCGCAGTGGCCGAGCGTGTGGCCGGGCACGAGCTTGAGGTCGAGGTCGCCTGGTAGCGGCACGCTGCGTGTGTCGACGCCGAACCAGCGCTCGCCGCTGCCGGCGTGGGTCGCAAAGCGGGTGGCGCGAGAGACTTGATAAGGCTTATAGGGGCCGCGCGGGCGGGTGCCGTCGTAGCTGTCCAGCTCCTCCGGCAAGAGACGCACCAGGGCGCGGGGGAAGTCGTGCAGCCCGCCGCCGTAGTCGTTGTCGAGGTGGGTGAGGACGATGTCGGTGACGTTGTCGGGTTTGAGCGCCTCATCGCGGCGATGGTCCCGAGCGGTCGGTCGTTCTAGCATGCCGCTGCGGTTGCACCTCGGCATTGCGGATGCCTCTGGAGCGCGGCTTGTATTACCCGCCGGCTTATGCGGCGTCGGGCCGGCCGGCGGAGCCGCTTTGGCAAGATCGCCGGCCGCGGCCACCGCCGCGACCATTCGATGACCCGTCCAGCGGCCCGCCGGCATCGAAACCCTCTCCAGCCTACCGGCAGCGCATCGTGCGTTGGCGGACGGGGTGGCCCCAATCGTCGTAGCCGACGACGGTGCGGCGTGTGACGCAGAAGAGGTCGTTGCGGCCGTCGTCGTAGACGACGTGGCCGGTGTTGCCGTTGACGATCAGCAGCCGGTCATCGTCTGTCCCGGCCGACGCGGAGGCCAGCGTGGCGGCGAGGAGCGGGGCAGCGAGGAGGCAGAGGGCGAGGCGGCGCATGGTCGGGAACTCCGGGAGAGCGGCGAGGCGGAAGGCCTCGCGACCCGACGGACACTGCCGCAACTGGACGTGACAGCACAGACCCGCAGCCGCCAAGGCGCTTGGAGGGCGCCAACGTGTCCGACCCCGGCGGGCCGGGCGCCGGCGGCCCCTGGCATGGGCGCCTTCAGCGTTGGCTTTTGATGTAGAAGTCCACCTCGCCGGGGATGGAACCGTAGGTGAAAGGCCTCTGGGACCTGCCCGTGCGCTTGAGCACGTCGCCCGCGACGAGGTCGAACAGGCGCCGGATCTCCAGTCCGGGCTGGTTCATGCGCCGGAGGAGTGCGTCCGCAAATGGGCTGTGGACGGCGTTGCCGTCGTCCGCCGTCGCGCCGGCCTCCGCGGCATAGACGACGAGAACCGAGGCATCGGGCGGCTCGACCCTCGCGAGGCCGCGCTCGGCGGACCGGCTCGACACGCGACGCTTCATCGTCGCGGCGAAGGGATTGCTGCGGCAGGCGTCCAGGATCACGAGCTTCAGGGCTCTGGCGCCGGAGATCGCGTCGAGGACCCTATCGAGGGACACGGTCTCATCCTCGACGTCCCGATCGGACTTGAGGCGCGCGTCGACGGGGAGCAGGTAGTTGCGGCCGCTTGCTTCCATGCCGTGGCCAGCGAAGTAGACGACGGCCCAGTCGGCCTCGTCGGCGGCGTCGCGGAATCGCCGGAGGGCTTGCAGGAACTCGGCCTGGGTCACGTCGAGATCGAGATCGACGGTCTGGAAGCCGAGCGCCTTGAAGCTCGCAGCGATCCCTTCCGCGTCATGCCGGGGATTGGAGAGCCAAGGGACATTGCGATAGGCCGAGTTGCCGATGACGAGGGCGACGCGGGTCTGGCTCTTCGCCGGAGCCGGCGGCGTGGCTGCCGTTGCGGCATCCGTCGCGTCCTGCTTGGCCGGTCCGGGTGGGTTGAGGGGCGAGAGCGTGATGTGCCGGACGCTCGGGTCGAACTCCAGCCTGTTGCGCATGATCGTTCGCAGCACCCTGTCCGTGTCCGAGGCGCTTCTGATCTTGAGCGAGTCATTACCGACGTCGACAGCGGTCCTGATGTCCGTCGGCAGCAGCCACGACGACGACGGCTCGAAGTCGTAGATCGTCATCCTGCCATCCTGGTCGGGAGCGCCGGCAAAGTAATAGTAGAAGCCTTCGATACCCTTGGCGGCGAACTGAACGATCATGACCCCATCGCCGCCCGGCACATTCAGGAAGGTGTAGGCGGCATCCTGAATGCCGCCCCCCTTGTTTCTCTGATGATACGACCCATCGACGATCACGAAATCGGCGCGCTCCTTGTTCGCGTCGGTGGAATACGTCCCCACCGCAAGAGGCGTGACGACCTCATAGGTTTTGGACAGGTCCCGCTCTCCTTCGATGCATCCGGCCAGCATCAGGCAGGCGGCATGAAACAGAGGCTTCAACATCCGCTTCAAATTCGCCTCCCTGCATCGTCGTTACGGGATATGAGCTCAGAGCTTATGGAACCATCCCGGCCCCCTCAAGAGGCGCGGCGGAGATGCGCTCAGCGTCCGGCGAGATAGACCTCCGTGAGAAGGCTCGACGACATGAAGGGAGACTGACGCCGCGCTGTGACGCTGACGACGTCGCTGCTCACCTTCTGGATCACCGTCTTTATCTCCACCCCGGGCGACACCAGATACTTGGCGAAGGCAGCGCTGAAGGGACTGTTGGCAAGGCCCGGCCTTCCGTCGGAGGCGACCTGGTTCGCTGCCGTCGCGAAGACCACGAGGGTGCCGCTGTCCTGATTGCCCGACGCCTGTCCGACCGGCGAGGCCGGGAGCCGTCCCAGGCCCCGACCGAACTCTAGGGACCGGGCGCCTCCCGTGGGCCTCGACGACTTCAGACGGTCGGAGAACGGATTTTCGCGGCAGGCGTCAAGGACGAGGATGCGCGTCGGTGCACCGTTCATCGCCGCGAGGAGGTCCGAGGCTGGGATCGCATCGCGCTGCACGTCGGCCGACGCTTGGATGTCGGCATCGACCGGCAGCAGGTAGTTTTCGCCCGTGTTGCCCTGCGCGACCTGCAGGCCATGCCCAGCGTAGTACAGCATGGCGACCTCGGCCTTGGCGGCCTTGGGCGCGAAGTCCCGGACCGCGGCGGCGAAGGCCTGCCGGTCGAGGTCGATCGCGAGGCTCGTCTCGAAGCCGAGCTGCCTGAGGGCGGCATCGACGCTCCTGGCATCGTTGGCCGGATTGGCGAGGGCTCCGACACGGTAGCTCGCGTTCCCGATGACGAGCGCCACGCGGCTGCCCGGCCGCACCGTCGCCCGATCGAGCGGCAGTGCCATCGGCGCCGGCACTATCACCCGGACGATGCGCTGGTTCTTCGCGAAGTAGGCGGCGAACTGATCGTCGAGGGAGGCCGCCTTCGCCCAGTCCGCCCTCGCCTTCCCGGCCTGACCGAGTTTTCCGTAAAGGTTACCGCGCTGGTTCAAGGCGGTCGCGTTGCCCGGCTCGGGGCGCAGGGCGGCGCCGATCACCTTCAGCGCCCCCGCGACATCGCCCTGCTGGTCAAGGACCAGGGCCTTGTCGACGAGCACCTCCGTCTTGCTCGGCTCCAGCTTCAGGGCGGCATCGTAGTCCGCGAGCGCGGCGTCGAGGTTGCCGGCGTCCATCGCGATGATGCCGCGCAGGAAGTAGGCGTTCACGAGCGGCTTCGATCGGATGGAGGTGTTGAGGTCCTGACGGGCGGCCGACGGGTCGCCCTTGTCCTTCAGCGCCACCGCCCGGTTGAACGCCGCGATCGCGAGTGCATCCGGTGAGAGCGGGGGGCTGCGCTGCAGGAGCCGCGTGCAGGCCTGCACGGAGAGGTCGCTCTGCGGGCTGCCGCAGCGCACGTCGTCGGGCCCCGCCCATGCCGCGGAGACGGCGGCGAGGAGGCCCAGGAGGGCGAGGGCGGCCCACCTCGACACGGGCTTGCTGGGAGGCTTCACGTTCATCGGGTCGGGCTCGTGCGACGATGGAAGGGTAGAGGTGTCATCGCGCGGGAGGCTCGCGGCGCCTTCACCGCGCCAGGGCGAAGGCGAAGTCCGGCACGGTCGGGGGCCGGATCATCACCGGGCTCTGCCCGCCCCGCGTCAGCGCCTTGACCCGGTTGGCGACGTAGGCATCGAGCTGCGAGGTGGTGATCGTGCCGGCGCCGACGAGGTCGGCCCTGGCCTTGGCGCCGGGCAGCCCCAGCCCCTCCACCACCGCCTTGGTGAAGGCGCCGTTGTTCCAGGCCGCATCCTCCTGGCTGACCTGCCGGCCGGTGGAGGCGGCGAAGACCACCGTGCCGCGCTCGGAGCGGGCGAAGTCGTTCACCACCGCGTTGATGTCCACCGTGCCGCGCCGCCCGCCCGTGCCCCCGGTGCCGACCGCTCCGGCGTGGCAGGCGTCGAGGAACAGGAGCGCCTTGCCGGCCAGCGCTCCGAGCGCGTCCTGGATGTCCTCGCGCGGCACGGCGGTCGAGCGCAGGCGGGCGGCGTCGCTGTCACTGGCCAGGAAGTAGAAGCGCTCGCGCTCGTCGAGCGCGCCATGCCCGGCGAGATAGACGATGCCGACGTCGCGGCTCGTCACCGCACGCGTCAGCCAGTCGAGCCCGTCCTTGATGGCGCGCTCCGTCGCCTCCCCGTCGGCCAGCGCCCGCACCTCGACGTCGGCGTAGAGCCCGCCCTTCTGGTTCGCGAGCGCGGCGGCGAAGTCGCGGGCGTCCTTGGCAGCGTAGGCGAGGGCATAGTCGGGGTTGGCATAGGCCGAGATGCCTACCACCAGGGCGTAGAGCTTCGGCTTCAGAAGAGCGATGCCGTCATTCGTGGTTCCGCCTGCCGGGGCGGCACGGGCGAGCCTGACCCGCACCACCTCGCTGGTCCTGTCGCCGGAGCGGGCGAACAGGCCAACCTCGTGTGCGCCCGGCGGCAGTTCGACGGTGAGGCTGCCGCGGCAGCCCTGCAGCGCACCATCGGTGCGCCCGAGGCCGCGCGTCTCGCCGAGGCACTGCTTCAGCCCGCCGCCCTCGTCGAGGCGGCCGAGGCCGCGCCCGGCCGGCACCGGGCGGCCGTCGACCAGCGCCTCCACGGCATCGACCGGCAGGCCGGAGGGCGAGCGCACGAGGTAGTCGACTTGCACCGCATCGCCGACCTTGCCGCCGTCGGGCGGCGACAGGATCGAGACGATGGGGGGCAGACGCTCGATGACGGGTGTCGTCGGGCCGGGCTTGCCGCCGCGGGCGGCGTTGGCTTGGCGCACGGCTTCGCCCTCGTCCAAGGTATCGAGCACCCGCTCCACAATGTCGGGACGGGAAAATCTGTCTCGGAAACGCGACGCTGGGAAGAAGTCGGCGGTCTGCAGCCAACCGCGACTGATCTGCCAGCCGATCATGTCCTCGCCGCCGGGCGAGGCCATGTAGTAGCCCGATGGCGTCCAAGCCACCCAGGCCTTCGTCTGCTTGTTAACGAAGAGGGCAAGCAACTGCTTGTCGTCCTTCTCGCGGGTCCAGCGTACTGTGCCATCACTCAGTGCCGAGACAACCAAGCGGTTGTCGGGGCGCCTAGCCATGCTTGCAGCCGGCACCGTATCGCCATCAACCACCAGGGAGGTGTAGCGCTCGGTAAGACTTGGCCAACTTTTCCAATCCTCGGCCGGACTAATCGGCGGGTTGCCGGTAGCTACCTGATCGACCAACTGATGGCGCTGCAGATCAAATTCATAAAGCGGCCCATCTGGATCGAGATGAAGGCGCACACGTGCTCCGTCAGCCGCAAACTCCAGGGGGCTACTATTGTAATTTGGAGTTCTCGACTTCAGGTCGTAGAGTGATTTGCCGGCAAGATCATCTATCATGATACGTCCCTGGCTTCCACGAATGAAAAGTTTGCCCGCACAGGCTGCACTAGGTATATCGGGAGCATTGAACGATGCGGATGCAGCTTGAGAAATTTGGCCAGATGGATTCACAATTTCGATCTTGAGCCTTAGGTCACGTCGGCCCAGGTAGGAAGAGGGCTCCTTTGGAAGCTGCCCAATCGCAAAGGTAGAAATCATAGATTTACGCGATGAGTCCCATGAACGAAATGGAACATTATTTGTCTTTGATGAGTCCGCAATTTGGCCGATAACACCAAGACTATTTGTATCGACAATATAAGATCTGCCGAACGTATTACTTATTAGGAATTTAGAATCCGAAGCGACGTCCATTGACATCAAATGCCACTTGAAGCGCTTTGTCATTATTATCATAATCTTCGTTCCGATGGCATAAGAGTGGAGGGTGCCACTTTGTTCCTCCTCAGCTTGCCAAGTGAAAAGTCTCCCATTCGGCGCAAAAACACCGGTGCTTCCCCGGATGGGTCCCGGCATTTGATCCAATTTATGCCAATCGTCTGCGCCAAAAGCGATTGGCCGGTCTTGATGCTCGCCGAATACAACAAGCATTTTCGAGTCAGGGGAGAAAACGATCTCATCCCAGAAGTGACCGATTGGTCCTATTATTTTTTCGCTACTGCCATTATCAAGGTCGACGATGATAATATAAGTATCCTCAATAGGCGCAAGGTAGTTAAGAAGAAAGTTAACACCCCCACTTATGAAGAATGCCAGAAATCTACCATCGGCGGAGAGAACCGGATTGGAGGCGCGGATGCCGGGTGCGAAGCGGAAGGTGCGGAGGGGGTCAAGTCTATCAACCGCCCAAAGCCTGATGGACCTGTCCTGGGCACTTGTTACGACCTTCGCGCAACCGGCGTCGAGCTTGAGCGTATTGATATCGTCTGTATGCATCCCCGCCTCGATGCGGAGGAGCGGGCGCTGATCGGGACAGGCGGCAATGGCGGCCTTGGTTGCCGCGCTGGGCTGCCCGTCGGCAGCTCCGTTGTAGCAGCCAGCATCCGCAAGCCGACGCTGAAGCACGACGAGTTCGTCGACCGACATGGTCCCTAGTTCGGCCCTATCTGTTGCGGCCTGTGCGCCTGCCGACCAAGCGGCGATTAGGGCCAGCAGCACTAAGGCGCACCATCGCAATGCGGCTGTTGTCAGTTCCATCATCAAGGGTCGATCCTGTACGGCACCGCCTTGAAGGCCCAGCGGTGCGCCCCGTTGGGTTTGTCGAGGTCGGGCGTCACCACCGGCTTCTGCAACTCTTCGGCCAGCTCCACCACGATGCCGCGGGGGTCGGCGATCGCTTTGCCGTCGAGCCTCCGGCCGACGATGCCCGAAAGGTCGAGCGAGCGATCCGCCACCAGCACCAGCAGCTGCCCCGTCCCCGCGTCCGCCGCCTCGAAGGCGAAGCCGTAGCTCGCATCGGGAATGGTGGTCGGCGCGCCCGCGCGCACCGCGCCTGTGGCGTGCCGCCCCTGCCCGTAGCCGTTGGGGTAGATCTGCCGCAGCGTGCCGTCGGGCCCGGCGTCGAGGATCACAAGCGTCCCGGCCTCGCCGGCGGTTACCCTGAAGCGGATCTGGTCGTGCAGCCTCACTCGCGCGCCCGGCAGGATGGCGACGTCGAGCGGGAAGTCGTTGCGGTGCGCGAGCAGCCCCTGCGCGTCCTCGGCCGCCTGGTGCGGCGTGTCGGGCTTGGGCGGAGGGGGATCGGGCGCCAGGGTCAGGTCGCGGATCGCCGCGTCGGGCAGCAGGGTCGGGGTCAGGCCGACGCATCCCTCCTTCTGCCGGCAGAAGTCGGCGGCCTTGTCGCGGACGTTGTTAAGGAGGGCGCCCGGCGTGGCGGCGTAGGAGTCGCGGTCCATCCCAAGCTCGTGCAGCCCGCGCAGGAAGCTCTGGGTGAAGATGCCTCCGGAGCGGTCCGACAGGTCGAAGGTGACCTGGTCGATCGCCGCTGCCGACCAAACCGCCAGCGAACCACACCGAGGTACCATTCCGAATACAAAAAACAGGAGACCCGCGCTCGTCTTGATCTCCGACTGCAGGTCCCGCGTCATCGCCGCCTGCGAGAGGCCGGCGGGTACGCGCGGCGTCAGCGTGCGGACGCCCGACGGCCCGCGGTCGAGGCCGCGCGTCACCGATCCCGAATGGCAGGAATCGGCGAAGACGGTGACACGGCGGCCGTCGAGGCGCCGCAGGTACTGGCCGATTTGCCGGCCCTCGATCGTGTTGCGGAGGGCCGGGCCGTCGAAGCTGGCGTCGGCCGCGACCAGCGTCGAGGTCGGGCGCTCGCCGTTCCCCTCCTTGACCATCTGCGTCGCACCATGGCCGGCGAAGTAGAAGACGACGCGGTCGCCGGGCCTGCTGCCGGCAATGAGCCAGCTCTCGAAGCCGGACAGGATCGCGGCCCTGGTCGCCTGCGCGTCGAGGAGCATCCTGATGTCGCCGGGGTCGAAGCGGAAGCTCTCCTCAAGCGCGCGCGCGAAGGACCGGGCGTCCGCCACGGCCCCGCCAAGGTTGCTGCCCCCGCCATTGACGAGCGGGTACTCGTTGATACCGATGACGAGGGCGCGGTCGCGTGCCCGCGCCCCGGTGGCGGCACAGAGCAGCGCCAGCAGGATCAGGGCGCGGACGGCGTGGCGCATTGCCGGTCTCCGGTCAGGCGTTCGCAGGTGAAGAGGCCCTGGATGCCGATGCGGACGTCGTTGGCCCGCAGGTCGCGTGACAGCACGTCGAACAGCCCCGCGGCCGGCGCCGTGTCCCCGCGCTTGGCGAAGAAGGCGTCGAGCTCGACCAGCGGCTCCTTGCTGCGGACGAAGACGACGAAGTCGGCGCCGAAGGGCGGCTTGACCTCGAAGGTCTGGTTGGCAGCCATCTTCGGCGTGTCGCCGTTGCGCGGCGCCAGAAATTGCACCGTGCCGTCGGAGTTGAGGTCGAAGACCGTGACGAAGGGGAGCGGGCTGTCCGCAGACTCGAACTGCAGCTGCGTGCCGGGCGTCTGGAAGCCGTTGTCGATCGATCCCCTCGGTGTTCCCCTCTGTCGCATGGAGACTGTCAGCGGCCCGCGAATCTCGCCGGCGCGGCGCAGGAACAGGAGCAGGCGCCGGGCAGCCACCGCGCCAGCAAGGTGCGCGGCGTTGACGCCGTCGACCAGCGTATCGCCGGCAAGGTCGCTGACCCGCCGGTGTTGCGGATCGTAAATCAGGTCCGCCCCGGCGCTGTCGTCCGCGGTGGCGACCCCGGCGACTGACGCGCCGCCGGCGTAGACGGCCACCTCGGGTAGGCCCGGCAGAGGCGGCAGGGCTGGTCCGGCGGCCTTGCCCTCGCCGAACAGAGGCGTGGATGTATCCTCCTCCCGCGCAAAGAGCACGGGTTCCTGCTTATGGTCGGAACGCTGGCGGACGACGTCGCGGACGTAGGTGAAGAGATCGTCGGGCGTGAGGACGCCCCGCCGCTCGGGATCGGCGTCCGTCCCGCTGATCGCCTGCGCGAAAGCGTAGGACAGGGCGCCGCGCGGCCGGTCGTCGATCTTGACCTCGGCGACGGTCTTGTCGGGAGTCTGGGCGCCGATGGCCACCACCCCGGCGATCGGTGGGCGCGGCGTGGCCGCTTCCCGCGACGGCGAGGGCCGGGTGGCCGTCGAAGGCGGCTGGTAGAAGCGAAGCGGCGTCGGCGAGGGCTCCCTCATCCCTGTGCCGGCATGGCAGGCGTCGGCGATGAACAGGATGCGCACGCCCTTTCCCTCCGCCGTCTTCTTGAAAAGGTCGTAGAGGTCCTCGTCCCTGAGCAGTTCCTCCGATCGCTTGAGAGGCTCGCCGGGGTGGGGAAGGTCGTCGTACTGAGGGAGCAGGAAGCCCTTGTCGTCGCCGTAGCGGATGCGCCGCTTCGCGTCGCCGTCGATCAGCCGTATGCCGTGCCCGGCGAAGGCGAAGATGAGCAGGTCGCCCTTGCGCGCCCGCCCGAGCATGGCGTTCCAGTCCGCCATGAAGTCCGCGCGACGGGTCGCGGCCTCCGTCCGCTTCACCACGTCGGCGATGCCGCGCTTCCTGAGAGCTTCGGTAACGTCCTCGGCGTCGTTGACGGCTCCGGTCAAGGGCCGTTTGATAAAGGAATAGTCGTTGAACCCATAGACGATCGCGTGGATGGCCGCCCGCGCGGGGATGGGGGCGCAAAGGCCGACGGCGAGGAGGCAGCCCCAGACTCGCAGGCGGAGGGCGGTCACCGCTTGACCCCCCGCAGCTCGACCCGCCGGTTCATCTGGTCGATCTGGTCGCTGCTGTAACTGCCGGGATCGTCGACGGCGAAGGGCTCGCGCTTGCCCTTGGGCTCAAGGATGATCCCGCCGTCGTAGCCGCTCTGCACAAGGCGGGCCTTGATCGCCTCCAGCCGCCTGGCCGAGAGGGCCATGTTGTAGCCATCCGACCCATGGGCGTCGGCATGGCCCGACAGCGAGATGCTCTTCATCTTGGTCACGCATTGCGTCAGCCCCTCGGCCGCCTTCTCGCCTTTCGCGGTCAGGGTCGTCGAGTCGGTCTCGAACTCGATCGGCAGCTGCGTGGCCTTCGGCTTGAACTCGCGGACACTGGGCAGGAACACGCCACCGCATTCCCCGTCCCGCGTCGATGCAATGACGAAGGTCGGTGCGAGGAGCTTGGCCTCCGTCATCCGCTTGTGGATCGAGGCGATGGTTTCGACGGACGGCGGCTCCGCTTCTCCAAAGGAGCGGCAGTCCAGCTTGTCGGCGATGTCGTTGATCGCCTCCTCGTAGTCGGCCGCAGCCTCGGCGTAGGCGTTGCGGTCGCCGCCGGTTGCGCGGGAGAAAGCCAGGTCGCCCAGGCGGACCGTAATTTGCCATACGTTCCTGTACGACTCCGCCTGCGCAAAGACGCGGCTCGCTTCGTCGGACCGGCCGCCAGCCTTCAGCCGGTCGCTCTCCGCGAGGAAGCCCACACCGAGCAGGCGGCTGGTGCAGAAGGACTTGTCGCCCTCGCAACCCCTTGCCTTGTAGAGACGAGTGAGTGCGACGTTGTCGCCGGCGCGCGCGGCTGCGGCCACGTCCTCGGCTTGGCAGGTCGCGGCGGCCCAGGCGGCCGGGGAATGCATCGAAGCGAGAAGCAACGATGTGAAACAGAAAAGAAACTTGCGTCGCACCGGTCTCGACTCCGTCATCCATTCCTCGTTGGGCAGGCAGGCAAACCAAGTAGACAAAGACGGGTCTTGACCGTCGCCGGTCCTGTCGACGGCTCGATCGTGGCCAGCCGCTAGACAGCGCAACCGACGATGAACGGCGGGGCCTGCGATGCATCGTAGGCGGGGCGCCCAGGCAGGCGGAAGGTGGTCCCATCCGATTGCCGGGCAGATTGGCACTGCGCGAGCGTCACGGCCCCGCTACCGCACCGCAGCCAGCGGAAAGTCCGGCACCGTCTTCGGCCGCGTCATCACGGGATGCTGCTGCCCGTCGGTGAGCTGCTTGACGCGATCGGTCAGGAAGGCGTCGAGCGTCGCCGTGGTGATGAGGCCTTTGCCGAGCAGGTCGGCCTTGCCCTGCCCGATGCCCTCGATCAGCGCCTGCGAAAAGGCGCCGTGGCCCCACTCGCCGCGCTCGATGGAGAACTCCCGACCCGTCGCGGCGGCATAGGCCACCACCCCGCCCTCGGCCTGGGCGAAGTCCTGCACCGCCAAGCCGATGTCGGGAGCAAGCCCGCGCGTCGCCTCGCCCAGCGCGGCCCCGGCGTGGCAGGCGTCGAGGAACAGCAGTTTCTTGCCCGGCAGGTCATAGAGCACGTCGGCGATGTCGTCGCGCGACACCGCCGTGGTCAGCAGCCGCTTCGGGTTGGCATCCGCCGTCAGGAACCAGAAGCGGTTCTTGGCATCCGTGACGCCGTGGCCGGCGGCGAATACCACTGCGAGGTCGCGGCTCGTCATCCGCTCCTTGAGCCAGTATAGCCCCTCCTTCATCGCCGCCGCCGTGGCATCGCCGTCGGTTAGCACCTTGACCTCGACGTCTCGGTAGAGCCGCCCCTTCTGCGCCCGCAGCGTCTCCGCGAAGGCGGTGGCATCGGCGGCGGCGTAGCCGAGGTCGTAGGCATGGTCGGCGTAGTGCGTGACGCCGACCAGCAGGGCGTAGAGCGTCGGCTTCAGCACGTCGGCCATGGGCGCAGGCGTGGGCGCGGGCTTGGCCTTGAGAAGGACGCGCACGGCATCGCTGGCTCGGCCGCCCTGGTAGGCGACGAGGCTGACCTGCGCGTCGTGGTCCGGCATCGGCACGGCCATCGTCGCCTCGCCGCCGGCCACATCGACGCGCCCGAGGCCGCGGACACCGCTCCCGCCGGCCTCAATGCGGGCGCCGTCGACGAGGACCTCGACGCGGTCGACCGTGCCGCCGGAAGGGAGGCGGATGCCGTAGCGGATCTCGACCGGGCCGGGGGCGACGGTGGCGCCGTCGGCGGGGCCGAGGATGGTGACCACCGGCGGAAGGCGCTGGATCAGCCCGGCATCCTCGGTGCGTCGGTGCGCGGCGGCGTTGGCCTCCTCAAGCGCCTTGGCCTCGTCGAGCGTCGCCAGCACGAGGCGTACGACGTCGGACCGGGCGTAGTTGTCGCGGAGTCGCGAGGCGGGAAAGAAGTCGGCGGCCTGCGCCCAGCCCCGGTTGACGTGCCAGCCGATCATGTCCTCGCCGCCAGGCGAAGCCATGTAATAGCCGGACGGAGTCCAGGCGACCCAGGCTTGATTTTCCTCATTGACGAACATTGCCAGCAGCTCCTGCCCGTCAGACCAACGGTGCCAGCGCACGGTGCCGTCGCCGTAGGCGGCGACCACGATGCGGCCGTCGGCGGAGAGGTTGACGCCCCAGGCGGCGCCGGGCACTGTCCGCTGCCACCTTTCCTGGCCATTGGCGTCGAAGGCGCGCAACTTGAAATCGCTCCCGAGCATGAAGCCGTCGCCGCCGGGGCGCACGGCGAGCGCTTCGGACCAATCATGGGGATCGAGTGCGATCGGGCGCCCGCCGATCAGCGGCTTGTCGGTGCCTTTCCAGTTACTGACCGGCAGGCCGTCGGTCCGCGCCGCAGCCAGCCCGGCTGGGTCATCGCGGCTTTCGATCAGCGTCGCCGCGGCGAGGTCGAACAGCACCGGGCGCGTGATGCTTCCAGTGAGGCCGAAGCGAAGGCGACGGGCGTCGGCGGAGAGGGTGAAGGCAGCGCCGAGCTTGCCGTGCATGTCCGCGGCGACACCGGTTATCCACAGCGTCTTGTCTCCATCGAGCGCCATAAGGCCGAAGGCAGGGTCGGCCGCCGCCACTGCAACGCCGTCGCCGCAGGACTTAAGGTCGAAGATCGGCTTAAAGGCGACCAGTATAGGCCTACCACGACGCCGGCCGTTGCGGTCTAAGATCAGGGCGCGAGAGTCGAATTTGCCATAAGTGCCACCGGCGACGAGGGCGCGGCCGTCACGGCGCCAGGCGACGCTGGAGAGGTCGCCGTTGTCGATCCCCTTGGTTTCGGCATGGCCGCGGAAGGTCAGCGCCGGGGCGTCGTACAAGTCCACCGCAGTGCTGTCGGTGAAGCCCACCGCGAGGCGGCTGCCGTCGGGTGTGATGTCAATGGCGTAAGGCTTCTTGCCGCCTTCTGTTGACACCTCGCCTTCCTTGCGGAAAGCCGGCCCCGGCCCGTAGCTGCGAATCTTGCCGTCATCAGAGCTAGTGTAGAGCCGCCCGTCCGGAGCGAATACGGCGCCGTAGCTTTGATCGTTGTAGAAGCGGTCCGCCGTTGCTATCCGCCAGTCTGTGGTATCGATCACCCTTAGCCCGGCGGTGCCGCCGAGGGTTGCGGCGAGCCAGCGGCCGTCGGCGGAAAAGGCGAGATAAGCGACCACGTTCTCCAGCCCGCCGACCCGTGCCACCACCGCGCCGTTGGCGACGTCGAAGACCGTTACGGCTATGGTGCCATTGACCTCGTCGCCGGGATCCCAGCCGCCCTCGGCAACGAGGCGCCCGTCGGGTGATATCGCGACGGCATAGACCTTACCGCCGTTGCCGGCGCCGATAGGCGGGCGCAGAGTGCGCAGCAGTCTGCCGTTGGGCAGCGACCACAGCCGCACCGTCTTGTCCTCTGACCCGGTGGCTGCCAATCGACAATCCCGGTCGACGCTGATGCGTTTGACGGCGGCGACGTGCATCCCCGTCTCGATGCGCAATTGCGGGCGCTGGTCGGGGCAGACGTTCACCGCGGCCTGCGTCGCCGCGCTCGGCTGCCCGTCGATCGGGCCGGCGTAGCAGCCGGCATCGACAAGGCGCTGCTGCAGGGCGGTGATCT
Organism: uncultured Beijerinckiaceae bacterium; assembly: GCA_937863205.1. The sequence continues at coordinate 2,844 of CALMGA010000367.1, read as the reverse complement.
CCGCCGCCGGCAGGCCCGCCACGACCTGCCGGTCCGGCGCGGCATGGGCGGCAGGCAGGCCGAGCAGGCCGACGGCGCAGGCCAGCATGATCCTTCGCCATCCGGCGCGCCGATCCCGGCCTGTGCTCGGCGAGACCTTGCCGCGGCGTGCCGCCCTCTGCCACCCGAGACCAGGCGCACCCGCACCGGTCATTTCACTTGCCCTCGGGCGATGGATGCGGCGCGACCGTCGTGAGGTTACCGCCCCGGCCGGCAGGGGCCTTCGATGAGTCGGCTTCGGCTTTGCCGGCAGTCGGCCCCGCGACGGCGGGCCGGTCGCTTTCGGCCTTGCCCGCATCCGCCTTGCCGGCACCGGGAGGGCCGGCATCGGGCTTCTCGTCGAGCCGTTTGGCTCCATCCGATGCGCCGGCTCCGACCGCGGCGGCGTCCGGTTTGCCCGCGGCCGCCTTCGCCGCCTCGGGCAAGCCCGGCGGCACGCCGGGCTTGCCGACGTAGCCGGCGACGAGGACCAGCCCCGTCGCGCGGTCGCGCAGGGCGAAGAGGAAGGGCTTGTCGAGCACGACCTGAATCGGTTGGCCCTCGAAGGAGCGGGTGGTGGTGACGGCGGTCGCGGCGGCGGCCTCGGCGCCGGTCTCGTCGGCGCTCATCTCGACGCGCTGCAGGATCTGACCCAGCCGGATGCCGGGGGCGAAGCCGCCGAGGGCGTAGGTGCCGCGGCCGGCTTTCTCGACCTCGGGGAGTGCCGGAAGCAGGTTGCCGGCCGCCGACAGCTTGAGGCGCGGCAGGGCGACCTCGCCGCTGAGCATGGCGTAGCCTGTGCCATCGAGGAAGGGCGCTGCCTTGGCGAAGTCGCTCGCCGTCGCGGGCTTGCCCGTCGTGGTGACGAGCAGGAGCGAAATGCGCTCGCCGGCGAATGGCAGGTCGGCAGCGACGAACACCTCGTTCCGGCGGATGGCGTACTTGCCCTCGCCGAGGTGCATCAGCAGGACGTCCTCGCTGCGGCCGTCGGCGCCGCGGAAGGGATGCGCCTTGGTCAGGGCGGGGTCGAAGCGCTTCGCCCAGCTCGCCTTGAAGTGCAGGGCGTCGAGCACGGTCAGGGCCGGCCGTTCCAGCGGGCCGTTGAGGATCGTCGGGATGAGGCCCCGGGTCTTCTCCCTGACCCAGTCGTTGGCGCGGGCGACGCCATCGGGCCGGGCAAGGTCGTCGACGACGATCTGGCGGCCATGGTCGGCCAGCGTCGACAGCAGCAGCGGGTAGGGTTTGGTCGCGGGATCGAGGATGAGGCGGTCGGCCGCCCGCACGCTGTCGGCCGCGCCCTTGGCGAGATCGTCCACCGACTTGTCGAGCGCCTCGAACAGGGCGCGGGGCGTGCAGACCGCGTCGGGCGCGAAGCCGAGCGACGAGGCCATCGCCTTCTCCATCGCCGCGTCGGCGCCGAGCGAAAGGGTGCCGAAGGCGCCGGCGAGGCTCGCGGGGGAGACGACGATGTTGTCCGGCCTGCCGGACTTGGCGAGCCTGCCGATGAGCGCGGCGGCGAGGCGGGCCTGGGCCGGGCCGATGGCCGGGGCGCAGGTCTGGGACGGGGCCTTCTCCACGCTCATCGCCGCGATGGCGCGGTCCTCCGGGATCGCGGCTGCGAGAAGCAGCGCGGCACCCAGGTGGCAGGCCGGCCGTAAGCGCAGGGGGCCGGGTGCCCCCCCTCGCCGCAGGGAGGCGGCGCTCGTCGCGCGCCGGCCGGATCGCAAAGCGGTCATGACGGGCTCCTCGGCTCGGGGGCCTACGGCTGCACGGTGAACGAGATCGTTGAGGTGCCGGCGGCGGGCTTGCCCTGCGCCGCCGTGACAGTCAGCGTCCTGTCGACCGCGGCGCGGTCGCTGGCGAGCGGGAAGGTCGCCGTGTCGTCGGGCTGCGGCGCGAAAAGCGGCGCGGGATCGGCGGTGCAGATCGAGACGATCTGCTCGGTTCCCCCGGGGCCGTCGAGCTTGAGGGCGACCGGCGCGTGGCCACCCGAGATCAGCACGGTCTGGTCGGCGGCGAGCGCGTTGGCGGGCATCAGCCTGTTGGGGAAGAGCTGGCGCGCCACACCGGCCGCGTTGATGTCGAGCACGGTGAGGTAGCAGGGCCGCAGGGTGGTCACGGCGAGGGTCACCGTCTCGCCGATCCTGTAGCTCTGCTTGTCGACCGCGGCGAGCAGGGGAAAGCCCTGGCCGACCGCGAGGCCCGGTGCGGCGGACGTGCCGGGCACCGCGGTCGGCACGATGACCACCGTCGGAGTGTCGTTGCCGGCACGGGACTCGACCGTGCGCAGGACGACGTTGGTGGTGACGAGCTTGCGGCCCTTGGCGCTCGTGTCGCTCGCCGCCACCTCCAGGTTGCGAACGAGGGTCGGCACGCCGCCCTGCAGCTCGCGGAAGGCGCCCTGGCCGTGCAACTGGCCGTCGGCGATGACGGTGAGGGGCTTGTTGGAGGCGATCACCTTCATCAGCTCGCGGCCGACGGGGCCCGAGACCATGATGTTGGCCTTCGTCGTGCCGCCCGCGACCTCCACGGGCCGGCCGGCGGCGACGCGGGCGTCCGGCTGGAAGGCGTTGGGGAAGAGCTGGGTGACCTGCCCCGCCGGCCCGATGTTGAGCACGGTGACGTAGGCGTCCTCGTTGGCCGTGATGAAGAGCCTGATCTTCTCGCCGCGGGCGTAGGTGGCATCCTGGCGATCGGTCGAGACGGACACCTTCAGCCCGGCGGCCTGCGCGATGCCGGCGTCGGCGGCGGTGGACTGCTCGACGGTGAGGTCGCGGGCGAGGTCGTCCGCTGCCGCGGATGCGGTAAGGCCGACGGCGAGGATGG
>CALMGA010000366.1 GCA_937863205.1 uncultured Beijerinckiaceae bacterium | reverse complement strand
TTCTTCCCATTCCGCCGTCGGGCGCAACCCAACCGCAGCCTTCTGGCGCGCCGCCGCGGACGCCTGCTCCACCCAAGCCGGCGCCAGCTCTCGTTCCCGCCGATCGCCCGGTTCCGGCGCGGCCATCGTCGTTCCTGAAGCCGCTCCCCCCTCGTCCGCCCATCCGTCCCTTGAGGCGGACAACGCCCCAGGCCGAACCGGGACTGCCGGAGGCCGGAACGCCAGCCCCCGGCGACCCGGCCGCCCCGCCGCCTGCCAACCCGGCGAGAACGGAACCGCGTCCTCCGCAGGCACCCGCGCCGCCACTCGCCGCCGCCGACCCCGCGCCGATCAACGGGAGCGAGGAAAAGAACGGGCTGGAGTCGCTGGAAGAAGAAATGGCCAAGCTGCTGGGCCGCTGAAGCCTTCATCCGGCATGCTGCGGATCGTTCGGCAACCGCACGGCACCATCCCGACGCACGTCCCTTGTGCGGCTCAGCCGAGGGGATTTTTGAACTGCAGGGTCAGGAACGACTCGAGGCTCAAGCGGCCCGACCAGCGCCGGTATGGGTCGAGGCGTTCCACGCCGAGGCTGCTTGAGCGGCTCGGTTGATGCTGTCGCCAGTCCCGGATCATCGGGCCTCGGGTCGGATCCGGTGCGATACTTCGAGCCAGAGGCTGCGTCGAACAGACCGGAAAACCGTTAACCCGCTTCTCGGTCGGCTGCTTTAACCGGGGTAATCCGCCTGCTTGTCGGCCCGGGCGGCCTCGAACGCCTTCAGCTTCATGCAGGTCTGCGTGATGCGATCAACCGTGGGGATATCGGCCACGGTGATCCCGAATGTCCTGGCGCCGGCGCAGAGGCCGACGAGGCAGATGTCGGCGAAGGTCGGCGTTTCGCGATGACAAAAGGTTCCGGTCTCGCCGTCGCCGGCCAGCCGCGCCTCGACTCCGCGAAGCCCGGCTGCGAAGAAATGGGTTTGCCACGCCTTCCAGCCGGCGGCACCGAAGCCGGCGTGCTCGACGAGGTACCGCTTGACCCTCGGCACGATCAGGGGATGGGCGTCGCTGACCACCACCGAGGCCAGCGCACGCACGCGGGCTCGCCCCAACGGGTCGCTCGGCAGCAGCGGTGGCTCGGGATGCACCTCCTCCAGATATTCCAGAATGGCCAGGGACTGCGTCAGGGCCGTTCCCTCGACCATCAGTGCGGGCACGCTGCCCATCGGGCTGATGCGGCGGAACTCCGGCGCGTTCTGCTCGCCGGCGTCGATGTTGACCGGGATCTCGTTGAAGGCGAGTCCCTTCAGGTTCAGCGCGACGCGCAGCCTGAACATCGCCTGCGAGCGCCAGAAGCCGTAGACGTCCAGCGGACCCGTCTGCAAAGCGTCAGCCTCCAAATCACGGCTCGGTCGAAGGGCCTTTTCAAGCGTCGCGGTAGACCCGTTCGCGACGCTCGTGGCGCTCCTGCGCTTCCACCGACAGCGTCGCGATCGGCCGGGCATCGAGGCGCTTGACGGCGATCGGCTCGCCCGTTTCCTCGCAATAACCGTAGCTGCCCTCCTCCAGGCGGACGAGCGCCGCCTCGATCTTGGCGATCAGCTTGCGCTGTCGGTCCCGGGCGCGCAGCTCGATGGCGCGGTCGGTTTCGGAAGAAGCCCGATCGGCGAGGTCGGGATGGTTCTCGTTCTCGCTTTGCAGGGCGGCCAGCGTTTCCCGGCTTTCGCGGAGGATGTCCTCCCGCCACTTGATGAGCTTGCGCTTGAAATAGTCGCGCTGCCGCTCGCCCATGAACGGCTCGTCCTCGGACGGGCGGTAGTCAGTCTCGACGAGGTTCGCGATCACGCCTCAGGTCTCCCCATCAACCTCGCAAGATCGCGGCCCTTATAGCGAACTGCGCTTTTCCTCACAATCGGCAGCAAGCAGCGCATTCGAATCTGTTGCCGCAGGGGCGCACTCAAGGTCCGAGTTCGCGCGGCCGATCCTCCGGCCCCTCCCCGAAGGACGAGTTCCCGGAGGATTGCGGCGGCCGAAGCTACTGCGCGGCAGCGAGATGGCCCGTGGCCATCGCCGCGCGCAGGTTGGCGTCGATCTTGTCGAGGAAGCCGGTGGTCGACAGCCAGCGCTGGTCGGGGCCGACGAGCAGGGCGAGATCCTTGGTCATGTTGCCGGACTCCACCGTCTCCACGCACACCCGCTCCAGCGTTTCGGCGAACTGGCCCAGCGCCTCGTTGCCGTCGAGCTTGGCGCGATGCAGCAGGCCGCGCGTCCAGGCGAAGATGGAGGCGATCGAGTTGGTGGAGGTCTGCTTGCCGGCCTGATGCTGGCGGTAGTGCCGGGTCACGGTGCCGTGCGCGGCTTCCGCCTCCATGGTCTTGCCGTCGGGGGTGAGTAGCACGGAGGTCATCAGGCCGAGCGACCCGAACCCTTGCGCCACCGTGTCGGACTGCACGTCGCCGTCGTAGTTCTTGCAGGCCCACACGTAGCCGCCCGACCACTTCATCGCGCAGGCCACCATGTCATCGATCAGGCGGTGCTCGTAGGTGATGCCCGCCTCGACGAATTGCTGGCGGAACTCGGCCTGGTAGATTTCTTCGAAGATGTCCTTGAAGCGGCCGTCGTAGATCTTGAGGATGGTGTTCTTGGTCGAGAGATAGACCGGATACTTGCGGGCCAGACCATAGTTCAGCGAGGCGCGGGCGAAGTCGCGGATGGAGCCGTCGAGGTTGTACATCGACATGGCGACGCCGGCGTCGGGGAACTCGAAGACCTCCTTCTCGATCACTTGCCCGTCCTCGCCCTCGAAGCGCAGGGTGAGGCGGCCCTTGCCGGGCACGCGGATGGCGCTGGCCCGGTATTGGTCGCCGAAGGCGTGGCGGCCGACCACGATCGGCTGCGTCCAGCCCGGAACCAGACGCGGCACGTTGCGGCAGATGATCGGCTCGCGAAAGATCACCCCGCCCAGGATGTTGCGGATGGTGCCGTTGGGCGAGCGCCACATGTGCTTGAGGTTGAATTCTTTGACGCGCGCCTCGTCGGGCGTGATGGTGGCGCATTTCACGCCGACGCCGTGCGTCCTGATCGCGGTGGCGGCGTCGAAGGTCACCTGGTCGTTGGTTGCGTCGCGGTTCTCGACGCTGAGGTCGTAATAGTGAAGATTGATGTCGAGGTAGGGGTGAATCAGCTTGTCGCGGATATAGTGCCAGATGATCCGGGTCATCTCGTCGCCGTCGAGCTCGACGACCGGGTTCGCGACCTTGATCCTGTCCATGCTCGATGCCTTCCGCTTGGTGACGTGCCCGATGGAATGCGGGCCGAGAGCAGCCGGGCGATGCGTCCAGGCATCACACGCGGCGCTTGCGTTCCGGCGCGCCGGCCCGATGTTGCATGGACGATGCCGCAGCTGAGGTTTTGGCGTATAACATCGGCCCATGATCGATCAAGGGTAGCCATTTTGACGGCAGGCCCGGCATGACCGGCGCCGGGACCGACCGCACCCGCAACTCGCTCACCGGCGGCCCGGCGGTGGTGCTGGTGCGCCCGCAGCTCGCCGTCAACATCGGCATGTGCGCCCGCGCCATGGCGAACTTCGGCCTCTCCGACCTGCGCCTCGTCGATCCCAAAGGCGGCTGGCCGCGCATCGGCCCGGCGCAGGGCCCTTATGCGGACACGGCCGAGGCGGCGGCGGCCGGCGCCGCGCACCTGCTGGCCCAGGCGAAGGTGTATTCGACCCTGGCGCAAGCGGTCGCCGACCTCAACTTCGTGTGGGCGACCACGGCGCGCGAGCGCGGCCAGCACAAGCGGGTTGCCACCCCCGCGCAGGCGATGCCGGAAACCGCCGCCGCCATGCTGAGCCGTCCCGCGGGGGAGCGCCACGGCATCCTGTTCGGCCCCGAGCGAACCGGCCTCAACAACGACGAGGTCGCCACCGCCGACGCCATCATCACCTTTCCCGTCAACCCGGCCTACGCCTCGCTCAACCTCGCCCAGGCCGTGCTGCTCGTCGGCTACGAATGGATGCAGGCCTCGACCGGCGACGTCACCCGGTTCCTCAATCCCGAGCGCTCGCCCCCCGCGCCGCGCGAAATGGTGCTGTCGTTCTTCGCCTTCCTGGAAGACGAGCTGGAGCGGCGCGGCTTCTTCCGCCCGGCCGCCAAGGCGCCGGTGATGAAGCGCAACCTGCGCAACATCTTCCACCGCATCGGCCTCAGCGAGCAGGACATCAGCACTTTGCGCGGCGCGGTGGTGCGGCTGGTGGAGGGGCCGCGCAAGTCGGAGCCCGACGGATCCCCGGGCGCGGCAACGCTCCGATCCACCGAAACGGACGAGCGCGGCGGCGAGGGATCGGCGGGATCGGCATGACGGGATGCCGCGACGGCGGAGCCTGCGGCCCGACGGCACCGCCCGATTGCATGGCAAGATTGCACGGCTCGACCGCCCCGATTATGAAGCCGCACTGCCGTTGGGCCGAGCGGATGCCCCGGGTTCGGGGCACGGGGCCGACGCGATGGGATGACTGATGGCGCGCGACGTCTCGGATACCAACCCGATTTCCGGGCGCGACGACCTCGTGGCGTGGCTCGCCTCCGGCTGCAAGCCGGCGAGCCGCCATCGCATCGGTACCGAGCACGAGAAGATCGGCTTCTATTTCGCCGACGGCAGTCCCGTGCCCTACGAGGGCAAGGGTGCTTCCGGCGGCGTCCGACAACTCCTTGAGGAGATGGGGGCGAGCCTGGGCTGGGTGCCGATCACCGACGGGGCCAACATCATCGGTCTCGCCGACGAGGCCGGCGGCGGCGCCATCTCCATCGAGCCGGGCGGGCAATTCGAGCTTTCGGGGGCGCCGCTCGACAGCGTTCACGACACCGCGGCGGAACTCGATCGCCACTTCGCAGCCCTGCGACCCATCGCCGAGCGCTTCGGCATCGGCTTCCTCACCCTGGGTGCCAGCCCGAAGTGGACGCGCGGCGAGACGCCGTCCATGCCCAAAAGCCGCTACGCCATCATGGCCCGCTACATGCCGGAGGTCGGCACGCGCGGTCTCGACATGATGCTGCGCACGGCCACCGTGCAGGCGAACTACGACTTTTCCAGCGAAGCCGACATGGTGAAGAAGCTGCGCGTGTCGGTGGCCCTGCAGCCGCTGGCCACCGCGCTGTTCGCCAATTCGCCCTTCCTCGACGGGCGGCCCTGCGGCCTGCTCTCGGAGCGCTCGCACATCTGGCAGGACACCGACAACGCGCGCGCCGGCATGTTGCCCTTCGCCTTCGCCGATGGGTTCGGCTTCGAGGCCTACGTCGACTACGCCCTCGACGTGCCGATGTATTTCATCAAGCGCGGCGACGCCTACATCGATGTCGCGGGTTCCTCCTTCCGCGACCTGCTCGCCGGCCGCCATCCCGCCCGGCCGGGCGAGCGGGCGGTGATGTCGGACTGGGCCAACCACTTGTCCACGATCTTCCCCGAAGTCCGCCTCAAGACATTCCTGGAGATGCGCGGCGCCGATGCCGGGCCGCTGCCGTTCCTGCTTGCGCTCCCCGCGCTGTTTGCCGGGCTGCTCTACGATGCGAGCGCCCTCGATGCGGCGTGGGACGTCGTCAAGGGGTGGTCGGATGAGGAGCGCGCGGCCTTGCGCGC
>CALMGA010000365.1 GCA_937863205.1 uncultured Beijerinckiaceae bacterium | reverse complement strand
GGACCCGCTTGAGCCGACGGGCGGCGATCCGGCCGCCGCGCGACAGGGCCGTCAGCTGCGCGCGTTCGTCCTGGTCGAGGTCCACCCTGTCGTTTACGTTCATCGCTGCCCCCGATCCGGATGGCAGCTGGGACGGATCAGAACAAAACCGTCACCCGCCCTGCCTTTTCAGACAAGCAGGGCCAAGGACCTCGCCTTCATCCATGCCGACACGGTCGTGCTCGGCCAGCCGCCGGCCGAGGCTGATCTTCAGCGTCACGTCCGCGTGACGCCGCCCTCCGTCCCTCAGATGATCCTTACCTTGGAACGAGCAGGCTTCATCGCGCGCAAGCCCGGAGTTGCCCGATCCATCCGGCTCCTCGTCGATCCCGACATCCTGCCCACCCTCAAGGCCGGCCAGGACCAAACCGTCAAATCCCCTGTGCCGAGCCTCTAAAGGCTGTTACGGACTGAGTTGAGGGCCAGATCTGTGGGATGGCTTCTTCCTACTCGTGCAACACCTCCAGCGACGGCACGGAAGAAGAATGGGCGTCCGTGGCGCCCGACCTCACCCTGCTGCCCGAGGACGCCGGACAGCGCCGGCACGACCTGCGCGCCGTGTTTGACGCCCTGCGCTGGCTGATGCGCGCCGGCGCGCCCTGGCGCCTGCTGCCGGGCGACCTGCCGCCCTGGCACGCCGCCCTGGCATGCGGTGTACGACCAGGCCCAGCGCTGGATCGCGGCCGGCGTGTTCAAGGTCATGGTGGATGACCTGCGCGCCGTGCTGCGGCTGGCGCAGGGCCGTTCGCCGGCGCCAAGCGCGGCGGTTCTGGACGCCCGCACGCTGCAGAGCACACCCGAAAGCGGCGGGCGCGCCGGCTACGACGGGGCCAAGCGCCGGAAAGGCAGCAAGGTGCACATGGCGGTGGACATGGGATCGACCCGCACGCTGCCCTTGGTGCCGGACACCGTGTAGCTCTCGATGGCGTTGCCGTCGTAAGACATTCGGAAGTGCGCGAGGCGGTTGCCGGGTCGGCATGGTGCCGGTTCGGCGTCGCGGGGTAGATCGCGTCCACCTTGTCCGACGCGAGCAGGGCATCGAACTGCTCGTAGCCGTAGTGAATACCGTGCTGTTCGCCGACGCGACGCCGTCTCCAGGTCGCCGGTCACGAAGGCGGTGATCACGGACTTGTCGGTGTGCTCGACGCCCGGCACCATCGCTTC
>CALMGA010000364.1 GCA_937863205.1 uncultured Beijerinckiaceae bacterium | reverse complement strand
GCCTTGAACTTCTTGCGCAGCCGCTTGATGTGGCTGTCGATGGTGCGGTCGTCGACGTAGACCTGGTCGTCATAGGCGGCGTCCATCAGGGCGTTGCGGCTTTTCACGACGCCCGGCCGCGTCGCCAGGGCCTGCAGGATCAGGAACTCGGTCACGGTCAGCACCACGGGATCGTTCTTCCAGGTGCAGGTGTGGCGCTCGGGATCCATCTTGAGCAGGCCGCGCTCCAGGATCTTGGCTTCGGACTCCTTCTGCGCCGCCGCCTCCTTGGGATTGGCGCGGCGCAGGATCGCCTTCACCCGCTCAACCAGCAGGCGCTGCGAGAACGGCTTCCGGATGAAGTCGTCGGCCCCCATCTTGAGGCCGAACAGCTCGTCGATCTCCTCGTCCTTGGAGGTGAGGAAGATGACGGGCAAGTCGGATCGCTGGCGCAGGCGGCGCAACAGCTCCATGCCGTCCATGCGCGGCATCTTGATGTCGAAGATGGCGAGGTCGGGCGGGTTGGCCTTCAGCCCGTCGAGCGCCATCGAGCCGTCGGTGTAGGTCTGCACGCGGTATCCTTCGCCCTCGAGGGCAATGGATACGGAGGTCAGGATGTTGCGGTCGTCGTCGACCAAGGCGATGTTGGGCATCGTGATCTCGCGCTTCGCTTGCGGCCGTCGGACAACAGCACGCGGCTTCCAGCCTTGATGGATGCCACCTCGCACCCTCATGGCAGGGTGCGGCTTTAATGTGACACGGACAGGAATAAAGGCCTGGGCCGGCCTTGGCGCCTTGTCAAGCTTGACACGGCGCACGTTCGTGTCTGCCGGGCGCCGGCGAAGTGTCCGACGACCTGCCGCTTGCGCTGGAACCTCGTTGAAACCGTGGCGCCGGGCCGTTGGCCGGAGCCGTCGGAACCGGGGCCGTCAGAAGTTGACGACCTTGTTCTCGCCCACGTCGCGCGGCGGCTCGCCGGTCAGCCGCGCCTTGGCGTAGCCATAGGCGTAGAGCCACTTGGACGAGGGCGAGTCCCAGTATTCGGCCGTTTCCACCTTGACGCAGATGAGCGCGATGTCCGGGTCCTCGGGTCCCTTGGGAAACCACACGCGCAGACCCTCGCTCCACAGCTCCTTGGCTTTGCCGGCGTCGTGCACGATGCTGGCCGTGCCGGCGACCGACACGTAGTTCTGGCTCTTGGGCTCGGAATAGGCGAGCAGCACATGAGACTCGTTGGCGATCTCGGCGAGCTTGGGCGTGGAATCGCGCGAAGCGAACCACAGTTCGCCGTTGAAGTCCTTGTTCATCGCCGCCATCGGGCGCCCGCGCAGGCCCTTCTCGGCCGCCGTCACCATCAGGGCGATGCCGACGTCCTTGATCAGCTCCCAAACCTTTTGCCGCTCGTCGTCGTTGCTGGTGACCTCGGCCATCTTTCACTCCTTGTTTTCCCGCGATCAAACGGCACCTTCGCGAGGATGGTTCCTGGGGCCGGTGGGGTCTTGGCGGCAGGGCCGGGCGGAAAGGTCGGAGCGGATGAGCAAGAACGAGGACGGGGCCAACGACGACGGATCGCGCCTGGGCGGCGATCCCGACTTCAGGCCCCTCGCCGAGGCCAAGCGCCTGCTGCGCCAAACCCGCGCCGGCACGCTGGCGACGCTGAACGCCTCCGGCGACCCGTTCGCGTCCCTGGTGACGCTGGCCACCGACCACGACGGCTCGCCGCTATTCCTCGTGTCGCAGCTGTCCCATCACACCCGCCACCTCGACCGCGACGGGCGCTGTTCGCTGCTGCTCGCCGAGACCGGTCCCGGGGACCCGCTCGCCCATCCCCGCCTGACCCTCACCGGAGTGGCCGACAAGGTCACCGACCCGGCCGTTCGCGCCGGCGTGCGGGCGCGCTTCCTCGCCCGCCATCCCAAGGCCGAGCTTTACGTCGACTTCGGCGACTTTTCGTTCTGGCGCGTGGCGATGGCGCAGGCCCACCTCAACGGCGGCTTCGCCCGCGCGGCGCGCTTTCCCGCGAATCGTCTGCTGACCTCGCTGGAGGGCGCCGCCGACCTGCTCGCCGCCGAGAACGGCGCGGTGGCGCACATGAACGCCGACCACGCCGATGCGCTGGCGCTCTACGCGCGCTTCCTCGCCGGGCGGCCGGCCGGGGCCTGGGTCGCCACCGGCCTTGATCCCGATGGGATGGATCTTGCCTGCGGCGACGATACCGCGCGCCTCGCCTTTCCCGAGCCCATCACGACGCCGGGCGACCTGCGCAAGGTGTTGGTGGCGCTGGCCGCGCAGGCGCGTCAAGCGCAGGCCCAGATGGTGACGTCCTGATCGCCGACGCGGTGCTCGAACGCCTCGCCGCGGTCCGGCAGGCGATCGGGCGGGCGGCTCGCGACGCCGGCCGCGAGCCGGCCGACGTGACGCTTGTCTGCGTGTCGAAGACGTTCGGCGGCGAGGCGATCGAACCCGTGCTGGCCGCCGGCGAGCGAGTCTTCGGCGAGAACCGCGTTCAGGAGGCGCAGGGCAAGTGGCCGGAGCTGCGCGCGCGCACGCCCGGCCTCGACCTGCACCTGATCGGCCCGCTGCAATCCAACAAGGCGCTCGACGCGGTCGAACTGTTCGACAGCATCGAAACGGTGGACCGGCCCAAGATCGCGCGCGCGCTGGCCGACGCGATCCAGAAGGCCGGCCGTCACCCCCGTCTGTTCGTGCAGGTCAACACCGGCGCCGAGCCGCAGAAGGCCGGCGTGCTGCCGGAAGCGGCCGATGGTTTCCTCAAGGCCTGCCGCGACGACTACGGCTTGGCGGTCGCCGGCCTGATGTGCATTCCGCCCATCGACGACCAGGCCTCGCCGCATTTCGCCCTGCTGGCGACCCTCGCCGCCCGCAACGGCATCCCCGGCCTGTCGATGGGCATGTCGGCCGATTTCGCCCTCGGCATCCAGCTCGGCGCCACCCACGTCAGGGTGGGAAGCGCGATCTTCGGGGCGCGGTGAGGATCAGGCTTGCCCTAGAGCATCGGACGCTAAACCGGGTCCAGTCAGATGCTCTAACCTATCGTGCCGCATCGAATTTGTTCAAAAACCGCTGCGCACTTTTCGGTCCGATGCTCTAGATCATCACTCGTACGTCCGCGTTTCGGGAAGCATCCCCGGATGCTCGGCCAGATCGACAGGGCGATGAACGGGAAGAGACCGCCCGCAACCTCGCCGGCGTATCGGCTGGCTGCCTCGGGGCTGAGACCCAAAACGGTCACGGCAAAGCCAGCAGCAAACAGGCTTCCCATCCGGGAAGCAACGATCCAAGCACTCGCGCAAACAATGGTGGAAAACAAGTTGGCCGGCCAAGTCTGCCAACCGGCGACTGGACGCGACCGCATTGCGGACAGGTCGGTGCCGGCGATGCGATCTGTTTGCCGCAACTCCTGTGAAACACCCTGAACATCACTGTCGGGGGACGGCGTAGGCATCTGCGCTCCGGCAAAAACTCAGCGGCACGTCAAAAGGATCGGGGTATCGTTCTCGTCGTTCGTATTGGACGACTCTGAAAGATTGTAAGTCTCTCCTTCAAATTGGGTCGAATATGCTTTGCTGGACCATACCAGATCGTTGCCGATCCCTTCAGCATAGAAGAAGATTTTCTTGCTATGGTCGTGGATCAGCGTGCTCTTGCCGATATCCAGAACCTGGTCTGACTCGCCAGCTTTGAAGACATACCATCCGAAATTGTTGTAACCGTCCGCGTCCGCAACCCGGACGAACATGCGAACCCGCGACGAACATTTATTGGTTACAATCACATGGTCTCGCGACCAAGCCGGTCCACCTGTCGCGCAGACGTAGATCTGGCCAGGCAAAAGAGAAGAGGCAAGTAACAATCGCATAGCTGGTATCCCAGGTCCGGCTGCGAATTGATAACTAAGGTGACAGATGCTGTTGAAAGACCTGTCAGATTACAGCTACCGAGTTGAAGTGGTGAAATAAAGATGCGGACGAGTAGCTGTCTCCTGTTGAAGCCCGTCCGAAGCTTCGAAAGCGCAACGGGACAACCTGCAAGCGCTCGTGCCGAAGGTGCATCCGAGAAGGTTCGCGAAAGTGCTGCGCGGCTTTGCGATAGCAACCTGCACCACATCAACGAGGTAAGCGGTCGAGGCCTTGGCCTGCCGAAGTGAACCTGCTGAGCGGCGTCCGAACCTTCGCCGGCCTATAGGGCGCGCGCCGCCAGTGCCTGCGCGATGGTGTCCAGCGCCGCCGGATCCTCGATGGTCGCCGGCAGTGCGTAGGTGTCGCCGTCGGCGATCTTCTTCATCGTGCCGCGCAGGATCTTGCCCGAGCGTGTCTTGGGCAGGCGCTCGACCACCATCGCCGTCTTGAACGAGGCCACCGGACCGATCTTCTCGCGCACCAGCGCCACCGCCTCGCCTTCGATGACGTTCGCCGCCTTGGGCGTGCCGGACTTCAGCACCAGGAAGCCGCAGGGCACCTCGCCCTTGATCGGATCGGCGACGCCGATCACCGCGCATTCCGCCACGTCGGGGTGGCTGGCCAGCACCTCCTCCATCCCACCCGTCGACAGGCGATGGCCGGCGCAGTTGATGATATCGTCGGTGCGCCCGAGAAGGAAGACGTGGCCGTCGGCGTCGCGGAATCCGGCGTCCGAGGTTTTGTAACACCCGGGAAAGTCGACGAGGTAGCTGTCGCGCATGCGGTGGTCGTTGTTCCACAGGGTCGGCAGGCAGCCCGGCGGCAGCGGCAGGCGGATGGCGAAGGTGCCCATCGCGCCGGCCGGCACCGGGCGCCCGCCTTCGTCCACGACATCAAGCGCGAAGCCCGGCATCGGCACGGTGGCCGAGCCCGGTTTGAACGGCAGCAGGCCGAGTCCCAGCGGGTTGCCGGCGATGCACCAGCCGGTTTCCGTCTGCCACCAGTGGTCGATCACCGGCAGGCCGAAACTCGTCGTCGCCCAGTCAACGGTGGCCGCATCCGCCCGCTCGCCGGCGAGGAACAGCGCGCGCAGCTTCGAGCAGTCGTGGCGGCGGAACTCCGCCCCCGCCGCATCCTCCTTCTTGATCGCGCGCAGGGCGGTCGGCGCGGTGAACAGCGCGACGGCGCCATGGTCGGCGCACACCCGCCAGAAGGCGCCGGCATCGGGCGTGCCCACCGGCTTGCCCTCGTAGCACACCGTGGTCGCCCCGATCAGCAGCGGCGCGTAGACGTTGTAGGAATGGCCGACAACCCAGCCGACGTCGGAGGCGCAGAAGAACACCTCGCCGGGGTGGACGTCGTAGAGCGCGCGCATCGACCAGGCCAGGGCCACGAGGTAGCCGCCGGTGTCGCGCACCACGCCTTTGGGGCGGCCGGTGGTGCCCGAGGTGTAGAGGATGTAGAGCGGGTCGGTGGCGGCAACGCCCACGCAGCCGGCGCGCTTGCCCGCCGCCTCGGCCGCCTCGATCAGCGCTTCCCAATCGTGGTCGCGGCCGGGGATCAGGTCGGCGGTGAGGCGAGGGCGCTGCCACACCAGCACCGCCTCGGGCTTGGCCGTCGCCATGTCGATGGCCGCGTCGACCAGCGGCTTGTAGGCGATCGTGCGGCCCGGCTCGATGCCGCAGGAGGCGGTGAGGATCAGTTTGGGGGCGGCGTCGTCGATGCGGGCGGCGAGTTCGCTCGCCGCGAAGCCGCCGAACACCACGGAATGGATCGCGCCGAGCCGCGCGCAGGCCAGCATCGCGACGTGGGCACGCGGGATCATCGGCAGGTAGATGACCACGCGGTCGCCCACCCCCACGCCGAAGTCCTGGAGCACGGCGGCAAAGGTCGACACCTCGTCGAGCAGTTCGGCATAGGTGATCGTCTTGGCGAAATCGATCAGCGGCGCGTCGTAGATGATCGCCGCCTGATCGCCGCGTCCGCTCGCGACGTGGCGGTCGAGGCAGTTGTGGCAGGCGTTCAGGCTGGCGTCGGGGAACCAGCGGCCGTAGGCGCCGGCCGCCGCATCGAAGACGGCGCGGGGCGGTGCGATCCAGTCGATCGCCGCGGCGGCCTGGCGCCAGAAGGCTTGCGGATCGCGCTGCCAGGCGGCGTAGGTTTCGGCGTAGGTGGCCATGGCGTGCTCCCGATCGGCTCTTGTGGGCCGTGGGTCTCAGCTTTGCCGGGGATGGCGCCGGCAGGCAAGGATATCGCAAGACGTCCGGCAGGCGACGGCTAGACCTGTGGGGTCCGGCACCGCCCCAAATGGCAGCTTTCTTTGCGGCCAATTGCGGAGCGCCATCCGCTGTGGTCAAGCAGGCCCTCGGGAGGGGCACGATGGCGGTTGCAGGAACGGTTGAGCAGAAGACGATCGAGACGCGCATCCCCGCCCGCCTCGATGCCGTGCGGTGGGGGCGCTTCCACACCCTCGTCATCGCCGCGCTCGGCATCACCTGGATCCTCGACGGGCTGGAGGTGACCTTCGCCGGGCTGATCTCGGGCGCCCTCAAGGCGGACAAGGCGCTGCACTTTTCCGACGCGCAGGTCGGCATTGGCAACAGCTTCTACCTCGCCGGCGCGGTGATCGGGGCGCTGGGCTTCGGCTGGGCCACCGACCGGCTGGGGCGGCGCAAGCTGTTCTTCTTCACGCTCGGCCTTTACCTGCTGGCCACCGCCGCCACCTCGTTCTCCTGGAATATCTGGAGCTTCAGCACCTTCCGCTTCCTCACCGGCTGCGGCATCGGCGGCGAATATTCCGCCGTCAACTCGACCATCCAAGAATTCATCCCCGCAAGGTTCCGCGGCCGCACCGATCTCGCCATCAACGGCTCGTTCTGGATCGGCGGCGCGATCGGGGCGGCGGCGAGCCTCGTGTTCCTTGATCCCGCGATCATTCCCGCGCAATACGGCTGGCGGCTGGTGTTCTTCGTGGGCGCGATCGTCTCGATCGGCATCATCTTCCTGCGCACCTTCATCCCGGAAAGCCCGCGCTGGCTCGTCATCCACGGCCGCGAGGCCGAGGCCGAGGCGGTGATGGGCGACATCGAGAAGCACATGGCGGAACACGGCAGCGCCATCCCGCCCAAGGGTGGGCTGAAGCCGATGACCATCCACGCGCGCGATCACACGCCGCTCGCCATCGTCTTCTCCACCATCTTCGTGAAGAACCGCAAGCGGGCGATCGTCGGCCTCGCCCTGATGGCGGCGCAGGCCTTCTTCTACAACGCGATCTTCTTCACCTTCTCGCAGGTGCTGGAAGTGTACTACCATGTGGAGATCAAGAACGTCGGCCTCTACATGCTGCCCTTCGCCATCGGCAACGCGCTGGGGCCGCTGATCCTGGGACCGCTGTTCGATCGCATCGGCCGCAAGCCGATGATCGCCGGCACCTACGCCATCTCCGGCATCCTGCTGATCGTGTCCGGGGCCCTGTTCGCGGCGGGCGCGATGAGCGCGACGCAGCAGGTGGTAGCCTGGGCGGTGATCTTCTTCTTCGCCTCTTCGGCGGCCGGCGCCGCCTATCTCACCGTGTCGGAAGTGTTTCCCGTCGAGATCCGGGCGCTGGCCATCGCCATCTTCTACGCCTTCGGCACCGCCATCGGCGGCGTCGCCGCGCCCTCGATCTTCAGCGCCCTGATCGGCACCGACAGCCGGGCGGCGCTGTTCGCCGGCTACATCTTCGCCGCCCTGCTGATGTTGGGCGCGGCGGTGCTCGAAGCCGTGTGGGGCGTCGCCGCGGAGGGCAAGTCGCTCGAAGACATTTCCGAGCCGCTGTCGGCGGCCGCCTGAGGCCGGAGCGGCTGCATGGCGGGCATGGCGGGCCCGCCTTAAGCTTCCCAACACCGTCCTTTGCTAGAACGATGCGGGATGGAGCGCGGCCGTGTTCAGACGATTTTACAACGACCAGAGCGGGGCGACCTCGATCGAGTACGCGTTCATCGCCGGCCTGATCTCGATCGTCATCGTCACGGCCGCGCGCACCATCGGCGTCAATCTCAGCACCAAGTACTTCCAGCCGGTCGCCAACAACCTGACCTGAGGTCGGCGGAAACCCTATCGCCGGCCGCCCAGGGCCGAACTGATCATGTCGGCCAAGCCGCCCATCTGGCCGCCGGATTGGCCGGGCTGACCGGACACGCCGGGCTGGAACATCTTGAAAAGCTGATCCATGCCGGCCTGCGCCATCGGCGGCAGGCCGGAGGCCGGATCGGCCTTCGCGCCGGCCGGGTTCTGCGCGGCCTGACTCCCGCCCGACCCGCCGAAGAAGCTGGAGAAGATATTGCCGAGCATGCCGGGCAGGCCGCCGCCCATGCCACCCATGCCGCTGGTGCCCAAGCCGGCACCGCCCGTCCCGCCGGCGCCGCTGCCGAACTGGCCCAGCATGCCGCCCAAACCGCCGCTCGCGAGCTGGCCGAGCATGCCGCCCATGCCCTGCTGGTGCATCGCCTTGGCGGCGCCGCCGACGACCAGCGAGGTGATGACCGGCAGCATCGCCTGGATCGTTGATTCGGGAAGGCCGGTGTACTGCGCCGCCGTCCGGGTCACTTGGCCGAGAATGGCGTTGTTGCCGAAGATGCTGCCGGCGACGTCGCTTCCCTTTTGCTGGACGCCCGGATCCTGGGCCGCGGCCGGGTCGTCGTGGGCCTGCTGGTGCTGCGGGTCGGTCATCGCGCCGGCGATGTCGCCGAGCCCGCCGGGCTGCGAGGCCTTGGCCATGAAGGCGGTGGACAGCGCGGGCATCAGGGCCTGCACGGCGCTGTCGGTCTGCTCGCGCGACAGGCCGAACTGCTGCGCGAGGCTGTCGAGCCCCTGACCGCCGTGGGCTCCGGTGACGAGCTGGTACAGGTTGAACATGGCGGTGCTCCGATGGGCCGCCTTTACGCCGAGGCCGCCGGACGGACGGCGATGCGGCTGACGACTAGATAGGCCCCGGCCACCGCGAGGCAACCGAAGGCGGCGGCGCCGGCCACGAGGCCGAGGTAGCCCCCCTGCGGACCGGCCCAGGCCGCGCCCAGCGTCACGAAGGGCACGGTGCCCAGCGTCGCCCGGCCCCAGTTGAACCCGGCCGACAGCAGCGGCGCGTCGAGGTTGTTGAAGGCGGCGTTGGCGACGAAGATGGCGCCGAGGAACAGCCAAAGCGGGCCGCTGGCGTGGCAGAAGAAGCGCAGCAGATCGGCCGTCTCCCCCGTGGCGCCGAACAGCGCCACGATCAGAGGTGCCGCCAGCCACAGCAGCAGCGTCACCCCGGCGACGTAGCCGGCGGCGAGGGCGAAGCAGTTCGTCAGCACCTGCCGCACGCGGCCGTAGGCGCGGGCGCCGTAGTTCTGCCCCATGATCGGCCCCACCGACCCCGACAGGGCGAACAGAACGCCGAAGGCGACCGGCGTCACCCGGTCCATGATCGCGAAGGCGGCGATCACCGCCTCGCCGAAGCGGGAGAAGACGTGCAGCACGTAGATGTTGGCGATCGGCGCGGCGAGGTTGGTGAGGATGGCCGGGCCGGCGATGTGGCCGATCGGGCCCGCGTCGCGGCGCAGGTCGGCGAGCCGCGGCCGCTGCACGAGGTCGTGGACCCGCACCGCGCCGTGCAACCCGACCAGCAGCAGGCTGAAGCGCGACAGGACCAGCACGGCACCCGCGCCGTAGATGCCCAGGTGCAGGGCGAAGATGAAGATGGGATCGAGGCAGACGGTCACGGCCGCCCCGCCGAGCGTCACGTACATGGCGCGCCGGGCGTCGCCGACGCCGCGCAGGATGGACGAGCACACCATGCCGATGCCGAGCAGAACGGTCGCCGGCAGGATGATGCGCAGGTACACCGAACCCACGACCAGCGTGTCCCCGCGGGCGCCGAACAGGTACATGATCTCATGGGTGAAGGGCATCGAGCCGAAGCTCAGCAGCCCCGAGACCAGCGCGGCGAACACCAGCCCCGAGGCGGCGACGCGGCGCGCCCGCTCGCGGTCGCCGGCGCCCAGCGCCTGCGACACCAGCGCGCCGACGGCGATGCCCAGTCCGATGTTCACCGAAATCAAGAGGAACATCATCTGCGAGGCATAGCCCACCGCCGCCGTCAGCCCAGTGTCGCCGAGCCGCGACACGTACAGCAGCGTCAGCAGGTCGACGAAGAACACCGAAACGAGGCCGACCGAGCCGGTCGCCGTCATCACCAGGACATGGCGCAGCGTCGAGCCGACCGTGAAGGCGCCGGGCCGTGCCGCCGGCCCGATCGGCGGACTGGCCGCCTTTTCCGCCCCATCCAGGCTCGTTGGACCGGGCCGGCCGGATGAGGGCCGGGCGAGGATGTTCATGGATCTCGTTTCCCCGTGCATCCACGGCGATGGATGTCGTGCCTGCTCGGCCGAGTGGCTGCGCCGACGCGTTTGGTTCGCGTGGGTTCTAATCCATATCGGCGGCGGCGGACACGGAACGGAGGCGGGCGTGGGCGATCATCATGCGGCCCATCACCACGCGCGCGGCCATTGTTCCCACGCCACCACCTTCGGCCGCCGCCTTCGCCGCGCTTCACCTACGGTCTGGGCGGCACCACGATCCCGGCCGCGCCGTTCAACGCCTGCCTGCTGCTGCACCGGCGCGCCGGCGGCGGTGCAGCGCGTTCCTCATACCGAGGCGTCGCAAGGCCTTCGGATGAGATCAGGTGCCGCGACAAGCTTCAGAACCCGGCGGTGGGCGGCAGCATGAAGGGCCGGCGCAGCGCTGGCGGCAGCGAGCCCCGCGCCATCAGGCCGGTGTCGTCGGCGACCGGCGCGCCATGCCAGCCCAGACGGTCGGGCGGGAACAGGGTTCTCACAGCCGCGTAGCGCCGGGGCAGGGCGCCGAGGATTTCGGCCAGGGTCGGCATCGCCGCCGCCGCCATATCCACCAAAATCAGGGTGTCGTCCTCCTCCTCGTAGGCAATCAGGGCGTCGGGGCCGGGCAGGTGGGCGAGCCGCACGCCGTCGTCGGCGGCGATCGCATCGAGAAACAGCGCCGGCGCGCCGACCAGCGACACGGCGTCGGACACCGCCGCCCGCCTCGCCAGCAGGCGCTCGACGAGGCCATCCCCGGTAGGGCGGCGCTCGGGAAGCGGGCGGGCAGCCGGGGCCGCGGTCGCCTCCGGTGCGGCTCCGACGAAGGCGTGCTGCGGCACCGGCTCGAAGCCGAAGCGGCGGTACAGGTCGGGCTCGGCGGCGTAGAGCAGTACGAACTCGTATCCGGCACTTCGCCGCAGAACCTGCTCCATCAGGTCGCGAAACAGGCCCTGGCCCCGCCAGTCCTCGACCACGCCGATCAGGCGCAGTCCGCCGGCAGGATGGAAGCGCCCGTCCGCGACGACGGCGAGGTCGGCGATCTCCGCCGACGCCACGCAACGGCCTCCCGCCTCGAACAGGCCGAACGTCTGCCATGCCGGCGGCAGGCGGCGCCCGGGAAGCGCCACATCGAAGACCGTGCGAAGAAAGTCGCCGTAGGCGCCGTCCCCGACGCCGTGCCGCCAAATCAGGGAGCCGCGGTCTTTCCGCTGCGGGCCTGTCGCCGGGGACACGATCAACGTCGAAGCGGCGAGGAAACGTCCGGCATTACGCGACCATGGTCGTTTGCGGCATCGCGGGCGAGGGCATCGGGATCTCCTGCGGGCCGCCCGGCGGCAGATCCGGCGCTTGCGGACCGGGATCGGGCACTTCGATCGGGCTGGGCATCGGCACCTCGTCCGGCGCCGGCGGCTCGGGGACGCCCGGCGCATCCGGCACGGCCGGGTCGGGCACGCTCGGCGGCGGCACTTCCGGCGGCCGTTCGCCGGGCTGCAGGGGAACCTGGGGC
>CALMGA010000363.1:2747-6805 GCA_937863205.1 uncultured Beijerinckiaceae bacterium | reverse complement strand
AAGTAGGTGTCGATGCGCGGGTTCTCGCCGTCCTCGGGGTTCAGGCGATAGATGCGGAACTCCTTGAGGTTGGTGCCCCCTTGAGGCTTCGGCCAAGTCTTGCCGGCGCCGATCTTGGAGTTCTTGGGAAGGGTGAGCTGAACCATCGCAGGCCTCTCAGTACACCCGAGCCTTGGGCTCGATGTACTGCATGTCGTTACTCATCGTGTAGGAATGCACAGGCCGATAGTCGATCGACACCTCCTTCGACTCCGGGTCGATCGTCGCCAGCGTGTGCTTCATCCAGCTTTTGTCGTCGCGCTCGGCATAGTCCTCGCGGGCATGCGCCCCGCGCGACTCCGTGCGGTTGTTGGCGCCGTCCATCGTCACAACGGCCTGCACGATCAGGTTGTCGAACTCCAGAGCCTCGACGAGGTCGGAGTTCCAGATCAGCGAGCGGTCGGCGATGCCGATGTCCTCGTTGCCGCCCCACACCTCGTGGATCAGCTTCGAGCCCTCCTCCAACGTCTCGCCGGTGCGGTACACCGCGCAGTTCGCCTGCATCACCTTCTGCATCCGCAGCCGGATCTCGGCGGTCGGCGTCGCGCCGTGGGCATTGCGGAAGCGGTCGAGACGGCCGAGCGCCATCTCGGCGGAACCTGCCGGCAGGTCGGCCTGCTTGGTGCCGGGCGTCACCACCTGCGCCGCCTTGAGCCCCGCCGCGCGGCCGAAGACGACCAGATCAATCAGCGAGTTCGAGCCGAGGCGGTTGGCGCCGTGCACCGAGACGCAGGCGGCCTCGCCGGTCGCCATCAGGCCCGGCACGATGACGTCGGGATCGCCGTCCTTCTTGCGCAGCACTTCGCCGTGATAGTTCGTCGGGATGCCGCCCATGTTGTAGTGCACCGTCGGGATCACCGGGATCGGCTCGCGCGTCAGGTCGACGCCGGCGAAGATGCGCGCCGACTCCGAGATGCCGGGCAGCCGCTCGTGCAGCACCGCCGGGTCGAGGTGATCGAGGTGCAGGAAGATGTGGTCCTTGTTGCGGCCGACGCCGCGGCCCTCGCGGACCTCCATCGTCATGGCGCGCGAGACCATGTCGCGCGGCGCGAGGTCCTTCACCGAGGGCGCGTAGCGCTCCATGAAGCGCTCGCCCTCGCCGTTGGTGAGGTAGCCGCCCTCGCCGCGCGCGCCCTCGGTGATGAGGCAGCCGGCGCCGTAGATGCCGGTGGGGTGGAACTGCACGAACTCCATGTCCTGCAGCGGCAGGCCGGCGCGCAAAACCATCGCGTTGCCGTCGCCGGTGCAGGTGTGCGCCGAGGTGGCGGAGAAGTAGGCGCGGCCGTAGCCGCCGGTGGCGAGGATCACCATCTGCGCGCGGAAGCGGTGGATCGTGCCGTCATCGAGCTTGAGGCAGACCACGCCGACGCAGCGCCCCTCGTCCATGATGAGGTCGATGGCGAAGAACTCGATGAAGAACTCGGTCGAGTTACGCAGCGCCTGACCGTAGAGCGTGTGCAGGATGGCGTGGCCGGTGCGGTCGGCGGCGGCGCAGGTGCGCTGCGCCGGCGGGCCCTTGCCGAAGTCGGTGGTCATGCCGCCGAACGGGCGCTGGTAGATGCGGCCGTCCTCGGTGCGCGAGAAGGGCACGCCCCAGTGCTCCAGCTCGTAGACGGCCTGGGGCGCGTTCTTGCAGAGGTACTCGATGGCATCCTGGTCGCCGAGCCAGTCCGACCCCTTCACGGTGTCGTACATGTGCCACTTCCAGTTGTCCGAGCCCATGTTGCCGAGCGACGCGGCGACGCCGCCCTGCGCGGCCACCGTGTGCGCGCGGGGCGGGAACACTTTGGTGACGCAGGCGGTGCGCAGCCCCGCCTGCGAGCAGCCGACGGTGGCGCGAAGTCCGGCGCCGCCGGCACCGACCACCACCACGTCGAAGGTGTGGTCGGTGATGGGATAGGCTTGTCCATTCCGGTTTTGGCCGTTCTGACGGGGCGCGGCGCCGTTCTGGCTGGCGGAAGCGTTCGTGACCATGGGTAGGGATGACCCTCCGGGAAACGTGCCGTTCGTCAGGCCGCGAAGGCGACCTTCAGGATGGCGAAGAGGCAGGCGATGTTGATGGCGATGGCGAAGAAGGCGTTGGCCATCAGCGACCATTCCTTGGCGTGGCGGCCGTGGACGTAGTCCTCGATGATCGTCCGCATGCCCATCTGCATGTGGTAGATGCTGACCCCGGTGAACAGGAGCACGATCAGCGCCGGGACGTAATGTCCGAGCGCGGCGCGCGTCGCCGCATAGTCCTTGCCGATCAGGCTGAGCAGGATCCACACGAAGCCGATCGTCAGCGGCATCAGGGCGATCGAGGTCATGTGCATCATCCGCGCCTGCGCGACGCCGGACTTGGCCGAGCCGAGATGACGGATCTTCTTCGAAGCGGTCTGCAGGGACTGGACGTCGTTCGCCATCGCGGTCGTTTCTCTCGATCGGACTTCGTCTTGCGGCTCAGGCCAGGAAGCGGATGATCCAGACGATCGCGGCGAGCGTGATGCCGCCGATCGCCGACATCAGCGCCAAATACTCGCGCTCGGGATGCTCCATGCCGTAGCCCATGTCCCAGACGAAGTGCCGGATGCCGCCGAGGAGGTGCTGGAACAGCGCCCAGGTGAAGCCGAACAGGATGATCTGGCCGACGACCGAGCCGAACACCGCCGCGGCGACGGAGAACGGGCCCGGTCCGGCGGCCAGCGCGAGCAGGAACCAGGCAAGTAGGACCGTGCCGGCGTAGAGCGCGATGCCGGTGATGCGATGGGTGATCGACATCACCATCGTCAGGAGCGGGCGGTAGACCTGAAGGTGAGGAGAAAGGGGACGAGCCGCCTCGAAGGAGGCGCGCCGGGCGTTGGTGTCGGTCATCGATGCTCGCGCGCCGGCGGGGTGCCGGTTCTGGAAGGCTTCTAATTACGGCGAAGCGGCGCGCATCGCAATCGCCGGTTTTCCCGCTGCAGCGCGACCGGCGGGGCAAAAGGGCACATCAGCGCCCGCCCGGCCGTCGCTCACTTCTTCGCCTCTTCCTGCGGCGCCTGCTTGATCTTGACCCTCATGTGCTCGGTCAGATCGATCGGCGGGTTGAGCACGACCTGCTCGCCGCCGTTCAGCCCGTCGCGCAACTCGACCGTCTTGCCGAAGTCGCGGTAGATCGAGATCGTCTGCAGGTGCACCTCGTCGTCCTGCACGATGGCGACCTGCAACCCGGTCGCATTGAAGATCAGCGCCTCCGCCGGCAGCATCACCGCCGGGCGCAGCCGCGGCACCGAGAAGGTGACGTTGACGAAGGCGCCCGGCTTCAGCTCACCCTGCGGGTTGGCGACATCGACCTCGGTGTCGAGCACGCGCGAGGCGTTGAGCAGGGCGACCGAGGACCGCGCCACCTTGCCGGTGTAGGTCTTCTCCGGCCTCTGCGGCAGGAAGGCCTCGGCGTTGATCCCCTCCTCGATGCCGAAGGCGTCGGCCTGCGGCACGTTGACGGACACGCGCAGCACGTCATCCCGGGCGACCGTGAACAGCGGCGTCCCCGTCTTCGAATCGGCGTTGACCAAGTCGCCGACGTCGACGCCGCGCGTGGTGACGATGCCGTCGTAGGGCGAGAGCACCTGCTCGAAGCGCGTCAGCACCTCCAGCCGGTCAACCGTCGCCTGCTGCGCCAGCACGTTGGCGGCGGCGACCTTGATGCCGGCCTGCGCCGTCTCCACCGAGGCCTGCTGCGAGTCGACCTGGGTGCGCTGGTTGTCGTTGTTCTGCACGGTCTCGTAGCCGCGCTGCGTCAGCTGGTTGGTGCGCTTGAAGGTGACGTTGGCGAGTTCGAGGTTCGCCTTGGCCTGATCGAGCGAGGCCTGCGCCTGGGCTTGCGCCGCACGCACCTGCTCCAGCTGCGCCTTGGCTTGGGCGAGCTGCTGGTCGACGTCGGGGGCGGCGATGCGGATCAGGAGGTCGCCCTTCTTCACCCGCGAGCCGATGTCGACGCGGCGTTCCACGACGTAGCCGGTGGCACGGGGATAGATCGTCGAGGAGTCGAAGGCCGC
>CALMGA010000363.1:1329-2729 GCA_937863205.1 uncultured Beijerinckiaceae bacterium | reverse complement strand
GGACGAGCGCGTACACCCGCTTGCGCGGCGGCGGGGGCGGGGCGTTCATCGACGAGGCGGCGGAACCCGCCGCCGTCTGCCCCTCCATCTCCCGGCCGCCGGCCTGCCGCTTCTCGATCGGGGCCGGGGCCGTGTCGGGATCGCGCGAATGGGTCATAGGTAATCCTCGACCGGCACCGCCGGCCCGCGGCGCAGCACCGAATACAGGAAGGGCACGAACAGCAGGGTCGAGCAGGTGCCGATCGCGACGCCGCCGAGCACGGCGCGGGCCAGAGCGGCGTTCTGCTCGGAGCCTTCGCCGATGCCGATCGCCATCGGGATCAGGCCGACGAACATCGCGCCGGCGGTCATCAGCACCGGACGCAGGCGCATCGCGCCCGCCTCGATCGCCGCCTCCACCGCCGAACATCCCGTCGCCTCGCGGTGCTCGCGGGCGAAGGTGACGAGCAGGATCGAGTTGGCGCTCGCCACGCCGACGCTCATGATCGCGCCGAACAGCGAGGGGATCGAGAAGGCCGTCTGCGTGATGAACAGGCTCAGCACGATGCCGCAGAAGGCGAGCGGCAGCGCGCACAGCACCACGAAGGGGTCGCCCCAGCTCTGGTAGTTCAGCACCATCAGCAGGTACACGGCGACGATCGAGATCATCAGCCCGATGCCGATGTTGAAGAAGGCCGAGTGCATCTGCTCGATCTGCCCGCGCACCGTGATGAAATCGGGCGCCGGCAGCTTCTTCTGCTCCTCGGCGATGATCTTGTTGATCTCGCGCGACACCGAGCCGAGGTCGGCGTTCTGCGTGTTGCCGAAGACGTCGAAGACGGGCTGGGCGTTGAGGTGGTTGACGACCGTCT
The DNA here is from genome assembly GCA_937863205.1 of uncultured Beijerinckiaceae bacterium. The sequence goes on along the minus strand of CALMGA010000363.1, from coordinate 1,878 downwards.
GCTCGGACTGTCGATGCAGCTGCGTCACCGAGCTCAACAGGTTGAGGATGCCGGGATCGTTGCCGTTCGAGGCGACCGAGATCGGCGTGGTCTTCACCGCGTCCAGCGTGTCGTTGCGGTATTCCGGCGTCTGCACCCACAGCTGGTAGGGAATGCCGGTCTTCGGGTCGGACCAGAAGTTCGGCGTCACCTGGTAGGACCCCGACAGCGAGACGTTCATCGCGCTGGCGATCTGCTGGGTGGTGACGCCCATCTCGCTCGCCATCTCGCGGTCGATCACGCCGAAGAACTCCGGCGCGTCGACGATCTGCTGCAGATGGACGTCGACGGCGCCCTTGGCGAGACGCAGCTTGCGCACGATGGACTGCGCGGCGGCGAGGTCCTGCGCCTGATGGCGTCCGGTCACCTGCACGTCGATCGCCGTGATCGTGCCGAAGTCGAGGATCTGCGTGATCATGTCGGAGGGCTGGAAGTAGAAGATCGTGTCGGGAAAGTCGGCGCGCAGCCTCCGGCGCAGCGTGCGCTGCACCTCGGCCGTCGGCGGATGGC
>CALMGA010000363.1:0-1319 GCA_937863205.1 uncultured Beijerinckiaceae bacterium | reverse complement strand
AGCTCGATGCCGCTCGGGACCGCGCCGCGCACCGGCTTCTCGATCGCGACGAAGCGCTCTTCCGTGGTTTCGATGCGGGTGCCCGACGGCACGCGGATGTGCAGCGTCATCTGGCCGGAATCGATGGCGGGGAAGTAGTCCTCGCCGACGAAGCTGAACAGCACCGCGGCGACCGCGACGACGGTGCCGGCCACCGCCAGGGTGAGGAAGCGGCGGCGCACGGAGAGGTGGATCAGGCCGAGGTAGCCGCGCTGGAACTTCGCGAACTGCCGCTCGAAGCCGGCCTGGAAGCGCGCCACGAGGCCGGGCTTCCTGCCGCCGTCGCCGCCGTGATGGCTGCCGTTCGCCCCGAAGCGCTGGTCGAACTCCTTGGCGACGAGGATGTCGATGAGGATCGGCACCACGGTGCGCGACAGCACGTAGGAGGCGAGCATCGCGAAGACCACGGCGTAGGCCTGCGGCGTGAACAGGTACTTCGGCGTGTCGGTGAGGAACAGCACGCTGACGAAGGCCGTGCAGATCGACAGCGTCGAGATCAGCGCCGGCTTGGCGATGCCGGCGGCACCCTCGACCACCGATTTGCGGAACGAATTGCCCTCCTCCATCAGCCGATAGGTGTTCTCGACCGCGACGGTGGCATCGTCGACGAGGATGCCGACCGCCAGCGCCAGGCCGCCCAGCGTCATCACGTTGATCGTCTCGCCGATCAGCGCCAGCACGGAGAGCGAGGTCAGGATCGACAGCGGGATCGACACCAGCACCACCAGCGTCGAACGCCAGGAGCCGAGAAAGATGAAGATGGTGAGGCCCGTCAGCGCCGCCGCGGTGAGCGCCTCGCGGATCACGTCGGAGATGGCGTTCGAGACGAACACCGACTGGTCGAACAGCGGCTTGATGTCGACGCCCTTGGGCGCGGCGGCACGGATCGTCGGCATCGCCGCCTTGACCGAATTCACAACCGTTAGCGTCGAGGCCGGGCCGTTCTTGTAGATCGGCATCAGCACGGCGTTGGTGCCGTTGGCGCGCACGAAGTTCTGCTGCGGCGGCGAGCCGTCGCGGACGTAGGCGATGTCGCGCACCAGCACCGGCGTGCCGTTCACCACCTTGACCGGGATGCGGTTGAGGTCGGAAAGCTGCTCCGGCGCGGCGTTGAGGCGGATCGGGTACTGGATGTTGCCGAGCTTGGCGAGACCCGAGGGCACGACGACGTTCTGGTTGGCGATGGCATTGATGACGTCGGTCGGCGTCATGCCGTTGGCCTGCAGGGCGTGCAGGTCGAGGTCGACCTGGATCTGCCGCGGCGAGCCGCCGTAGGGCGC
>CALMGA010000362.1 GCA_937863205.1 uncultured Beijerinckiaceae bacterium | reverse complement strand
CTGGTGAAGTTCAAGAAGCTCGCCGGCGGCGGCTACTTCAAGATCATCAACCGCGCCGTGCCCGACGCGCTGCGCGCACTCGGCTACCGCGAGGCGGCGATCGCCGAAATCGAAGCCTATGCGGTGGGCCACGGGTCTTTGCGGCAGGCGCCGGCGGTGAACTCCGCGACGCTGCGGGCGAAAGGCTTCACGGACGCCAAGCTCGACGAGTTGGAGAAAGCCGCCGGCTCGGCCTTCGACATCAAGTTCATCTTCAACAAATGGACGCTCGGCGCCGACTTCCTCACCGGCGCTCTGAAGGTGCCCGCGGCCAGGCTGGAGGAACCCACCTTCGACCTTCTCGCCCACCTCGGCTTCTCCAAGGCGGATGTGGAGGCGGCCAACGTTCACGTCTGCGGCGCGATGACGGTGGAAGGTGCGCCGCACCTGCAAACGAAGCACTATGCGGTCTTCGACTGCGCCAATGCCTGCGGACGCATCGGCAAGCGATACCTCAGCGTGGACAGCCACATCCGCATGATGGCGGCCGCGCAGCCCTTCATCTCGGGCGCGATCTCCAAGACCATCAACATGCCCAGCGACGCCACGGTGGAGGAGTGCAAGGACGCCTACATGCTGTCCTGGCGCTTGGCGCTGAAGGCGAACGCGCTCTACCGCGACGGCTCCAAGCTGTCGCAGCCGCTCAACAGCCAGCTCATCGCCGACGAGGAGGACGAGATCGACGAGGCGATCGACGCCGTGCTCGCCGCGCCGCTTCCCGCGCGGGCGGCGGCGGTGGCCGAGAAGATCATCGAGCGCGTGGTCGAGCGCGTCGAGCGGGTGCGCGAGCGCGAGCGTCTCCCCGATCGCCGCAAGGGCTACACGCAGAAGGCGGTCGTCGGCGGCCACAAGGTGTACCTGCGCACCGGCGAGTACCAGGATGGCCGCATCGGCGAGATATTCATCGACATGCACAAGGAGGGCGCCGCCTTCCGCAGCCTGATGAACAACTTCGCCATCGCGATCTCGGTCGGCCTGCAGTACGGCGTCCCCCTCGACGAGTATGTGGAGGCCTTCACCTTCACGAGGTTCGAGCCGGCCGGCCTCGTGCAGGGCAACGACGCGATCAAGAACGCGACCTCGATCCTGGACTACGTCTTCCGCGAGCTGGCGATCTCCTATCTCGGACGCAACGAACTCGCCCACATCGACCCGTCCGAGATCGGGCCGGACGTGCTGGGCGGCGGGGAGCGGCAGGGCAAGGCCGTGCCGATGCCCGAGGTGCCGGCTTCCACGGCCAAGTTCGTGTCCAAGGGCTTTGTCCGATCCAAGGCCGACAAGCTGATGCTGGTGCAGGGTGGGGCGCTGGTCGGCGCGGCGGTGCTCGGCGGCGGCGGGCGCGCCGGCGCCACCGCGCTGCGACCCGGGTTCCGCGAAGCCGAGCTTCGCGACGTCACGGACGTGCTGAGCGGGGAGGCTCGCAGCGAGGACACGATGCTGTCGCCCTTCGGCACCCACGCCGAAAAGCGCAGCGTCGCCCGAATGAAAGGCTACACCGGCGAAGCCTGCACCGAGTGCGGCAATTTCACCCTGGTGCGCAACGGCACCTGCCTGAAGTGCGACACATGCGGCTCGACGAGCGGCTGCAGCTGAGTAGCAGGGCACTGGACCGAAGAGTGCGCGGTGCTCTTCGGTCCAAGACAAATCCGAAACGATAAGGCCATCATCGGACTCGATCCGACATCGGTCCGGCAGTTCCAGCCAGTCTTCGAGTCCAGTCGATCCGCCAAGGAACTCCGCCAATCGTTCCGAAATCGCGCTGACGGCAATCATCGGGAGAAGTCGCGCAAAAGACCGGGGTCGGCGGTTCCGAGCCGATGCGGGCTGATCCGGTTATTGCTGCCGCCTATGTTCCCTCGTTCGCTTCAGCTGATGAAGCGACTGACGGCGTCCCTGAGCCGCTCGGCGCCGCGTTCGAGCGCCGCTGTTTCTTCGCTCGACATATCCGGCCAGAGCACGTCGCAGACGCCGCCGGCGCCGACGATGCTCGGCAGCGACACCGTCGTGCCGAAGCGAGGGTTGTGCGAGCCCACCGCGATCGCCGCCTTCTCGTCGCGCAGGACCACCTCGGCCACCCGGCCGGCCACCATGCCGATCCCGTACTGGCTGGCGCCCAGGCCTTCGATGATGGTGATGTTGGCATAGCGCACCTCGCGCTCGATCCTTAGCCGGAACTCGCCGGCGTCGATGCGCTGTCGCGCCAGTACCTCCTCGATGCGCATGCCGCCGATGCGCGCCGAGGACCAGAGGAAGACGCTCGATGTCCCGTGCTCGCCGACGACGTAGGCGTCGACGCAGGCCGGGCTGAAGCCGAACTGCTCGGCCAGGTGCACGCGGAAGCGCAAGCTGTCGAGGTAGGTGCTGGTGCTGAACACCCGATCGTGACCGGCGAGATGGCGGGTAACCTCGACCAGCGCCTCCGGTGGGTTGGAGGCGATCAGGATCACCGCGCCGGGCGCCGCCCGGACCAGCTTGGGCACGATGTCCTCGAACACCTTCACGTTGGGCTCAAGCAGGCGCAGGCGACCGGCGGGATCGCTGCGGTCGGTGGCGCCTCCGGCCTTCTCGTTCACTCCGGCGGTGATGATGGCGAGGTCGGTGCCGGCGAGGCCGTCGTAATCGCCGGCGGTGATCGTCAGAAGGGGCGACAGTGGAATGCCGTAGTGCATGTCGGCGGCCACCGCTCTGGCGCGGGCGTGATCGCGGTCGATCAGCACAACGTCCCGAGCGCGGGCGCGCAGCACCACCGCCATCGCTGTTGCGGCTCCTACGGCGCCGACGCCGATGATCGCGACTTTCATCTCATCCTCCTGCGATTGCTATGGTTTGGGTCCGACGATGGGCGGGGCCCGATTTGCCGAACGCGTCCGCCTCGCGCAATGCATCGAGGCGGCGAGCCTTGGCACCGTCGGACTCCGCCCGGCAAGCCCGCCGGCGGATGCGGTCGGCCCGCGGCAGGGCTCGGCGATAGTCGAGCGAAGAAATATCAAGCGCCTCCGACGATCCCGCGCCCTCCGCCGCAGCGTCGAGCCCCGTCAAGGTGGCAGCAGTCCGATGAGCCGGTGAGGCCCCTCTGGGCAAAACGCTTTTGCGTTGGGGTGGCAAGGCGGGCGGGTACTGCGGGTACGAACGGCAGATTCACTGAGCAGGTTCGCGTTGGCAGGCCAACGCTTCACCCGCTTCGCTTCCTGACAAGCCGCAGGTTTTGATCGCAAAACCGCGCGGCACTTCTGCGAAACCTGCTCAGCAAAGCATGCGTGGAAAGACTGTCGAAAGGTTGACGCCGGGTGGCGGCCAACTCGTCCGTGCGGGCGAGGTCTCGCTCGATCGACGTCGTTCGGAACCGTGCTGACGGCATCTCGTTCGCGTTTCGTCGGGGATCACAGCGGAGACGAGCGTTGGGCGAGATCAAGAAGCGCGGCGACGATGCCCAGGATCACACATCCATGGGCGCCGAACCGGCCAAGACAGCCAATCCCGATACCAAGCAGGACGCGGCGAACTACGAAACGCGGACTGACGGGAGCGGCGCCATCGAGGTCGAGAACCTCAGTTCGGAAAACGACGAGGGCGCCCCCTGACGCACCTTTCCGGATCACATCGAGGCTTCGCGTCATGACGGCCGCCTGGCGGTTCGCCAGACGTCATGTCGCGCAGTTCATGGATCCACCGTTCAAACGCCCCCATTGTGCTGGCCGAGCCGGAGTCGAACATGCAAGTCAAGGTGATTGCCGCTGTCCTCGCCATGCTCGCGATCGGCCGGCCGTCCCTCGCGCAATCCACCGACGCACCCCTTCCACCCCACGCTCCGACGCCGGACGAGGCGCTGGCGGCTCCGGCCCCCGAAGCGACTCCTGCTGCTCGAATGCCAACCGCGTCGGAAACAGCGCCCGCGCAGGCGCCGGCTCCCGCGAAAACCGCCATCGACAACAACGAAGCGACGCGCAAGGCGCAGGAGGACGGAAGCTATCCGCTCAAGGACGGCGGCAGGTTCGAGCCGCCCGCGAGCCGGCCGGCCCCTTTGTGGAACAAGGGTTACGGACGGACCTGAGGCACGACTGCCGTCTCGCACCGGGATGCGCGCGGCGTCCCGGACCGATCCGAAACCCGCAGCACGTAGGCCGCGCCGTCCCAAAGGACGAAGGGCCGCTCGCCTGCGACCCGCAGGTCGAAGCCGTAGGCCGCCGCCCAGCTCCCGGCTTCGGCCAAGTCCACCGCGTCGTCGCCGCGATAGGACAGGTTGAGCACGACGAGGTGGGCGCGCGGGCGCAACAGGCGGCGCAGGGCTGCCACATGCGCGCCGGCGACGCCGGCCTGAACGAGGTAGGGCATGCTGTCGACGGCGAGGGCGAGATCCAGGCTGGCGGCGGCAAGGCCGAGCGGCGGCGAACCGTCGGTAACGGCGAAGCGCAGCGAGGGGCCGGCGTGCCGTCGTTCGGCTTCGGCGATCATGCCCGGCGACACGTCGAGGCCAAGCACCGAGCGCACGCGCGGCGCCAGGGCGGCTGTGACGCGCCCGATGCCGCAGCCGAAGTCCAGCACATCGGCGTCGCTGGCCGCAAAGCCCGTCCCGACCAGCCAGTCCACCAGCTCCGCAGTCGCGGCGGCGAGCAGGCCGGCGTCGCCCAGCGCGTAGGCGGCCACGCTCGCTTCGGGCGCTATGGCGACGGCGCGGTTGAACATGGCGGCGATGGCGCCCACGCTCGCCGAGCCGTCGTTCGCGCCATGGTCCGCGCCGCTGCGGCGCAGCATGTCGGCGAGGGCGTCGAGGCGCTCGCGCTGCGCGGCGAACAGCGTGGCCAGCGCGGAGCCGGCCGGCAGCAGCGGAGCGATCTCGTCGGGCGTCCGGCCCTCGAAGACCAGCCTCGCCAAGGCGACATTGGGCGCGATGCGTCCGGCGAGGCAAAGATCGATCGCTGCGCTCATGCCAGGCGTTCGAAGCGACGGGCGATGTTGCGCCGGTCGACACCGCCCCAGGCATATTTGTACGCCTCGCCGCCGCGCAGGAAGTGCACTTCGCCCATCTCGTCCCGAAGCGCCTCCTCGATCATCGCGCCGAGCAGCAGCGTACCGGGACTGCACGCCTCGAACCTTGCGTCGAAACCGCTCATGTAAAAAAGCAGTCGATGGCGGGGCGAGGGGAATGCGAGGCAGGCAGCCGCCCGCGCCCCGGCGATCTCCAGGGTTGCGAGGTGCAGCCGGCCGGCGGCGAGGAGGGCCGGAGCGGCCCGGTGCAGGAAGGCGGCCGCCTCCGGGTCCACGCCGGTCTCGCCGAGCGCTCGCCTGCGCGCCCGCTGCAGGGCGATCAAGGCATCGAGGTCGCTCGCGAGACTGTGGGCATCCGCGAACCGCAGGGTTGCACCTCCGAGGCGATCGGCCCGGTGGCGGTTCATGCGCAGCTTGCGGCGTTGTGGCGCCGGCACGACGTCGGCAAACCCGGCCCCGGGCGGCAGGACCAGGACGGGGCAGGGCTCGCCGGGGCGTTCGTCGATCCTCCAGGCCGGAGGCGGCGTGGCTCGGCGGAGCGCGGCCTCCGGGGCGAGGTCGACAAGATCGCAGGTCGCGACATCGGGCGTCGCGGCGAGCACCGCCGCCAGCAGGAGCGAGGCGGTGTCGTCAGGCGCGTCGGGCGCGATCAGGGCGTCGTGATGGTCGCTCAGCGAAACGCCGATCGGCAGCAGCTTGGCACCGCCGGCCTCGCTCAGCACGTAGCAGGGCAGCACGCCGACAAGCTCGTCGCCGCGGTGAAGAACGGCGATCACCGGCCGCTCGCTGCCGAACTGCCGCCACCACGCCAGCAGCCAACCCGGATGCTGGAAGGGTGACGCGGTCGGCGTGCGTGACCACAGCGCCGTCCAGGCAGGCACGAGCGAGCCGAGGTCGGCGGTGAGAACGGTGGCGATCACGGTGCTGCCGCGATCGCGCACATCTCGCGGTAGCGGGCGAGGTAGGCCTGCGTCATCGGTTGCAGCGCGAAACGCCGGCGGGCCGTGGCGCGGCACCGCTCGGGGTCGAGGCTGGCTGCGCGGCCGATCGCCGCCGCCATCCCGGCCACGCCATCGACTAGGAAGCCGCTTCGCCCGTGCTCGACGATGTCGGGCAGAGCGCCGGACGGAAAGGCCACAACCGGCGTGCCGCAGGCGGCGGCTTCCATCGCCACCAGCGAACTCGTTTCGGCGGCGAGGCTCGGCACCAGCAGGCAGGCGGCGGCCGACAGCAGCCGCCGCTTGCGCGCGAAGGCGAGCGGACCGAGAAAGCGCCGTCGCGCGTCCAGCAGCGGCGCGATCTCGCCGGCGAAGTAGGCTCGATGGTCGGGGTAGGGGAACACTGCGCCGCCGAGGAGAAGCGGCACGCCGGCGGCCTTGGCCGCTTCGAGCGCCAGATGCTGGCCCTTTTCCCGGCAGATCCGCCCGAGTACGAGCGCGAAGCGGCGCTTGGCGTGACGGCTCCGGCCCAGGCGATCGACCGGCACGCCATTGCTGATGAAGGGAAGCTGACCGGTCGCGGCCGGCCACAGCGTCTCGGCGGCTCGCTGCTGCGCCGCCGACACGCAATGCCAACGGTCGCAGGAGCGCAGCCGCAGCGGCGGATAGCAATCCGGCGGCAGGTGAAGGGTGAGAAGCCGCGGCGGCCCGTCGACGGGCAGCGTGGCGGCGAAGTCGAGGCCGTGGGCGTGGACGAGATCGACGCGTTCGCGCGCGAGCACCGATGTCACCGCCGCCCGCGTCGCGGCCACGGCGCTTCGACGCGCCTCCTCGTTGATGGCGGCAGCGGGATCGACGCCCGTCTCGATCCACTCGCCGGCGACGCGCGACCCTCGGCAGGCCACCACCAGCGAGCGATGGCCGGCCTCGACGCAGGCGCGGTCGAGAGCGGCCAGGATCTGTTCGGCACCGCCGACCGAGTCCGGGCCGACCGGGGCCAGCGCATAAGCGACGCTGAGGATCGTCAGCCGCCTCACGTCAGTGATCTTCCGAGGGCACGGCGCCGGCAAGAGCGCGCCAGCGCTCGCCGGTCATGCCCCATTCGTAGCGCTCGTAATGCAGGGCGCCTGCGTGCGGCGGCCGTGAAAAATCGTAGGACGGTGCGGGGCGGAAAACCTCGGTGTCGCAGCCGAAGGCGGCCAGCGTCGCCTGCTGACTGGCGAAGCAGCGCAGCATCGCCACCTTTCGAGCGCGCTCGGCCGGGTCGAGCGTCACGACGGTCGCCTCGCCGCCGTTGGGAAGGAAGCGCCCCGTCACCAGCCGGTCGTCCACCCCGGCGTGGTAGCCGGCCATCTCGATCAGGGCAGGGGGAGAGTGGCCGCGCCGGGCGGCTTCTCGGCAGGCCGTGCGGGCGGCGATGGCGACGGCATCGTGGTCGGGATGGCCGCCCTCGTAGGGATGGGTCAGCACGGCGCCGATCCTGC
>CALMGA010000361.1:2470-5517 GCA_937863205.1 uncultured Beijerinckiaceae bacterium | reverse complement strand
CCCCCCCCCCCGCCCGCCCGCGGCGCCCGACGACCCGTGCTGGCGGCTGCCTTTGTGGAGCGGCTACGAGGCCACGCTGAAGGGCAAGGTCGCCGACCTCAACAACGCGCCAAGCGGCGGCTTCGCCGGAGCGATCACGGCGGCGCTCTTCCTGCGCCGCTTCGTCGCCGAGGCCGTTTCGTGGGCGCACTTCGACGTCTACGGCTGGAACCCGGCCGCGCGGCCCGGTCACCCCGAGGGCGGGGAGGTGCAGACCGCCCATGCCTTGTTCGATCTGCTGGAGCGGCGTCACGGCGGCGCGGCGCGGTGAGCGGGCGCCCGCTGGACCCGCGCCTGACGCCCGCCCGCCGCGACCTCGCCGCCGCTTCGCTGCGCGGACAGGTCGACGCCGAGCGCTTCGTGGAGGGGCGGGCGGCCCGTGTTCTCGCCGCCGTGCTCGACCTGAAGTCGCAACCGCGCGCCGACGCCGGCTTGCTGACGCAGCTGCTCCACGGCGAGGCCGTCACGATCTTCGAGGAGAGCGAGGGATGGGCCTGGGTGCAGGCCGCGGCGGACGGTTACGTCGGCTACGTCCTCGGCGAGGCGCTCGGCGCTGCCGTCGAGCCCGACCATCGGGTGAGGGTGAACCGAACCTTCAGGTATCCCGCGCCGGACATGAAGTGCGCCGTGCTCGGCGCCCTTCCGCTCGATGCGCGGGTCCGCGTGACGGACGTGGTGGCCGACTTCGCCAAGCTCGCCGACGGCGGCTTCGTCGTCGCGTCGCACGTCGCTCCGCTTCGATCGACCGCCGACTTCGTGTCCACCGCCGAGGGTTTGATCGGCACGCCGTATCTTTGGGGCGGCAAGTCGCCCGCCGGCATCGACTGCTCCGGTCTGGTGCAGCTCGCTGCAAGCCTTGCCGGGCACGCCCTGCCGCGCGACACCGACCTGCAGGAGGCGATGGCGGCGTGCCGCGATGTTGCCGGGGGTAAGGGAAGGCAGCGCGGCGACCTCGTGTTCTGGCCCGGGCACGTCGCGATCATGACCGACCCTGAGATGCTGCTCCATGCCAACGGCCATCACATGCTGGTCGTGCGCGAGCCGGCTGCCGCAGCGGAGTCCCGCATCGCCGCGGCCGGCGGCAAGGTGACAAGCGTCAAACGTCACGCGTGGTAAGTCACTGATATGTGATGACGCTTGCCGGCCCGGCAGGCAGCCTTCAGCGGCGTTCGGTCTGCTGGCAACATATTGCTTCGCCCCGGCCGCGGTCCTATCTCCCGCGCATTCGGTGCCGGCATCTCCGCCGGCGGGGGATCGCGCCGTTCCGGCGTAGCCACGACGGTTGCGGCTTACCCTCCCCTATCCATCGAGAGACTTCGTCGCGAACCGATGCGGCAGGCGACGTCACGACCTAAGGAAGAGCCTCTATGGCGACCGGCATTGTGAAGTGGTTCAACGCGGAAAAGGGATACGGCTTCATTCAGCCGGACGAGGGCGGCAAGGACGTCTTCGTGCACGTCAGCGCGGTCGAGCAGGCCGGCCTGCGCAGTCTGCAGGAAGGCCAGAAGATCGATTTCGAGATCGTCGCCGACCGGCGTTCGGGCAAGTCCGCCGCGGCGAACCTGCGGGCCGCCTGACATCGGGTGCTGCCGCGGGAGGCGGCGCCCATTCCGCTTGACCCGCCCGGAGTCCCGGGCGGATTTCGCACTGTCTGTTCGCCTGCCCATCGCGTAGCCGGTGCACGGCCCGGGCCGGTCTGAGCACCATCGGGGCAGGCGCATCGGTTCGGAGGCCCGGACCCTTCCGCGACGTCCTACTGGATCGGCGCCGCGTACAGCAGGCCGCCATGGGTCCACAGCTCGTTCAGCCCGCGCTTGATCTTCAGCGGCGAGCCCTCGCCGAGGTTGCGCCGGAAGACGTCGGCATAGTTGCCGACGTATTTGACGACGCGGTAGGCCCAGTCGCCGGACAGGCCGAGGCTGGCGCCGTAGTTGCCTTCGAGACCGAGCAGACGCTTGACGCGCGGGTTTTCTCCCTGCGCCATCGCGTCGACGTTTCCCTGGTCGACCTCCATTTCTTCCGCGTCGATCATCGCCGTCAGGGTCCATCGCACGATGAGGAACCATTGATCGTCGCCCTGGCGCACGGCCGGGCCGAGCGGCTGCTTCGAGATGATCTGCGGCAGCACGAGGTGCTGCTGCGGGTCGGGAAGGCTGGCGCGGAGCGCGAAGAGGGCCGAAGCGTCGCTGGTGTAGGCGGCGCATTGCCCGCCGCGATAGGCGGCCTCCACCTCCTCGGAGGTGGCGTAGGTCTTCGCCTCGTACTGCAATCCGCGCTGGCGGAAGAAGTCGGCCAGGTTCAGCTCGCTCGTCGTGTCCTGCTGCACGCAGATGCTTTCGCTCGGCAGGGCGAGGGCGTCGTCGATCCCGAGGGCCTTGCGGACGATGAAGCCCTGCCCGTCGTAGTAGTCGATGCCGGCGAACAGCAGGTCGTGCGCGGCTTCCCGGTTCAGGGTCCAGGTCGTGTCGCGGCTGAGCAGATCGACCCTGTCCTCGTGCAGGGCGGTGAAGCGCTCCTTGTTCGTGAGGGGTATGAACTCGACCTTGCCGGGCTCGCCGAAGACGGCGGTGGCGACGGCGCGGCAGATGTCGATGTCGAACCCCGACCAGCGGCCTTGAGCATCGATCTCGCCGAAGCCGGCAAGGGCCGCGGAGGCGCCGCATCGCAGGTGGCCGCGCGCCCTGACCGCCGCAAGGGTCGGGCCGACCGACGGGTCCACGACCCGTCGTCCCGCCGGCGGCATCTGGGCTGGGACGAAGGAGGGCGGCATCGCGAACAGCAACGCCAAGGCGGCCCGCACGACCGATCCCGCCACTTCCGACCCTCCGCCGCGACCTTGTCGCCGGGACGCAACCCCGCGTCGTCGCGAGAGCCGGATGCGCCCGACGACGGCGGCCTTGTCAAGCTACAGCTTGAAGACGCGCGGGCCCGCGGCGCCGCTCGGAAGGGCAGGCGGCAGCCTTCTCCTCAATCCTTGATGGCGAGGGAGGCGTTCTGCTTCTTCAGTC
>CALMGA010000361.1:706-2460 GCA_937863205.1 uncultured Beijerinckiaceae bacterium | reverse complement strand
TCTTCAGTCTGTCCCAATCCCGCGGCAGGCGCGTCGCCTGCACGAACTGCGTGCCGCGACGGGTGAGCTTGCGGAAGAGGAAAAAGTCTTCCTCGTCGATGCCGGGGCCTTCGATGTATTGGATGGCGGGCAGGAGATCGAGGCCATCGACCAGATCATCGAGGGTGCAGCACAGCGCCTCGGCTTCGTCGCGCAGCATGAGGACGATGATCTGGCGGGGCGACGCCTGTCGAGCTTCCAGCATCAGCATCAGACGGCGCAACAGGTCGACATCGATCATCGCCGCATCGTCGCCCGCTTGATACCCTGGAACTAACGTGCGTGCTGGTATGTCATCATCGTGCCAGATCGCCGTCGCGGTGTCGATATAACGGATGGCGGTCGGACAAGCCTCGCTGCTCGGCGAGGCGCCTGGCCGCGGGGGAGACTAGGAAATGCCGATCTTCATGTTGCGGGCCGTGCGCAAGAGCGCCGACGGCCTCAAGTCCGCGCATGTCGCCAGCACGTGGCCCTACCAGGCGCCCAACGTGACGGAGGCGAAGCGCTTCGTCGACTACACGCCCAACCTCGGCTGGAGCGATGCCGACACCTTCGAGATCGCCGACCGCGACGGCCGCCGCCTGTCCTGCCGGCCGATCGATGCCCGATCCCTCGACGCGTGGCGCGACAGCGACGACGCATCGGATTGACGCGCGGCGTCATCCTTCGTTTGCGGCAGGCCCGGGCAGCGACGCTCGGGAAGGCTGCCTCACGCCGCCTTCGGCAGGACGAAGCCGGCCGCCACCTCGATCGCGCGGCGCAGGCGCAGCGCTTCGTCGTGGGCCCACTTGGCACGGGCGCTCAGGCCCTTGCTCCTCATCACGTTGCCGTACTGCTCGATGGCCGTGACGTTCGCCAGCTTGGCTTCAAGGTCGGTCATGGGGATCCTCGCGCATCCAGAGACCACGCGAGACTAGTTCGCTAACCTTGACGAATTGTGGCGGGCGTGGCCCTCGATCATGATTGCGAAACTGCGTGGCCGTTCGGCCACGGCTCGCGGGCAGCCGAACGCCGGCGCATCGGTGCCGCAGCGGCGGAACAGGAAGCTCGGGCTGCCTCGACCGAGTTGCGTCGCTCGAAGCTTCGGCGCTGGCGCGGTGACACTTCGATGCGAAGCAGGGGGTTGGGCCGTTTTTCCCACGGCGTGAGAAGGCGGAGGCGTCAGATGTCCGAGGCGTTGCCCCGGGGGTCGGACGGGTTGCGCCGGCCTCAGCCGTCGATCAGCGCGCGCACTTCCGCGGTGAAGGCGTCGGCCACCTCGGGATCGGCGAGGGCGAAGGCGGCGTTGGCGACGAGGAAGCCGAGCTTGGAGCCGCAATCATAGGTGCGCCCGTCGAAGCGCACGCCGTGAAAGGCTTGGGCGCCCGCCAGCGCCTTCATCCCGTCGGTGAGCTGGATCTCGCCGCCGGCGCCCTTGCCGACGGTGGCGAGGATGTCGAAGATCTCGGGCTGCAGGATGTAGCGGCCGGAGATGATCTGGTTCGACGGCGCGCTGCCCTGCGGCGGCTTCTCGACCATGCCGGTGATCTCGAAGCTCGCGCCCTCGTCCTTGCCGATCGAGACGACGCCGTACTTGTGGGTTTCGGCGGGCGCCACCTCCTCGACGGCGATGATGTTGCCGCCGTGGCGCTCGTAGGCGGCGATGCATTGCCGGAGGCAGCGCGCGCCGCGTCCGCCCTCGCCGCTCCTGCCGAGCGTCACCATGTCCGGCAGCA
>CALMGA010000361.1:226-696 GCA_937863205.1 uncultured Beijerinckiaceae bacterium | reverse complement strand
CCTCGAGTTCGTAGGACACGTCGAAGTAATCCTCGATGACCGCCTTGCCGCGCCCGGTCACGAAGATGAAATGCTCGATACCCGCCTCCCGCGCCTCGTCGACCACGTGCTGGAGCACGGGCGCGTCGACCACGGTGAGCATCTCCTTGGCCACGCTCTTCGTCGCGGGAAGGAAGCGGGTGCCGAGCCCCGCGACGGGGAAGACGGCCTTGCGGATCCTGGCTGCCATGCTGTGTCCTCCCGTCGCGCCGTCCGTGGAGCGCGCCGTCGATGGCAGATTCACCAGCGGTCGTCCAGCCGGTCGAACAGGGCCTCCTGACCTCGGTTGGCAGAGCGACGCCCCGGCGCCGAGGCGGTGGTCAGGGCCGGCGGTCGCGATCGCGCCGGCGCAAGCCGTGGTCCTTCGAGACGAGGTTCTTCGACCAGGACCAGCCGGTGCCGGGAAGCGACGCGGTGATGCGCGTGACGCG
>CALMGA010000361.1:0-216 GCA_937863205.1 uncultured Beijerinckiaceae bacterium | reverse complement strand
GCCGATGATCTCGCGGGCGCACCAAACGGCGTGGCCGAGGCCGAGCGGCGCCTGCTGGCGGGTGAAGGACGTCGCGCCGGCGGGCGGCGTCTGCCGTCTCAGCAGCTCCAGCTGCGGCAGCTTGGAGCGGGCGCGCAGCGTGTCCTCCAGCTCGTAGTTCACGTCGAAGTAGCCCTCGATGACCGCCTTGCCGCGGCCGGTCACGAAGACGAAGTG
>CALMGA010000360.1 GCA_937863205.1 uncultured Beijerinckiaceae bacterium | reverse complement strand
CCACGGCTCAGCGCCCGCACTCTCGCGAGGCTTATGCGCCGCGCGCCGCGTCCTGGTCCGCAGCCGTCGCCGCGCCGCTGCCCATATGTCCGGTATCCGGCACCTGCGAGCGTTGGCCATCGTCCGCGCCGGCGCGCTCGGCCGTGGCGAGTTCCTCGGCGGCATCGGCGCGGCTGCCGGCGGTCGAGACGCCCTCGCCGGGATCGTCGTGCGGCGCGCGGGCGTCGCCGTGATCGTGGTTCTCCTGCGCCTGTTCGTGCGGCGGCGCGCGGTGCAGCGCCTCGCGGTCTGCAGGATCGAGCGCGCTGGCGCCGACTTCCTGCGAGCCGAAAGCATCGGAGGTGACGGGCGGCGCGTCGGCCACGCGCTCGCGGTGCTTCGGGCCGGGCGGGACGTGCTGATAGCCGGCGCCGAGCAGCGAACGTACGTCGCCGCCATCGACCACGACGGTGCCGTCCTCGCCGATGTCGTAGTTCTTGCCCGAGTGCGAGGCGTGGATCTGGCCGCTCACGCCGGCGGGCGCGATGAGGGTCGTCTTCGGCATCATGGCAGAAGTCTCCAGGAACAAGGATGGCGAGGCCGGCGGCCGAGGAACCAAACCGCCGCCTCGCCTGTGGGTGTTACGATGCGACCGCCCACTGCGCAGAGCGCGGATTACCGCCGCGCGGCGCCGACTTTGGCGACCTCGGCCGGATGCGGCGGCGCCGGCTCCTGCATCGTGACACCGGCGCCATGGGTCGAACCGACGGCGAGCGCCCGCTTCACCGGCAGGTAGCCAGGCTCGCCCTGCGCGGCGGCTTGCTGGTCCTGGTAGGCGAGGTCGGGGCGATGGGTGATCGTCGCGCCGGCCAGGGTCGAGGTGCTGCCGGGCAGCGGCGCGGGAACAGGATCGAGCGCGCGTCGTCCGGCATCGTGCATGCCGTCGATCGCGTCGGCGATCGTCTCCAGGCGCCCGCGGTCGTAGTCGCTGTCGATGCGGCGGCCTAGGTCGCGGAGGAAGGCGCCGGTCGGCAGATGGTTCATCGTTGCTCCAATAGGATGATGCGTGGCGGTCGCTACGCCGCCGGCCCCGCCTCACTTCGGGGCAACCTCACTTTTGACACGCTGAGCCGAAGCTTCCGCCGAAGCGGACCATCGCAAGAATCGCGTGTGGGCTGTCCACACCGCCGCATCAACTCGTTGCCCGAGATCAGGCTGGTATGGTCGCGGGGGCCGGATTTGAACCGGCGACCTCCTGGTTATGAGCCAAGCGAGCTACCACTGCTCTACCCCGCAGAACTGTGCTAACGTGATATGATCTGACGATATCGGGACAGATCATGACCGCCGAAAATGAAGCTGTCAACTTCGACGCACCAGCAAAGCTTATCTACAATGACTATCAAGGTCTACGCGACTATATGAGCGCACCTATGAAGAAAATAGATTGCCATACACTTCGTGACGCCATTGAAAAGTTCGTTGACCTGCATCCAGGCAATCGAAACAGTGCAAGGATCATCGTCGGTGAGACAGATTACAGCGCAGAAGGCATCAAGCAGCTTCATCACATCCTGCATACGAAGTGACAGGTAAAAACCCCGCCGCCCTGAGGGGCCCAACGTCGTCCGCCTCAACACGGCAAGTGCCGTCCGCCGCCACGTCGTAGGGGCGGCCCGAGATGCCGTAGACCGTCGAGGTGCCCGGCGGCGCGACCAGCGTCACCAAGCCGTCCGCGATCGGCCTCGGCCCGAAGCTGAAGCCGGCCGACCTCGGAGCCGCAGCGTCGGCGCTGGCGAGCTGCGCGTAGAAGTCGAGCATGCCCGTGGTGCCGTCACCGGCAAGCATCAGATGCGTCAGCGCCCAGATCGCGGCGTCGGCGTGGTCGGGCGAGTCCGCGCCCTGGTAGCCGTTCGTCGCGAAGGCGCAGAGCTGGTCCTCCAGCTTCGGGAACCGCCCGGCGAGATGCGCGTGCCCGGTGCCGTCGCGCTCGAACAGCGTGGCGATCGGCTCGGCGCGCACCGCCTTGCCGCGGCTCGCCGTCACCAAGCGCACCGGCACGTCGGGATCGGCCGCCTTGATCGTGGCCTCGACCATCGCGCCACCGTAGTTCACCTCGGCGATGATGCAGTCGGCGTTCAGGCGGTGGTAGGCGTTCACCGCTTGGCGCGCCCACGCCGCCGGGCCAGCGCGCAGCGACAGGTCCTCCAGCACGTAGGCGTGGCCGTCCTGGCCCTTGCAGGCGGCGACGATGCCGATCTCATCGGACCCGAGGTCTTCCCGGCTTCCGGCGCCCGAGGGATCGACCGCGATCACCACCCGCGCCCGCTTGTGCTCGGGGATGTCGGCGGGGTCGCGCCGCGTCTTCTCCAGCAGCTCGTAGGTCCACAGCGCGCCGTCGACCTCGTCGACATAGACGCCCTCGTAGAACCTGCGCCGCTGCTTCTCCGGCATGTTGGCGAGCCCGCGCAGGAACTCGGGCGCCAAGTTGTGGGCGTTGTCGACCGGGTTGAGGAAGGCACGAACGTACTGCTCGGGATCGGGCAGCGGCCGCCCCGACATCGGGTCGACCTTCTCGCCGAACAGGCGGTTCGTCCAGTGCGCCTTGCCGACGGGGTTGAGGTCGACATAGGCGCGCTGCTGCAGCCCAGGCACCACCTGGGCGAGGCGGGTGAACGCCACCAGCGCCGTCGAGTAGCTGATCTGCGACGCCTCGTTGAGGAACACGGTGGCGAACTCTGTGCCGAGGATCTTCTCGACGCGCTCCTTGTCGTCGAGGCCGGCGATGTGCAGCTCGGACCCGTTGCCCAGCTCGAAGAAGTAGACGTC
>CALMGA010000359.1:9920-10730 GCA_937863205.1 uncultured Beijerinckiaceae bacterium | reverse complement strand
GGCCCAACCTGCTCGATTTGGGGATCGGCACCAGCAGCATCAGGCTCATCCATCGCAGGCCGCTGGTCTTGACGAAGTGGCTGTCGGACGAGCGCACCGAAGCGCGATAGATGCCGCGCCTTGATCCGCTGCCCCCGACGCCGCTCGATTATGTCGTCCAGCGCCAGAGCACCGCGGGGCCTTGCGGCGCGAAGGCGCCGACCAGGAAGCAGCATGCGGCTGGCGATGCGCGGTGACCACGCGGCGCGGCTGGTCGCTATGGCTTTTCATCGAGAATGATCACAAGGGCTGTGGCTTCACCGCCGATGCCGCGAGCGCGGTGGCGGAATGCTGCGTTGAAGTGAATGCAGTCGCCGATTGCCAGCTCGTTCTTCTCTTGACCGATCTCAATCTCGATCCGCCCGCTGAGGACGAACATCAATTCTTCTCCGCTATGCTCGAAATAAACCTCGCGAAGGAGTTGGGGCGGAAAGCGGAAGATGAACGGCTGCATGCGTTTCGCAAACGAGCTGTGCTGGGTCAGACTTTGGTAGTCGTATCCGAATATGCTCCCGCCCCTTATGATGCGGTGCCGTTCCTCGGCTCGGACGATCGAGGTTTCCGATCCATGATTTTCCGCTCCGAGGGCCGCACGGTCCTGTGGCGCGAGCAAGGATGCGATGTCGACGCCGAGGGCGCTGGCAACCGTGGCGAGGGTTGCGATCGGTGGTACCTTCGCACCTGTTTCGAGCTTCGATAGGTAGCCCTTCGTAAAGCCAACCTCGGCGGCGAGCGCTTCCAGCGTCAGGCGCCTGGACTTACGTGCAGCTT
>CALMGA010000359.1:4615-9910 GCA_937863205.1 uncultured Beijerinckiaceae bacterium | reverse complement strand
ATCGGGAAGGGTGCACATTGGCGTGCATCTCCGATACATCCCGCTACTTCGCGTCAGCTCCGATATAGACCGAACCACCTACATGCCTTGCGTAGCAAGGTTCTGCCGTCCTTCGTACCACCGGGGCTCGGCACGCCCTCGGCGAAGATGCGGCTCGGGCAGTGGCGGCAGCGGAACCGGCGCACAGGGAGGCGCCATGTCACCGCCCGACCCTGCCAGGGCAGGTCCTGCAGGGTTCGCCGCTACGAGCTGTGCACCCGCGCCGAAGCCTGTCCGCACGAAGAGCAAACGGCCTCGCCCACGGTGCCCCGCACCTTGACCACCGGATGGTCCGCATCAAGCTTCAGCTCGTCGACGTGCAGGCCGGCGGGGACCAAGGGCAGGGACGGATTGCTGGCCGACATCGCGAGGCCCTCGCCCGAGCTGAGGACCGACGCGCGACCGCACGATCAGCACCGGACGTGCGGGAGAACCTCTCTTCGGCGCTGATCGACACCTATGCCGGATGGAAGTTGACCAAGCGACGGATTTATGTATCCTATTGGGAAACTTCTGGGGGCACCTGATAGCCTTTCGCGAAAGCACACGGAGCAAAGCGTCGAGTCCATGATCTCCCGCCTGTCGCCCGGCGCTTCTTTCCGGGCCTTCGTCGATGAGCCGTTTCTCTTTGTGTCATGGCAAGCGTGAAGCAGACGTCACGTGAGCGGAAAGCATGCTGTCAAGTTCCGCGCCGTCGACGAGGTGAAGGTTTGACGTTCAGCGGATGCAATCGAGGACGGTCTTTGGCCCTGCGGCTTGGTGAAGCCGGCAAGGTCGCTCTCCAACCTGACAGCCCAGCGCCGCTGCGATGGAACTGCTGGATCAGGTCGCGTGCGATCGGCACGTCGCACGCTCGTATGGAACGCCGCATGAGAAGATGGCACCGGCAATCATGAACGTCGCCGGTCGTTCCCGCGGTGATGTGGTTTCTGCTGGATCTAAAAGGAGGCGCACTTGGGCGAATTGGATATCGCCAAAGTCTACAAGATGCTTATCGACGGAGCCCTCGTCGAGGGTACCCGCACGATGGAGGTCGTGAATCCGGCGACCGAACAAGCCATCGCGAACTGCAGCCGCGGGTCGCTTGAGGATTTCGACGCCGCCGTTCGTGCGGCGCGGGCGGCTCAGCCGTCCTGGGGAGCGAGGCCGATGCCTGAACGGCGTGCCGCTCTGATCGCCATCGCCGATGCCATCGACGCGAGGCGTGACGAGTTGGCCCGTCTGCTCACGCTGGAACAGGGCAAGCCGCTGGCGGACGCTTGCGGCGAGATCCAGATCACCGCCGCCTTCTTCCGGCACACCGCAGAACTCAGCCTCGAGGTCGAAACGATCGAGGACAGCCACCGCCGGCGCATCGAGATCCATCGCAAGCCACTCGGCGTCGTGGCTGCCATCATCCCCTAGAACTTCCCGCTGATGATCACGGCGTTCAAGGTTCCACCGGCCCTGCTGGTCGGCAACACCGTGGTCCTCAAACCTGCCGCGACCACCCCGCTGACGACGCTGCTTTTCGGCGAGATCGTGCAACCGCTCCTCGCCGCAGGCGTGATCAAGGTCGTCACAGACGCGAACGACCTCGGCGATTACCTCACGGGCCATCCCGACGTGGCGAAGGTGTCCTTCACCGGCTCGACCGCGACGGGTTTGAAAGTGATGAGTTCGGCCGCCAAGACGATGAAGCGTCTTTCCCTGGAACTCGGCGGCAATGATCCGGCCATCGTGCTGGACGACGTGGACGTCGCCGACGTCGCCCCCGCCATCTTCAAGGGCGCCTTTTTCAACAGCGGGCAGGTGTGCCTCGCCTTGAAGCGCCTCTACGTTCACGAGTCCAAGTACGACGCGCTTTGCGATGCGCTGTCGGCCCTCGCCCGCGATGCCGTCGTCGGCGACGGACTGCAGCAGGGCGCAGTTCGAGAAGGTCAAGGGCTACCTCGCCGACGCTCGTGCGAACGGCCGCATCATCGCCGGCGGCGACGTGCCCGACGGCGCCGGCTATTTCGTCCGGCCGACCATCGTGGTCGACATGGCGGAAGGCACGCGCCTCGTGGACGAGGAGCAGTTCGGCCCGATACTGCCGATCCTGAAGTTCAGGAATGTCGAGGATGCCGTCAGGCGCGCCAACGCCACGAACTACGGCCTGGGCGCCTCGGTCTGGTCGGCTAACCGCGAGCGGGCCAGGAAGGTGGCGCTCGAACTCGAGGCGGGCACGGTCTGGATCAACCAGCACATCGACCTCGGGCCGCATATCCCGCAGCCGGGCGCGAAGCAATCCGGCATCGGCGTCGAGATCGGCGAGGAAGGCTTGCGCGAGTTCACGCAGATGCAGGTCCTCAACGAGGCGCTCTGAACAGCAAGGCTGCCAGGAAACCTCGGGGAGCTTCGGCAGCCTCGTCGCGCATCCGGCGATCCAGCCGGGTCAAGTCTTCCTCGATATTGTTACTGCCGAAACGGGCAGAAATGCTTGCTCACAGTCGGTTGCGGCTCATGCCTGCACTGTCCGCGGCACTCTACGCACTTGCCGACCATGAAATCCCGCCGTTCCCGACGAACGGCGACGGAATCGTTCTTTTCGATTTTTGTCCTGGAGATGCCTGATGGAACTCGATTCTTCAATTCCGAGCCACCTGCGCTGCCCGCGCACGAGGACGCGCCGCGTCAGCGACACCTGGCAGCCGGCGGTGCCGATGTACTCGGCACGCGGGGATGCCTCGATCGAGAACATGGTCATGGCCTATTTCGGCGTGCAGTCGAAGGGCGACGAGATGAAGGCTCGTGCCTGTGCGGCTTACCGGACCATCTGCGCAAGCTTCGCGCAGCCGGACGGACCAGCCCGGCACGACCTCGTGCAGCAGGTCGACGGGCAAGGCTACCTCAACCTCATCGCCGTCGCGTACTGGACCGATCTGGAGAAATACGATCGTTGGAACAGCAGTCCGGCGGGCGCCGACTGGTGGGCGGCCGACGAGCGCCTCGAAGAAGGTCTCGGCTATTTTCGCGAGATCCTGCGTCCGCGCATGGAGCAGTTCGAGACGATCTACACGCACGACTATGGGCCGCTCGAAGGCGTCAGCCTGCTGATGGGTTCCATGAGCGAGCCGATCATCGAGCACGGCTATTGGGGCTCGATGCGTGACCGTCTGCCGCTCTCGCAGACGGATGTTCTCGATCCGAAGGGTGAACTTACCGTGCGGCAGGGCAACCCCGCCCTCGGCGGTCGCGTGATCATCGATGGTCACGACAACCTGACGCTGATCCGGTCCGGGGAGGACTGGAGCAAGACCCAAGGCGAGGAGCGGGACACCTGGTTCGACAAGATCCAGCCCGTGCTGCTGGAAGGCATGAACTACCTGCGCGACAATGGTCTCGAAGTCGGCTGCTACACGAACCGCTACTGCTACCACATGGATGAAGCAGGTCATATCGAGGACCGTGGCTTTGGCGTCAGCCTCTGGCGATCGATGTCCAAGCTTGAGACCTGGGCGGAGTCTCACCACACTCACCTGTCGATCTTCGTCACGTTCACGAAGCTGGCGAGGAAATTCAAGGAGCTGACGCTCTACCACGAGGTTTCGGTCTTCGACGCCTCGAACCAGTATTTCGAGTACACCAACTGCCATCCGCAAACTGGCCTACTCAGAGGCGTCGCGCCCGGAGCGGAACAGGCGGTCAGCGCATCGACGGGTATGCAGGCCATCGTGGCTTGATGACCGGCGCATCATGAAACGAGCTCGTGTCAGGTCACGCGGTGACTGGCACGAGCTTGCTGGCGCGAGGTCGTCGCGATCCGATACGCGCATCGACCAGGACTCGATGAGCGTTGCCATGCGCCCACCTTGCCGGCTGGGCCGCATCCCTCCTGTTCCTGATCGTGGGACGTGAGGGTCGGCCCGAAGGTTCGGCCTTTGGTCGAGGCCTGGTCAGCAACGGGGTCAGGCGAGCCCTGACTTCCAGTAGGGCACTCGGCCGAACTTTCGTTGCAAAAAGTCGAGGAACACCCGAACCTGGCTCGGCGCGGCGGGTGACGGCCGAAAATACCGGTTCGTAGCATCGCCCGGCTGGGTGGTCTGCGCGCGGCTGCGATGGTCCTTGCCGGCGACCCGCCGGAGCCGGCGAAGGCCTACGTCCTGTCGCTCGGCGAGGCGTTGAACGTCGAGTTTGCGACGCGGTAGCCTCACCCGTGCCGCCCGAAGACGGACGTTCACCGCCGCAGCGCCGGTCGGCGCTCATACGTCTCCCGTCAGGATCGCAGATCGGGTTCCTGCGTCCACGCGTTGCGCGGCTGGCTGCGCACGGCATGGGCGGCATGGGCGGCATCGACGACGGTTGTGGCGCAGAACGCGAAGGCCCTGGATCGCTCGGCGCCGCGCAAAACGCGATCGAGCACGGCAAGCGCGGCGCTCTCCTCCAAAGCGGCGCCGACACCCTGAACGGCGCCCCTCAAGACGCCGATGGTCATCAAAGCACATCTCGAGTGGCGGAAGCGACAGGATTCGAGATCGGGTAGTGCCTCAGTTTGAAATCTGAAGCGCCGTCAAAAATGCCATTGTCGGTCAGTTTACCGGAATGACGGAGTCGCATCCTAAGTTGGCTTCGCTGACAGAGTTGCATTGACGGCGGTTTGACGATGCCATTGACGTGCTCTATGCTCCTTTAGCTTGAGGAAGCTGAGCATGAGCAGCGAGGACACATCAGTCGTTTCCAGCCTTCGCGCGTTGCGCGCGGGTTGCCTATCGCGTTTGGAAGCCAATGAGGATTGGCGAGCACTCAAGGTGCTAGAAAACGCGATCGGCGAGCTTGAGGGATCGGTAGGTATGCCTCCGATGCCTAGGTCGCTTCATTCTAGCGTGCAACCCCCTCAATCTGGGCTGCTGCATAACTGGGCTAAATTTACAGAGGCGAAGCAACCCTCGCAAAGTGACGCTGCATTCCATGTAATTTATGAAAATGGTCCGACACCGATCAATATTCTAGTGCCGCTTGTCAGGCAGAGGGGCGCGCAAGTCGCCGGCAACGACCCTCAAACGAATTTGTCATCCTCCTTGTCGCGCGATGGGCGCTTCAAGTCCGTGAGGATCAACGGGGTTGCTCATTGGTCGCTGAAAGGCGCTGATGACGCAAACGGCGGGGAGACGGGTGCTGACACACCCGCCGCCGACGATCTCACTCTGTTGGAAGGGAGGTGAGGGCAATAGAACCGCCACCAACGTCATCCCGGCCGCGTTCTGATTGATCCAGGCGCGGTCGGCAGTCGGAGTT
>CALMGA010000359.1:0-4605 GCA_937863205.1 uncultured Beijerinckiaceae bacterium | reverse complement strand
GGGACCGCGCTTCTTCGGAGCCGCCTCGCGCGCGTCGATCAAAGCGACAATGTCTTCCACGCTCCAGAGCCGATCGGACACACCCGCTGCCATGGCAGGGGTTATGCGCAGCGTCGAGTGGATACGGACGAAGTTGTAGAACAGGAAGTAGAGCGCGAGGGAGTGGATATGGCTCTCGATGCGCTTGCTGAAGGCGTTCGTCAGGCGCGTGAATCGGCGCATGGACATCCGCATCGTCAGGTTCTGGCGCTCCACGTAGGACGTGGAGACGTGCTTGGGATCGGGGTTGCCCTCAATCTTGATCTTCTTGGCACCCGTGCATTCGGCAGGGCTGTAGCGGCGCGTAGGACCATCAGGGGCGGCGCCGTAGAGCTTCACAAGCTGCGCGTAATCAACATCAGCGCCAAACGCTTCTTCGACAGCCTCAAGGTAAGCCCGATGCCCGTCTGATGTAAGCTGGACGCGATTGGCGAGGCGGTCACGGAGATCGTCAATGAAGGCCATGGCGTATTCGCCATCCCGGCCACCGACCAGATAGGAGATGATGAGCTTGCTATCGGCGTCGAGGGCGGTCCACGTCCACACGTCGCCGGCATCGTCAGGCGCGGCCTTCGCGGTCGCAACGTTCTTCTCCTTGGCGTAGCAGAAGGACCAAATCTCATCGACTTGGATACGAGCGGAGCGCACGTTGCGAACGTGCTCGTTGTGATAGACGATGCAGGCTTCGCCGGCGTCAGCGAGAAGCTTGGCAACGGTGTTGATGGAGGTGCCAGTCACTCGCGAGATGGAGCGCATGGACGATCCCTCGACCAGCATGGTCAGGATCGTCGTGCGAGTGGCGAGCGGCAGCTTGTTCATGAGATTGAACATAATGCATGCCAACGTCTATAGCAAGCATTATGTTCAGTTCCGAGAGCGTCTCGCTCCCGCAAAAATCCCTGTCACGATAGTGCCAACGAGGCCAATGACCGTGACTGCGGTCGTGCCGACAAGAAAATCTAGGGCTTGCACAGGGAAAGCCTTTCCCGAAAAAAATATCGCGGCGACCAAGAATCCGACAAATCCGCAGTAACTACACATGAATGCAAATATCTTTTTGGACATCGGCTGAATCAGGCCATCCAATATTTGATTTGTGTTTACAGTTCTCTCTAGTGTGGAAATCCTGCAATTTAGTTCTTCAATAACCCGAAGTCTTTCGTCACTACGAGTTGAAACCTCATTAAATTTTCTCAGCAATGCATTATATTTTTCAAGAGATGGCGCCGGCGAGCCTTCCGGCAACTCAGTGAGCGCCTTGTCGATATCTTCGGGGCTTGTTTTACCGGCCTCCTTCTCGGTCCCTCCCGGAGTGCTCGTATCAGACACGGCCAGCCGCCGCTAAGCGCCTGAAGTATCTCCGCGTGCCGGCATTTGACAAAGGAGAATTTCTTCCCTCATCAAAATAAGCAGCATACCACGGCGACCCTATCTGATGCGACATTCGCGACATTTCATTTCCGCTGAAGTCCCTATATTTTCGCCATGTCCGAGCTACAACTTCTAGCTCTTCATCTTCGAGAGGGGCATGAAACTGTTGTCCGCGACTGTCTAGTAAAAGACCGTTATTGCCAAAGCCATGATCTCTAATGTGATCCCAAACAGATCTGAAGACGGGACCGTTGTCCCACGCCTCGGGTCTTTCTGCTGACAATGGCTCCTCGTTTACAGCGAGATTCCATCCATTTGCATTGTAAATCCATTTCTGAAGCTGCATCTGCCCAGGCAGAGATGTGTCTCTGCTTCTGCGTAGAAATTCATTGGCTATAGCAAGAGGAGAATAGCGCGGCATCAGCCCCACCGTTCAGTCGCTGCCTTCTTGGCGATGGCGGAACGCTCCTCCCCTGTCAGCTTCTGGGCGCGCGCGGCGGCGCCGGCTTGTCCCGAACGGACCTTGCCTGATGGCTCCTTCAACGTCTCCGCGACCTCGCCCGTGGCGATCTGCGCGACACGAACAGCGCATCCGATCGCGTCTGCCGGGCGGTTCTGACCTTGTGGTCCTCTTGGCATCGCGCCTCTCTTGGAACGACTTAAAATCCCCCGGAGGGTTCATCCTCCGAGGGATTTTAAGTCGGTTTCTGATGTGGGGTTGTAACATGTTTTGTGAAGAACCAAAATTCGTCGGATGAGCGATGCGAAGATCAGCACCACGAGTCGTGCTGATCGAACCACTTTTGGTTCGGAGGCGATCCGAGCCCAATGCCGGTATGGCTACCTAGCGCAACGATCAGATTTCAAATTGATACACTACCCGAGATCGCTCCTTCAATCCGACCGCTCCGCCGACTCACACTTCCGAAGCCGGACGTTCAAGCTGGCGCTGATTGAACGGTCATTCCCGTATGATCGACCAAAGGTCGAGGCTCCGGTCAGCAGGCCGCTGATTCAACGAGGCAAGACTCAAAGTCAGGCCGAAAAGTACAGCGTGCCGGCGCCGACCAGCCTCAGGCCGATGCAGACGGCAGCGCCTCCGCCGCCTCCGGGGACGTGGCGAGAACCAGCAGCGCGAGCGGACGGAGGAGCCCCCCGCTCAGGTCGCCATCGACCCGATCCGTTCGCTGCGCCGCTGATCGACGGCTCCGCGGCGCCGGCCGTTGACGGGACAGCCATTTGAGCCTGGGCGCCGCCGGCAACCACCCACGAGATCCCTATGTCTGCAGCTCGCCACCCGCATCGAATGGCTAGCCCGCGCGAGCCATCTCACTGCCGGCTGCCGGGCGCGGCC
Organism: uncultured Beijerinckiaceae bacterium; assembly: GCA_937863205.1. The sequence goes on along the minus strand of CALMGA010000359.1, from coordinate 1,841 downwards.
ACGTCCGGCCACATCGGCCGCCGCACCGGAACGCGAGAGCCTGTCATGACACGAGCCGTCCCGCGTGCCTCGTCCCGGATCGAACGTTTCGTGGTGCCTGCGACCGCGCTGCTTTCTTTCGTCTCGTTCTGGCGCGCGGCGGCCATCGTGCTCGGCGATCTCGGCTCGTCGGCCTTCTACGTCGGCGGCATCGCCGAGGCCAAGGTCGGCAAGGCGGCGCCGTGGTTCGTGCTCGGCATCATGCTGTTCTCCTATGCCGTGCGCGCCGTCTACATCGAGAGCTGCTCCATGTTCACCCGCGGCGGCGTGTACCGCGTGGTGCGCGAGGCGCTCGGCCCCACAGCGGCCAAGTTCTCGGTCGGCGCGCTGATGTTCGACTACGTGCTGACCGGCCCGATCAGCGCGGTCAGCGCCGGCCTCTACCTCGCCGCCCTCCTCGACCAGCTCGCCGGCCATCTCGGCCTGCCGCATCTGCCGCTGTCGCCGCAGTTGGTCGCCGCGGCCTTCGCGATCCTGGTGGTCGCCTTCTTCTGGTGGGCCAACACGGTCGGCATCCCGTTCTCCTCCACCCAGGCATTGCGCGTCATGCAGCTCACCACGGTGATGGTGGTGATGCTGATTGGCTGGAGCGTGCTGACGCTGCTGCTGAAGGGCGCGCAGCCGGTGCCGGCGCCGGTGCCGGCCAACATGCATTTCAGCGACGACGCGCTCGGCTGGCTGAAGGGCACGAGGGTGCCGGGCATCGCCGCCGTGGCGATCCTGATCGGGCTCGGGCATTCGCTGCTGGCGATGAGCGGCGAGGAAAGCCTCGCCCAGGTCTACCGTGAGGTGGAGGCGCCGAAGCGCCGCAACCTGATCCGCACCGGCCTGATCATCTTCGCCTACTCCCTCGCCTTCACCGCCATGGTGTCGTTTCTCGCCGTGATGCTGATCCCCGATGACCAGCGCGCGCGCGCGCAGGACGACCTCATCAGCGGCATCGCCATGGTGCTGGTCGGCCCGGAGTGGGCGCGCCTCGCATATCAGGGCTTCGTCGTCGCCGTCGGCGTGCTGATCCTGTCGGCGGCGGTCAACACCTCCATCATCGGCTCCAGCGGCGTCCTCAACCGCATCGCCGAGGACGGCGTGCTGCCGGACTGGTTCCGCCGGCCGCACCCGCGCTACGGCACGACCTATCGCTTCGTCGCCCTGATCGCGATCCTGCAGGTCGCAACCGTGGTCGTCAGCCGCGGCGACGTCACCCTCCTCGGCGAGGCCTACGCCTTCGGCGTCGCCTGGAGCTTCGCGATGAAAGCGCTTGCCGTCACCGTGCTGCGCTTCACCCGACCCGATGCCGAGCGCTGGCGCGTACCGTTCAACCCGCGCTTCGGGGGCAAGGAATGGCCGATCGGGCTGATGCTGGTCACGGCGCTGTTGTTCCTGCTGGCGGGCGTGAACCTTCTCACCAAGGAGGCGGCGACGATCGGCGGCGCGTCGTTCACGCTGCTGTTCTTTGGCCTGCTTTCCGTCAGCGAGCGTCGCATCGCCGCCGGAAATGGCGGCCGAGCGCGCGAGCAGCGAGCGCCCGAGCACTTCCGGCTTGAGGAGCACGACGAGCTGTCGCCGGCCTCGCTCGGCGTGGCGCCGGGTGGCATCGTCGTCGGCGTGCATGATCCCGACCGCCTCGATCACCTCGACGCCCTGCTGGCGCGCGAAGACAGCGGCAAGCGCGACATCGTGCTCGTCGCGGTGAAAACGGACGCCGCACAGGCGAGCGCGGAGGAGATGTTCGGGGCTTGGGAGAACCGCGTCTTCACCACCGCCGTCGCCTCCGCCGAGGACGCCGGCCGGCCGGTGAGGCT
>CALMGA010000358.1 GCA_937863205.1 uncultured Beijerinckiaceae bacterium | reverse complement strand
GCGTTGGCGTCACCGACCGACACGGCCGAGATCGATAAGGCCACCAAGAGCGAGGTCGCCGCGAGCTTCCTGAACATGCTTCTCTCCACGAGCGCAGCAGGCGCCCGCAGCCACAAGGGTGTGGAGACGGCAGAGTTCCAGCTTGTCGAGGTCGCATGTTGACGAGTACGAGCGCAACGGCACGGCCAACCTGTTCATGCTGCTGGCGCCGCTCGAAGGCTGGCGGCACGTGGCCGTCTCGGACCGGCGCGCCGCCCTGGATTACGCGCATGTTCTGAAGGACCTCGCCGACGTACACTTCCCCAAAGCCGACAGGATCGTCCTGGTGCAGGACAACCTGAGCACCCACGCACCGGCCTCGCTCTACGCGGCGTTCCAGGCACCGGAAGCGCGCCGTCTCGTCGCCCGGTTCGAATGGCATTACACGCCCAAGCACGGCAGCTGGCTGAACATGGCGGAATGCGAACTGGCTGTGCTGGCCGGCCGGTGCCTGGATCGCCGTATCGCGGACAAGGCCACGCTGATCAACGAGGCGACCGCCTGGAACGCCGACCGCAACGCCCGCCATGCGAAAACGAATTGGTGCTTCACGACCGACAACGCCCGCGTCAAGCTCAAACGCCTCTATCCTCACTTCGAGTGACTCGGCTGACTAGGTACGAGCCAGCAGTCGAAAACTTGAATAGAGCAGCAATGGTGTGCACAGCATGAACGCTGATTATTCGATCGCCCTAAAGACGATCACTGCTTCGATCGCCTCCATGAGGCAAGAAAATGCGGACCTTCCCCAAACGGTTCGATACGGTCCAGGAAAAAACCAATCCGATTATTAGCATACGTCGGGTATACCGTCTACGGGAAGCAGACCTTGGGGATGTCGGCAACGGGTCAGGAGACGAAGCTCTCCTATGCCGTCATCAGCGCGCGTCGCTTCTCCAGCACGTCACCACGACGGCAGGCCCGCTCCGTTTCATCGCCGACTTGATGTGCCAGCGCCGCCTCGGCCACCTCTCGCGGAAAATCGGTGCACTCGCCGGCCCCGTCGCGGAACGAGGACCTGAAGCCATGCGTCGTGATCTCACGCTCGCCTATCCGCCGCAGCAGCATCTCCATCGCCATGTTCGACATGGGCTTCCCATCGCGCTGACCGGAGAAGACGATGTCGCTTGTGCTCGCCAACCGGCAGGTCGTCAGGATGGCGGTGGCGCGCTCGCACAGAGGCACCCGATGCGCGCGACCAGCTTTCATCCGCTGCGCTGCGATGGTCACTACCCCGGCATCGAGATTGATCTCATCCGACCTTGCGCCCAGCGCCTCGCCAGCGCGCGCGGCGGTGAAGATCGTGAACCCAAGTGCCAGTGCCGCCACCGCCTGCCAATCGCGCAAGCGCGCGACGAAGGCTGGCACGTCGGTGAAAGGCATCGCGGGATGGTGACCGCGGGTCAGTTTGGCTGGCTTCGGCAAGATCGCTGATAGGTGCCCCCGCCATATCGCCGCATTGTCACCGCTGCGCAGGCTCTGAGCACGGGCAAAGTCGAGCACCTTTTCGATTCGCCCCCGCAGCCGTGCCGCCGTGACGTTCTTGGTGCGCCAGATCGGCTGCAGCACCTGCAGGACGTGGCCGGTGGCAATCTCTCCGACTGGCACATCGCGGATCGGGGCACAGTACGACGTCAAGGTTTCGCGCCACTGCCGACGATGCTTTTCGTTGCGCCAGCCGCTCTGGACGCTATCGACATAGGCGTCAGCCGCTTGACCGGAGGTCATAGCGGCGGGTTGACGCTTCTCCGCAATGGGATCAACGCCTGT
>CALMGA010000357.1:220-5000 GCA_937863205.1 uncultured Beijerinckiaceae bacterium | reverse complement strand
TATGTTGTGCTGTGCTGGCCTGGGTCGCCGCGGCCTCCAGCGTCGCGCGATCCACCCCCGCCCAGGCAGCCATGGCCTCGGTCCGCGCCGTCGACAGCCGTCCTCCGCGGCGCAGGGCATGCAAAGCGTCGGTGGCGAAGGCGAGATCGTGGCGCGTCCCGCCATCGGTCCGCCGTTGCGGCCCCGACTCCTGCCGCAGATCGAGCGTTGTGTGTCGTGGCTGGCCCGCACCTGCAGCAGGCTGCGGCACCGCGCCGACACCTGTATCGCGATGCACCTGGATGCCGAGACGTCGCCGGTCGGCAGTCTGCTCCTGCGAGGCCGGCGGCGTACTGCTGCGCCGGGCCGTATCTAGCCCGCCGGTAAGGGGTCCTGCGCTGATGATGCGGTGGGAAGGTACTGATCGAGCAGCGTCGCCCACCGGCAGAGCGTCCCTGCGCGGTGCCGCAAGATCTGCTCCGGACAGCGGCGAGCCCAGACGTAGCGGCGGCGATGCCGCCGCCAACGGTGTGAGCGGCCCCTCGCTGCCGTTGGCCGACGCGGCCGGCTCGCACGCGGCGTCACCTCTCGACGGCATGCGCGGTGGCGCCGTCATCCTCCTGCGGATCAGCATCTCCGCCAACATGGCCGGCAGGGCGAGGCCCAGCTGGTCGCTCAGCCCGGCTCCGGTGCTCACGTCACCGCCCGACCATGCGGGATGCGGCAACGCGGCTGCTTCAGCTGGTGTCTCGGCTTGGCGCACCACTGCGCCAGCATCGCCGGCCGGCGGCGACGGTCGCTCTGCTCGGTCCATCCGCGGGGCGTCCGTCCGCACCCAGTCCTGCGGCTCGCGTGCCTCGGCCGACGTGCGCCTGCGCACCATGGCCTCCAGCACCGCGGGCGGCAGGGCAAGATCCTCGGCCAGCCTCTCGGCCACACCCCCGAGTGCATCATGCCGTGCGGCGAGCGGCGACCCGAGCGCTTCGAGCAGTGCGTTTGCACGCTGTTCGACCGCGCCGGGGTCGATAGCCTGCGGCGCAGGCGTGGTTGTCCTCTCTGCCGGGCTCCCGGTCTCTCCGGCATGCTGCCCGGCGGGGGTGTGCTCGCGCGCTTCCAGCTCGCGACGGCGCTGCTCCCTCCAAGTCGCAGTTCCTTGCCGCCGCTCGTACTCGATGTCGGCGCGGCTGTGGTGCGTCACGGGGGTGAGGGCGAGACCCTGACGGGCGTATGCGCGGTGGTCTATACTGCCGTCGCCGCTCGCTTCACGCATCAACTGCGCCCACCCCGAGCGCATCCATTCGATGGTTCCGCCGACATAGCGTTCGCCGACATCGACGACCCGACCGTCGTGCTTCTCCGATACCGCGTCCAGGGCGCGGCACTTTCCGCCAAGCTTGCCCCTATCAACCTTGCGGGTGCCGATCAGCAGATGGGCATGATCCGGTCGCCCATTCTTGTTATGCACCTGTGCCTCGATCGGCACCGCCAAGCGATCGGATAAGGCCTGGACGAAGATGTGAAGGCACTCCGTCGCCTGCTCGACCGTGAGGCCGTAGGTGAACGACGCGATGCCATGCACGGCTACGCGCGGTAACTTGCCACCATAGCACCGATATTCGCGGTTCTTCTTGCGTTCGGCCGCGTCGAGACGACGGGCGAGCTGCGCTCCCGTGGTGACGGGGAGCCCGCGGGTGATGAGCAGGTGGGCGCCGAGCTCGTTCTCGTGGCGCTGACCGCCATGCCGCGTGATGTAGGCGGCGACCTTCCCTGCCGGCGTGAGCGCGGCATGGTCATGCGACAGGTATCGCGCCGCGTCCCGGTCTGCCCGCACGATGTAGTTGTGCAGGTTTAAACTTACCACGCGCCCGGGTTCGGCACGGATCCATTGCAGGTGGAAGTGGAAGTGGCCGGGACTGCCCACACCGGCTGGTCCGCCATGCGGATCGGCCGGCTTGGCACGGGCACGCGCGGTCGCGCTCACCGCATTTTTCCGGGCAGAAAAATGCTTAAGCGGGCCACCGCAGTCGCGGTACTGACTTTTCTCCTTGACACGAATTACGTCCTGAACATGCCGAGCTGCAGGCTTCGGCCCTGCGCAATGGTGCGTTGATCCTGCAGCGTGGCAAGAAAAAGAGCACCGGTTCGTGAGAGGGTACGGCATGCAAAGAAGCAGAGACGCAGGATGTGTGTCTTAACGATTACACATCCGAGCCGCTCACGAATCACATGCACAGTCCTATCGATCGGCAAGCCGTCGGGTACAAAATTTCAACGCTCCGGATGCTGATACTGTTCTTGCAATCTCGTGTGTTGGCGTCACCCTGAGGGACATCGGCGCTGCTCGTTGCGCCGTCTCACCCGAGGAGGTTGACGATGTACTTTCAGTCGCAGGCACATGCCAAGCAGGTGCGAACTGCGGAGCAGGGCACGATGCGGCTCGGAGACTTGTTCCGGGCCTGCAACCCGGACGATCACCCGAAGCTGCTGGACACCATGCTGACCAGCGTCGGCGCGGTCGTCGCGGGGCTGACCGCCAGCGGGCGCCCCGCCTTCGTCCAGGAGCAGGTGATCGACAACGCGCTGCGCGTGTCGCACAGCGATGGCATCCCCGTTTCGGCCGCCTGGAAGGCGCGCCAGGCGGCGGTGGTCAGCGCCGACCAGGCCCTGCTCACCAAGCAGCGCGCGTCCGCGAAGACGACGCGAACGAACAAGGCGAAAGAGGCCGCGTTCCGCGCGGCCTGGGAGGCGGAGCAGGCGCGGCGAAACCGCGACGACAACGGGAACGCCACCGACCCGTCGCTCAAGAGCTCGCCGGACGGCGAGGACGGCGGCGGCGCGGGGCCGAATGGCGCGGGCTCGGGCGCCGCGCAGCAGGACGACGACTCCTGTGCCGACTATTGAATGCGATTGCTGCTTGAGGTGCTCGCGATGAAGTTCAGCCCGGAGACGGACGGCGACGCCAAGCCGGACTGGACCAAGTTGATCGTCGACTTGGCGGTGCGACTCTACGGGCACCACAGCCACGCCGGCAAGTCGCACATTTCTATGGCTGCGGCGCTGGAACTCGCTGCGACGCTTGTCGGCGCCGCCCAGTCGACGAAGGTCAACGAGGCCATCAGCAGGGCCGCGGCGGACCCGATCACGGCGCTGGATACGCTGCGGCGCAAGCAGGCGACCGCCGCCGAAGCGTTCGACGTCGAGCGCCGCCGGCAGATTGACGACTGGGCCGCGGCGCTCAACGGCGGCGCGGGCCAGTAGGACCACGGAGACGAGATGCCCGGCGCGCCGGGCATTGCCTTCGCTGAAGCAAGGCCTGTGCTTCGCAAGGTCCAGGGTCCGCGATGATCACGAGATCGGCAAGCACGCCGGGCGGAGCGGCCATGGCGCGTGCCTATGCCCCCATCCTCGCAGGGTTGAGATCCTCACTCCAAGGCAGCGACGCCTCACCCACGTCAGGCGATCATCGCCGACGCGCAGCTGACGCCGGGGTTCGGTAGCAAGCCCCGAAGGTCGCCACGAGCGCCAACCGATTTTGGCTAGGCACGATCCGTGATGATTGGCTGCCGCGCGACGCGCTGGCCGGATTGCCCCTGGTCGCCGCGTCGTCGGCGTGGACGCGCTCAGTCCTTCCATGGACCTGACTGTGCATCAGCACGCTGCGTCAGATATCAATGCAAAGCCAAGACAGGTTTTTACGGCGGAGACCGGCGGCGAACGCCTGAATCGTTCCACACAAGTGGAACGGGGACGGAGTGCTTCGTCGGTCGTAGGTGCGGCGGCGCGTCGATTGGACGGGGACGGATGAGGTCGAGCACTTGTGGCTTTTGAAGGTTCACCCTTGAATGGATCGTCGGGACGCGTGGGTGCCATGTCGGGCTGGATGACCATCGAGCAGCTCTACGCATGGCAGATCGCGCTGGAGCTTAAGCTCCGGCGCCTGAGCGGCGTCGCGTTTCAGGACTTCTTCGCCGACGTGATGACGCGTGCCCATGGCGATGACTTTGTTTCCACCCGCTCGCGCGGCTCCCTCGGCGACAAGGGCTGCGACGGCTATCTCACCTCCAGCGGGGAGGTCTTCGCCTGTTACGGCAAGGTCGATGACGCGGCGCCCGCCGTCGCCGACGTCCTCAAGAAGATGGACGACGACTACGGCAAGGCCGTCAGGCACCTGAATGCCGCTATGAAGGGGTGGCGCTTCGTCCACAACATGTTGGATGGCACGCCGACCGACGTGACCGTCGTCAAGATCGCCGGCATGAAGGCGGCGTACCCGCAGCACAGCTTCAGCGTAATGGGACGGGCGGGCTTCGAGGAGCGCGTCCTTGGCATGGCCGAGGGCGACATCGTTGCGTTGATCGGACCTGCCGCCTCGGCCGAGGACACCCGGAACATGCGGCTGGAGGTCGTGGCGGAGCTGATCGAAGCGACGATGGTTGCGGTCGACAGGGCGCCGACCTTCGGTGGTCCGGACCCGGCGCCGGTACCCGCGGAGAAGCTCGCGTTCAACGACCTACCGAACCACTGGCGGCACACCATCGAGGCCCAAATGGCCAACGCGAAGCACGTCGAGGCGTACCTGAGCCAGCATTCGGACGCGCTGCGCGGACCCAGGATTAGCGCCATCTTCCGGACCCGCTACGCGTCGTTAAAGGCCGAGGGCCTGCGACCCGGCGCGATCATGGCGAGGCTCCACCAAGCTGTCATCGGCGTTGGTGCGTACGACAACGAGCGCGTCGTGGCCGCCAACGCCTTGCTGGCCTACCTCTTCGATTCCTGCGACATCTTCGAGGACAGGCCGGTC
>CALMGA010000357.1:0-210 GCA_937863205.1 uncultured Beijerinckiaceae bacterium | reverse complement strand
TCGGTCTTCATCGTCAAGTTCTCCATCCGAGACCTCGCTCATGGGTGTCGGCGGCGAGATCCTAGCTCAGCCGGAGCAGCCGCGCGAGGTGTCCGATCTCTGGGACGCGTTCCGAACCGCGCGGGCGTCCAAGGAGCGCGGCGAGCCGGTTTCATTCGACTGGTTCGTCACGGCCTTGACCCTCCTCTACGCGCTTAATGCCGTCCGGAT
>CALMGA010000356.1 GCA_937863205.1 uncultured Beijerinckiaceae bacterium | reverse complement strand
CTTTTCGGCGGCGGCGGCGGCCGCGGCGGCCCGCTCCTGCGCCTTCTTCTTGGGCTGGCCCTTGGTCGGGTTGTTGCCGCGCTGCGGCTCGCCGACGCCGGCCGAGGCCAGCAGGCGGGCGACGCGGTCGGTCGGCTGGGCGCCCTTGCCGATCCAGCTTTGCGCCTTTTCCGTGTCGATCACGAGACGGTCGGCGGCGTCCTTGGCCTTGATCGGATCAAAGGTGCCGAGCCGCTCGATGAAGCGGCCGTCGCGCGGCATGCGGGCGTCGGCGACGACGATGCGGTAGAACGGGCGCTTCTTGGCGCCGCCGCGGGCCAAACGAATCTTCAGGGACATGTACTGTTTTCCTCGGATTAATCGATCGGGGTTGGTTGATCGGGAAAAAAGAAGCTCAGCGCTTCTTGCCGAAGGGAAAGCCGCCGCCCAGGCCGGGCAGGCCGCCCTTGTTGCCGAGCTTGGGCAAACCGCCGGGCAGGCCCGGCATGTTGGGCATCCTGCCGCCGAGCTGCTTGTGCATCGCCTCGATCTGCTCGGGCGTCGGCACCGCGCCGCCGGGCATCCCGCCGCCGCCCATCCCGGCCAGCGCCTTGGCCATGCCGGCCATCTTGCCCATCCCGCCCCCGAGGCCGCCCATGCTTTTCATCATGTCGGCCATCGTGCGGTGCTGCTTGAGCAGCTTGTTGACGTCCTCGACCTTCATCCCCGAGCCTGCCGCGATGCGCTTCTTGCGGCTGGCCTTGAGCAGGTCGGGGTTGCGGCGCTCGCGCGGCGTCATCGACAGGATGATGGCGCGCTGGCGCTTGATCACCCTGTCGTCGAGCTTGCCGGCGAGTTGGTCCTTCATCTTGGCCATGCCGGGCATCATCCCCATGATGCCGCCGATGCCGCCGATCTTCTCGACCTGGGCGAGCTGGTCGGCGAGGTCATCGAGGTCGAACCTGCCCTTGGCCATCTTCCTGGCCATGGCCGCCGCCTTTTCGGCGTCGATGTTTTCCGCCGCCCGCTCGACGAGGCCGACGATGTCGCCCATCCCCAGGATGCGGTTGGCGATGCGCGAGGGATGGAAGTCCTCCAGCGCGTCCATCTTCTCGCCGGTGCCGATCAGCTTGATCGGCTTGCCGGTGACGTGGCGCATCGACAGCGCGGCGCCGCCCCGGCCGTCGCCGTCGATGCGGGTCAGCACGATGCCGGTGATGCCGACGCGGTCGTTGAAGTTCTTGGCGAGGTTGACCGCGTCCTGGCCGGTCAGCGCATCGGCGACGAGCAGGATCTCATGGGGGCGGGACGCCGACTTGATCTCGGCCATCTCCGCCATCAACGCCTCGTCGATGTGGGTGCGCCCGGCGGTGTCCAGCATCACCACGTCGTAGCCGCCCAGCCGCCCGGCCTGCTCGGCCCGCCGCGCGATCTGCACCGGCGTCTGCCCGGCCACGATGGGAAGCGTGTCGACGCCGACCTGCCGGCCCAGCACCGCGAGCTGTTCCTGCGCGGCCGGGCGCTTCACGTCGAGGGATGCCATCAGCACCCGCTTCTTCATGCGCTCGGCCAAGCGCTTGGCGATCTTGGCGGTGGTGGTGGTCTTGCCGGCGCCCTGCAGGCCGACCATCATCACCGCGACGGGCGGGGCCGCATCGAGCGAGATCGGGTCGGCGCTGTCGCCCAGCGTCTCGATCAGCACGTCGTTGACGATCTTGATGACCATCTGGCCGGGCGTCACCGACTTGACGACGTCGGCGCCCACCGCCCGCTCGCGCACCTTGTCGGTGAAGGATCTCACCACGTCGAGCGACACGTCGGCTTCGAGCAGGGCGCGGCGCACTTCGCGCAGCGCCGTGTTGACGTCCTCGGCGGTCAGCGAGCCGCGCCGGGTCAGGGCATCGAAGATGCCGGTCAGTTTCTCGCTCAGGCCTTCAAACATGCGCGGTCCTGTCTGCCCGGCTCGCCGGTGACTCCAACGGGAAAAGCACCCGGGGGCGCGACGCGCTGCCGGGCGTGACCGCCAGCCGAAAGGCCGTACGGCGGATGTTCTCGCTGGAGAACGCGCTCGTCTTACGTCCACCCACGCGATGAGGCAAGCCTCGCGCGGGATCGCGCGTGACGCGATGACGCGAACCGGGCGACAGGCGGCCAACGTGCGAGGGCGCAGATGACCCGACGTCAGGCATCCTTCGACCTTGAAGGGCAATTTCGCAGCTGATAGTGGGCAGCGGTCGATACATCGATCTTCGCCGTCGGCCTCCGAGACCTGAAAGTCGAAGCGACATGACCCGGCGGGCTCTCATCACCGGCATCTCCGGGCAGGACGGGGCGTATCTTTCGCGCCTCCTGCTGGAAAAAGGCTACGAGGTTTCCGGCATCATCCGGCGATCGTCGCACTTCGGCGTCGCGGAGCACCGGCTGAGGTGGCTCGGCGTCCTTGACGACGTCAAGCTGATCGATGGCGATCTCCTCGACCTGGCCAGCCTGTGCCGGATCATCGGCGAGCAGATGCCCGACGAGATCTACAACCTTGCCGCCCAGTCCTTCGTCACGACCTCCTGGCAGCAGCCGGTGCTGACCGCCAACGTGACGGCGGTCGGCGTCACCAACATGCTGGAGGCGGTGCGGATCATGCGCCCGCAGGCTCGCTTCTACCAAGCCTCCTCGTCGGAAATGTACGGCCTGATCCAGGAGCCGATGCAGTCCGAGCTGACGCCGTTCTATCCCCGTTCGCCCTACGCGGTGGCCAAGCTCTACGGTCACTGGATCACGGTGAACTACCGCGAGTCCTTCGGCCTGCACGCTTCCTCGGGCATCCTGTTCAATCATGAAAGCCCGCTGCGCGGGCGCGAGTTCGTCACACGCAAGGTCACCGACGGCGTCGCCCGGATCAAGCTCGGCCTCGCCAAGGACCTCCGGCTCGGCAACATCGAAGCCAAGCGAGACTGGGGCCACGCGGCCGATTACGTGCGGGCGATGTGGTTGATGCTGCAGCAGGACAAGGCCGACGACTACGTCGTGGCGACGGGCCGCACGACCAGCGTGCGCGACATGTGCCGCATCGCCTTCGCCCACCTCGACCTCGACCTCGACGAGCACCTCGTCATCGATCCCGCCCTGTACCGTCCGGCCGAGGTCGACGTGCTGCTCGGCAATCCCGCCAAGGCCAAGGCGGCGCTGGGATGGGAGCCCGAGATCGACCTGCACGCGATGATCACGGAAATGGTCGATGCCGACATGCGGCGCTTGATGGCCGCGCCCGAGGCGGTGTCGGATTTGGTGCCGCCCCCGGTCAAGCCGGCCGACCTCGGCCACTAAGCAGGTTCGCGTTGGCAGGCCAACGCTTCACCCGCTTAGCTTTTTGATAGGCCGCAGGTTTTGATCGCAAAACCGCGGGCACTTTTGCGAAACCTGCTTGGGCACGGTTCTGCGCGATGGGCGGCGGATGCGATCCGCGTTGCCGGGTTGATCTGGCCTGCGCACCGGCCGCTTTGTCGCCCGCAGGTGCTGGAAGGCGCAATCGACGGCGCCGCCTCGTTTCACTCTCTCAAGCCGTCCCCGGCGCCCCTCCGGCCAGGAACGACGCGGCGGCTCCCGACGACCTCGACGGGCGCAAGGTCACGGGGAATGGCGATGCTGTCGAGGCGCCCCCGCCACCCGACAGCCCCGACTTCAAGCCAATCGACCCGACCGTTTCCAGGCTCCGGCGGCTGCCGCGCGAGGTCGGCGCAGGCTTCAGGCGGCGGCGGCGGCGAACACCGCGTCGATCTTGGACTTCAGCGTCGCGGCATTGAACGGCTTCACGATGTAGTGGCTGACGCCGGCGCGGCGGGCGGCGACCACGTTGTCCGTCTTCGACTCGGCCGTCACCATGATGAAGGGCACCTCGGCGGAAGCGCCGCCCTCGCGCACCTTCTGCAGCAGCTGGAAGCCGGTCATCGGCTCCATGTTCCAGTCGGAGATGATGAGCGAATAGCGCTTCGCCCTGATCTTCTGCAGCGCGACCTCGCCGTTGGCGGCATCGTCCACGTTCTCGAAGCCGATCTGTTTGAGCAGGTTGCGAATGATGCGCACCATGGTCTGGTAGTCGTCGACAACCAGAATGGGCATCGCGAAATCGGTGCTCATCACGCATCTCCACATCAAGGTCGGCGGCCCGGAACGCCGTGCAATTCGGCGCTGGAGCCCCGGCCTGCCGCGCCGGTTGCCCTATAAAGGGCGCATACGGCTTGCGATTTCCTTAAAGTCGTCGTGGAACCCCGCGCGGCCTTTCCGCCGCCGGACGCTTGCCGCCATTCGCGCCTCGCCTTGACGAGGCCCCGTCATCGCGGCAGGGTCCGGTCCGCCCGACCCCGTTTTCCGGTCGGATCGCGCCATGCCCCCGCCACCCGCCCGGTCCCGTTTGGCCGCTTCCCCTCCCGTGGATCCACCGGCCATCAAGCCCTTCGTCCTCGCCGTCGATCCCCTTCGCGCGCCCGAGAGGCTGGTTGGGGCGGTGTTCGCCATCGGCAATTTCGACGGGCTGCACCGCGGCCACAAGGCGGTGCTGCTGCGCACCAAGGCGATGGCGGCCGAACGCGGGCTGTCGGCGGCGGTGCTCACCTTCGAGCCGCACCCCAGCGACTTCTTCGCCGGACCGGGCACCATCTTCCGGCTGACGCCGCTCGCCACCAAGGCGCACCTCATCGAGCGGCTCGGCATGGACGGGCTGGTGGCGCTGAGCTTCGACGGCTGGCTCGCCAATCTGTCGGCCGAAGATTTCGTCCGCGACATCCTGGTGGAGCGGCTGCACGCCGGCGCGGTGGTCGCCGGCTACGATTTCCATTTCGGCAAGCTTCGCGGCGGCACGCCGGCCTTTCTCGGGGAGGCCGGCCGGCGATACGGCTTCGACGTCGCCATCATCGACAAGACCACCACCGACGGCATCGTCGCCTCGTCCACGGCGACCCGCATCGCGCTGGAGGCCGGCGACGTGGCCCGCGCCACCAGCCTGCTCGGCCATCCCTACGCCATCGCCGGCACGGTGCGGCCCGGCCAGCGGCTCGGCCGCACGCTGGGCTTTCCCACGGCCAACGTCGAGGCCGATCCGTCGTGCCGCTTGAAGCACGGCATCTATGCCGTCGCCGCCACCGTGGAGGGCGTCACCCGAGACGGCGTCGCCAGCTGGGGCCGCCGTCCGACGGTGGACGAGAACGGCGCGCCACTTCTTGAAACCTTCCTGTTCGACTTCTCCGGCGACCTTTACGGCAAGTGGATGGAAGTGTCGTTCGTCGCCTGGCTGCGCGGCGAAGAGAAGTTCGACTCCGTCGAGGTGATGATGCGCCAGATGCTGCAAGATGCCGCCGACGCCCGGACTGCCCTCGCCGTTGCTGCGGGGGAGGCCCGTCGGTGATCGAGGAGGAGCGCCCGGCGCGCAAGCTCGTCCACGAGGTCGGCCAGCCGCTCGATACCCTGTCCGTGCACGAACTGGCGGAGCGCATCGCGCTGCTGCGCGGCGAGATCGAACGCATCGAAGCGGCGCGGACCGCCAAGCTCGCGGCGGCCGAAGCGGCGGCATCGGTGTTCGGCAGGCCGGGCGGCTAGAGCATCGAACCCAGGACCGAATCCGGTCCGATGTCCCGACTTGCTGTTCCGCGTCGGGTTTGACCCGAAAACCGCCGCGCACTTTCCGGTCCGATGCCCTGGAAGACTTGGCACTTCGTATCGTGCGGAAGGATTTGTATTGCACGGAAGGGTTTGTCGGCTGAAAAGTGGGGGAAGGCGGCGGCACGCGGCGATCGCACCTCTTTGACCTTGACCGCGAAAGGCTTAGGCTCGTTTCGCGCGTTTACCTTTCCAGTGGGTTAAACGGGCGCGCACGGCGTGACGGCGCTAGATTGGCGGCCGCCAAGCCGTTCTGTCGATCCGTTCCGGCGTTCGCGTACAGGGTGCCATGATTAGCAACCGTCTTTTATCCGGCAATTCGATCTCCTTCGGCGACAAGCTTGCCGCGTCGGCCACGTTCAACGCGCTCTTTCACGACGGAATGACCCTCGTCGAGGAAACCGCCGCATACCTCGACAGCCTCGGCCGCGAGGAGGCCCGCGCGCTGCCGCGCATGGCGGCGCTGGCTTATGCCTCGGAAAGCATGCGGCTGACCACCCGGCTGATGCAGATCGCCTCGTGGCTGCTGTTGCAGCGCGCCGTCAACGAGGGGGAAATGACCCAGGCCGACGCCGCCAGCGACAAGGGGCGCAGCCGCAACGCCTGGCATGCGGCGTCCGCCGTCCCCGCCCATTCCGGCCTGCCCGACACCCTGATCGAGCTGATCGGCAAATCCCTGCGCTTGCAGGAGCGCGTGCAGCGCCTCGATGCTGCGATCAGCGAGCTGGCGCCGCAGCCGGCGGCGTACGCGCATCCGCTCGAAGCGCAGTTCGCAATGATCCGCAACGCTTTCCCCGGTTGAGCGCGCCCTTCAGAAGCGAAGCACCGGCTCCGTTCGCGGCTTGAGCTGCAGCGGCAGGCCGGCCGTCACCAGCACAACGGCGCGACAGGCGGCGGCGAGACGCTGGTTGAGCCGTCCCTGCGCGTCGCGGAAGCTTCGGCCCAGGGGATGATCGGGCACGACCCCGGCGCCGACCTCGTTGCTGACGAAGATCGCCGGTCCAGCAAGGCCGGTCGCCAGCCCGGCCAGTTCGGCGCCGGCCGCCTCCGCCTCGTCGCCGCGCAGGATCAGGTTGCTGAGCCACAGGGTGAGGCAGTCGACGAGCACGATGCGGCCGGGCGCCGCCGCCTCGCCGAGCGCCGGGACGAGGTCGTAGGGCGCCTCCACCGTGCGCCAGCGCCGGTCGCGCGCCGCGACATGAAGGCGGATGCGCTCGCCCATCTCCGCGTCGAAGGCCTGCGCGGTGGCGATGAACACCGGCTCCCGCCCGCTCGCCTCGGCGAGGCGCTGGGCATAGCCGCTCTTTCCCGATCGGGCGCCGCCCAGCACCAGAAGGCTCATCTCTGGTTCATTCATCGCCAACTATTCCCTCGCCCGCTGCCCGCATGCGGGCAGCGGATGTGCTCGATGTGGCCGAGGCACGGGCGCGAGCCGGCGCGGCCCCGCCTCGCTGGACATGCCGCTTCGGCGGGGCGCGGGTCGAGGCAGGCGGGATGCGCCGGCCCCAAGGGAATGTGGCTGAAGTGATCCTGTCGCGCCGGAACCTCCTGAAGCTTGCCGCAGCCTCGCAATGTTGGCCTCTGCTCCGAACGTCGGCGGCGGCGGTTCCCGCCCCACGCGGCCCGGCGCTGGGCCCCGGCGAACCGTTCAGCTTCGACCGCCTCAAGGCGCGCGCGGCGTCGATGGCGGGCAAGCCCTATGTTGCGCCGCCGCGTCCCAACCCCGACCTCGTCGACGGAATGGACTACGATGTCATGGGAGACATCCGCTATAACCCCGATCGTTCTCTCTACGGCGATGGCATCTTTCCCATCTACTTCTTCCCCGTGGGGCAGCTGGCGCCCAAGTCCGTCCGCATGTACGCCCTGGCGGAGGGCACGGCGCGCGAAGTCCTCCACACCCCCGACGACTTCATCTATCCCCCCGACAACTCGATGGCGCAGCTGTCGGACGAACCCTCGCCCTTCGCCGGATTGCAGATCCGCAAGAGCGACCAGAAGCCCGACCTGCGCGAGCACCAGGATTGGGCGAGCTTCATCGGCGGCTCGTATTTCCGCGCGGTCGGCGAGGGCGACCAGTTCGGCCTGTCGGCGCGCGGCCTGGCGCAGAACACCGGTGCCGCCGATCCCGAGGAGTTCCCCGACTTCACCCACTTCTGGATCGCGGAGGGCAAGGCCGAAACCGACCCGGTCGAGGTGTACGCCCTGCTCGACGGACCCAGCGTCGCCGGCGCCTACCGCTTCGCGATCCACCGCAACTGGGCGACCACGGTGCGGGCGACCACCATGGAGGTGTCCTGCGAGCTGCACCTGCGCAAGCCGGTCGAGCGGCTGGGGATCGCGCCGCTGACCTCGATGTACTGGTATTCCCAAACCGCCAAGCCGACCGCCGCCGACTGGCGGCCGGCGCTCCATGATTCAGACGGGCTGTCGATCTGGACCGGCAGGGGTGAGCGCCTTTGGCGACCCCTGATCAATCCGCCGACGCTGCAAACCTCCGCCTTCCTCGATCAAGCCCCGCGCGGCTTCGGGCTGATGCAGCGCGACAGGAACTACGATCACTACCTCGACGCGGTGTTCTACGAGAAGCGCCCCTGCGCCTGGGTGGAGCCGCTGGGCGACTGGGGCAGGGGCTCGGTGCAGCTCGTCGAGATCCCGACCGACAACGAGATCTATGACAACATCATCGCCATGTGGGTGCCGGCCGAGCCCAATGCCGCCGGCCAGACCCTCGCCTACGATTACCGGCTGTACTGGCGCGACCTCGACCCTTTCCCCGGCGACCTCGCCCACTGCGTGGGGACGCGGCTCGGCATGGGAGCCGTGCAGGGCGCGATCCGCTCAGCCGCGCTGCGTAAGTTCCTGGTGGAGTTCCGCGGACCCGCCCTGACCGCCCTCAACGGGGACGAGGTTCCGCAGGCGGTGCTTTCGGCCTCGCGCGGGGCTTTTTCCAACGTACTCGTCGAGCCTTCGCCCGATGGGACCCGGGACCTGTGGCGCACGCAGTTCGACCTCGATCCGCAGGGGAACGAGGTCATCGAGATGCGCGCGTTTCTCGCGTTTCGCGGCAAGCCGCTGACCGAGACCTGGCTTTACCGGTACATTCCGTTCGTCAGCAGCGCCCGATGAACCTCCGAGTGCGCGTCCATCGAGAGCATCGGGCCGGATCCGATTCGGGTCCGATGCCCTAAGCAGGTTCGCGTTGGCAGGCCAACGCTTCATCAGCTTAGCTCTTTGGTAGGTCGCAGGTTTTGATCGCAAAACCGCGGAGCACTTTTGCGAAACCTGCTTAGCCCGCCCGCGCGACCACGGCGAGGCGGCGGACGCGACCGCTCTCGTAGGCGTCCAGGAACGCCTTGTAGTTCTTGAACACGACGCAGCCGTTGGAGTCGCCGTGCGGCCCGAGCATGTAGGTGTGGGCGAGCAGGCCGGCGCGCCCGAAGGTTGTGCCTCCCGTCGGGGTGAGGCGCAGCGCGCGCACGCCGTGGAAGATCGCCTCGCGCGGCGTCAGCTCGTAGAGGTTGGGCGGGGTGGCGCCGCGCATGCGCTCGGTGACGCTGCGAGGGTCGTCGCGCGAGAGGCCGAGGCCGGAATGGGCTTCCATCCGCGTGCCGTCGGGCAGGGTGACGGTGTGGGCGGCGATGTCGTAGACGGCGGTCAGCCGATCGGGCGCCATGCGGCTGGCCAATGAACCTCCGATGGCACCTCCGATGGCACCTCCGAGGCCGCCGCCGTCCTCGGGCGTGGCATAGGCCAGCGCGGTTCCCGACGGCTTGAGCCCGCCGAACACCTTCTCGAAGAACGAAGGCTGCTCGCTCGGCTCGGCCGATGCGGGGATCTGCTCGGCCAGCCGGGCGGCCGGCACCCGGGCCGACGGGGGACGAAACGCGGGACGCGGCGCCGGCAGCGGGATCTCGCCCGACAGGCCGGGCACGACCGGCAGCGGCGGCAGGATCGCCGTCTCGGTCGAGGCTCCGGCAGGCGCCTCGACCGTGTCCAGGTCCGTGTCCTGAAGAACGGCGACCTGCGGCTCGGGCGCGACGATCGGGGCCGGGTTCACCGCATCGGCCAGATGCAGCTGCGCGGGATCGGCACCCGGCTTCAACGGGGCGCTGCGGGCGAAGCTGACCGGCGCACTCGCCGTCGGCGTCGGATCGAACAGCGAGGCATGCGGCCGAAGCGGCGCCATCGCCGCCGGCGGGGTTGTTCGCGCGACGGACGGAGCGGCGGTCGCCAGCAGTTCGGCGCGCGAGGGCGGGGCAACCGGCGATGGGGAGAAGGGCGAGCCGTAGAGCAGCATCAGGCCGACGGACGCGCTCAGGGTCAGCGCGGCGGCGCACAGGACGGCCTGCGGGATGGGCTTGGGCGAGGACGGGACCAGGTCGAAGGGCAGGGTGTCGTGACAAAGGCCGACGTCCTGGAGCGAGGCGAGGTCCTGGGAAGAGAAAGCCGCGTAGGTCATCCGTCTCGCTTTCACACCGCACGCTTCGCGCCCGCACTGTTGCACCGGGGACGCGGCGCTCCATTGGCACCCGGTTAGGTTAAGCGACGTTTAAAGAGTTAATGGTGGCGCAGGCGCGACGCCGGCGTGGCGGTGCGACCGTGGAATCAAGCGATTATCGGCTACGGTTGGAGGTTTGAGGCGGCATCATGTCGGAGTCCGACGCGTCGGCGGCGCGTGCCGCCACGGCCGACTGGTTGCGCGCGCTTACCCGCACCGCCGGCCTCGCGCCATCGGGTTCGCGCACGCTCGCCGCGATCGTCGACGAGCGGGCGGCGACGGACCCGCGCGCGCCCGCCCTGATCGGCGAGGCGGACGCCCTCAGCTACGGCGAACTCGCCGCGCTGTCGCGCCGCTGCGCGGGATGGGCGCTGGCGCAGGGGCTGCGGGCCGGCGACCGCGTCGCTCTGATGGCGGCCAACGCGCCGGACGTCCCCGCGATCTGGATCGGGCTGGGGCGGCTCGGCATCATCACCGCGCTGATCAACACCGGCCTGGTTGGCATCGGCCTGCGCCACAGCCTCGCCGTGGCGGGCGCCGGCCACCTCATCGCCGACGCCGCCTTCGCCGAGCGGATCGGCGATTCGGTCTCCGGGCCGGCAGGCGGCCTGCGGGTGTGGATCCGCGGCGGCTCGCAGCCAGCAAGCTTCGAGGCCGCGCTCGCCGGCTGCGGACCTTTGACCGAGGGCAACCATCCCGCGCCGGTCGGGCGCGACCCCGCGCTGCTGCTGTTCACCTCCGGCACGACCGGCCTGTCCAAGGCGGCGTTCGTCAGCCATTACCGCATCGCGATGTGGAGCGAATGGTTCGCCGGCCTCACCGCTGCGACGCCCGCGGATCGGCTTTATAACTGCCTGCCGATGTACCATTCGGTCGGCGGGGTGGTGGCGGTCGGCGCCATGCTGGCCGCCGGCGGCGCGGTGATCGTGCGCGAACGCTTCTCCGCCCGTCGCTTCTGGCCGGACGTCGTTGGGAGCCGGGCCACGATCTTCCAATACATCGGCGAACTCCCCCGCTTCCTCAACGCCGCGCCGCCGCAGCCGCTGGAACGGGCGCATCGGCTGCGGCTCGCCTGCGGCAACGGCCTGCGCGAGGGCGTGTGGCGCACCTTCGCCGCCCGCTTCGCCATCCCCCGCGTGATCGAGTTCTACGCCGCCACCGAGGGCAGCTTCTCCTTGTTCAACCTCGAAGGGCGTCCGGGCAGCCTGGGACGCGTGCCGGGCTTCCTCGCCCACCGCTCGCCGGTGGCCCTGGTGCGCTTCGATCCGGCAAGCGAACAGCCGGCACGCGGCGCCGACGGCTTCTGCCTGCGCTGCGCTCCCGACGAGCCCGGCGAGGCGATCGGCCGGCTCGGCGGCGACGGGCTGGGGACGCGCTTCGAAGGGTACACGTCGGTTGACGACACGGAGGCCAAGGTGCTGCGCGACGTGTTCGCGGCTGGCGACGCGTGGTTCCGCACCGGCGACCTCCTGCGCCGCGATGCGCAGGGGTTCTACGTCTTCGTCGACCGCATCGGCGACACCTTCCGCTGGCGCGGCGAGAACGTGGCGACGACGGAGGTGGCCGACGTCGTGGCGGCGGCGCCGGGCGTGGCGGCGGCCTGCGTCTACGGCGTGGCCGTGCCGGGCGCCGAGGGCCGCGCGGGCATGGCCGCGCTGGTCGCGGGGGCGGGCTTCGATCCCGGCACCCTGCATGCCCACCTCGCGGCGGAGCTGCCGGCCTACGCCCGGCCGCTCTTCCTGCGCCTCGTCGCCGACCTCGACCTCACCGGCACGTTCCGCCAGCAGAAGGCCGAACTGCGCGCGCAAGGCTACGAGGCGGCAGCCGGCTCCGAGGTGCTGATGGATGGTGGCCTGGGCTACCTGCCGCTCGATGACGAGCTTCGCCGGCGGCTGGCGGCCGGCACCCTGCGGTTGTGAGGACTCAGCGGCGCCGATGCCGCGACGCCTCCCGCACCTGGGTCAGCGTCGCGCCCGGCAGGATCGCCTCGGGATCGATCCTGAGGTGCACGATCGCCGGCAGGCCGCTCGCCCGCGCGGCGGCGAAGGCCGCGGGAAAGTCGGCCGTCGCTTCCACCGCGATGCCGAAACCGCCGAAGGCACGGGCGTAGGCGGCGAAATCGGGGTTGCGCAGGGCCGTCGCGCAGACGCGGCCGGGATATTCGCGCTCCTGGTGCATGCGGATCGTGCCGTACATGCCGTTGTCGCAGACGATCACCACGATCGGCAGACCGTATTGCACCGCTGTGGCGAACTCCTGGCCGTTCATCAGCATGTCGCCATCGCCCGACAGGCAGACCACCGTGGCTTGGCGGTAAAGGCGCGCCATCGCCACCGCCGCCGGCACGCCGTAGCCCATCGACCCCGACAGCGAGGCGAGGTGCCCGGCGCCATCGCCCGGCCGGCGGCGCGGCCGGAAGAAGCGGCCGACCCAGGCGGCGAAGTTGCCGGCGCCGTTGGTCAGGATGGCGTCGCCGTCGAGCTTCTCGCGCAGCCACACCATCACGGCGCCCAGGTTGACCCGGCCGGGCTGCGCGGTCGCCACCTCCGACCACGCTAGGTAGTCGGCGTGGGCGGAGCGGGTGGCGGCGGCCCAGGGTGGGACGGTTGGCGGCACGTCGAGCGCGTCGAGCGAGCCGGCGAGGCCGGCCGGCGTGGCGGGAATGGCGAGGTCGGCGGCGTAGACGCGGCCGAGTTCGGCGGGGTCGGGATGGATGTGGACGAGACGGCAGGCCGGTCGGGGCACGTCGAACAGGGTGTAGCCCTGGCTCGGCACGTCGCCGAGGCGGCCCCCGACGACGAGGACGAGGTCGGCCGCGCGCAGCCGGGCGAGCAGCTTGGGATCGGGTCCGATGCCGAGTTCCCCGGCGTAGCAGGGGTTGGTTGGATCGAACAGGGTCATCCGGCGGAAGCTCGTCACCACCGGCAGGGCCCAGCTCGCGGCGAAGCGTTGAACCGCGGCGCAGCTCGCCGGCGTCCAGCGGCTGCCGCCGAGGAGGAGTACGGGCGTGCGCGCCGTCGCCAGCATCGCCCGCAGGCAAGCCATGTCGGCGGGCGTCGGCGCCGCCTCGGCCGGCTCAACCCTTCGCAACTGAGCGTCGCCCACGGCCACGCGGTCCACCAGCATGTCCTGCGGCAGCGCCAGCACCACCGGCCCCGGCCGCCCGTTCATCGCGACGGCAAAGGCCCGCGCCAGCATTTCGGGAAGGCGGCGGGCGTCGTCGATCTCGTCGACCCATTTCGCCACCGAGCCGAACATCGCGCGGGTGTCCAGCTCCTGGAAGGCTTCGCGCCCGCGGTCGCCCCGCTCGACCTGACCGACGAACAGGATCATCGGCGTCGAGCCCTGGCGGGCGACGTGCAGGCCGGCGCTGGCGTTGGTGGCGCCGGGGCCGCGCGTGACGAAGCAGATGCCGGGACGCCCGGTCGCCCGGCCGACCGCCTCGGCCATGATCGCCGCCCCGCCCTCCTGCCGGCAGACGGTGAGCGCGATCGGGCTGTCGTGCAGGGCGTCGAGCACGGCGAGGTAGCTTTCGCCGGGCACGCAGAAGCAGTGCGCCACGCCCTGCGCCACCAGCCCATTGACGAGCACGGCCGCAGCCGTGCGGGACTCCGGCGAGGTGTTCATGCCCTGCTCCTGTTCCTACGCCGCGAGGCTGTCCAGCGCTTCGCGCAAGGTCGGCCGCGCCGTCGGGTCGGGATGGCAGCAGGCGGCCTGCAGCGCGCGGGGGACCGATGGCGGCTCGTCCCGGCAGAGATCCAGCAGTTCGCCCAGCAGAATGCCCCAGGCCAGCACGTCGAGACTGGCGAACACGT
This sequence comes from uncultured Beijerinckiaceae bacterium, assembly GCA_937863205.1. The sequence goes on along the minus strand of CALMGA010000356.1, from coordinate 2,688 downwards.
CCGCATCGGCGGCCGGCAGAAAGGAAGCGGCGCCGAAGTCGGTGAGCACGGCGGCGCCCGCCGCGCCGTCCCACAGCGTGTTGTGGGCGTAAAGGTCGCCGTGCAGCAGCCGGCAGTCGTGGAGGTGGGCCGCGGCCGAGCCGATAGCGCGGGCGATCGCCAGCGCCACATCGCGAGCCAGGCGGAGGGCCGGGTCGTAGATGTCGCGGCTGCAGCTCGCGCGGCTGGGCGGCCCGGCCAGCACGCGCCAGTGCGCCGGGATCAGCGGCATCAGCAGGCCGGGCGTGGCCTCGGGATGGCCGGTGACCATGCCCAGCCCGGCGATCAGGTTGGGGTGCGGGCCGGCGGCGAGACAGGCGGCCATTTCGTGCTCCGGCAGGCCGTCGCTGGTCATCGCGTCCTTGAACAGCTTCACGGCAACGGTTGTGCTGCCGCCCGGACGCTGCCACGCGGCGCCGTAGGTCCGCCCCGACGCGCCCTCGCCGAGCAGCGCGCCCGGCCGCAGCTCGTCCCAGGGGACGGCGCGTGGGGGCGCAGCCGGGCGCGGCTCCTCGAAGGGGTTGCCGGCGAAGGCCAGCCACGCCAGCCGGGGCAGGCCGGCCAGCCAGGGCGGCAACCGCTCGAAGCGGTTGGCGGACAAGCGCAGCAGTTCGAGGTTTGCCGCCCCCGCCAGCGTGTCGGGCAGGGTGCTCAGCCGATTGCCGGCGAGCATCAGCTTCTGCAGGGCGGGGCGTCGGCCAAGCTCGTCCGGCAGGGTGTCGAGCTGGTTGTCGGTAAGGGTCAGCCAGCGCAGCCCGGACGGCAGCGAGGCGGCCGGCAGGTCGCGCAGGCCGCAGCCGCGGGCGCCGATCTGGGTCAGCACCGGGCACGCGCCGAGCACCGGCGGCAGCCGCACCATCGGGTTGTTGGACACGAACACGGCGCGCAGCCGGGTCAGCCGGCTCAGGCTCGCGGGCAGGGTTGTCAGCGAATTGCCGGCGAGGTCCAGCACCTCCAGCGTGTCGGCGTGGTCGAACACGGCGTCGGGCACGGCCGTCAGCCCGCGCCGGCTGAGCTCCAGCACGCGGACGGGCTGGGCGGGCGTCTCCATCAGAAATCCGTACGGGCGCGCAGGGCCGCCGCCAGCGTGCCCTCGTCGAGGTAGTCGAGCTCGCCGCCGACCGGCACGCCGTGGGCGAGGCGGGTCGTTTTCACGCTGAGGGGGCGCAGCAGGTCGGTGACGTAATGGGCGGTGGTCTGCCCGTCCACGGTGGCGTTGACCGCCAGGATCACCTCGGTGATGCCGTCGGCGGCCACCCGGCCGGCGAGGGTCGCGAGGTTGAGGTCGTCGGGCCCGACCCCGTCGAGCGGTGACAGCGTGCCGCCGAGGACGTGGTAGCGGGCGCGCACCGCCGCCGCCCGCTCCAGCGCCCACAGGTCGGCCACCGTTTCCACGACCACCAGCAGGTACGGATCGCGGCGGGGATCGCGGCACACCGTGCAGGGATCGAGCGTGTCGACGTTGCCGCAGCGCGCGCAGGTGCAGATGTTGCTGCGGGCGATGGCCATCGCGTCGGCGAGGGGGCTGAGCAGTTCCTCGCGCTTGCGGATGAGATGCAGCGCGGCCCGGCGCGCCGAGCGCGGCCCCAGCCCCGGCAAACGGGCGAGGAGCTGGATGAGGCGCTCGATCTCCGGCCCGGCGACGCGCTCAGCCACGGGAGAAAACATCCTTCGCTGCGTGCAGGGACGGATGTTTGCGGCAGAGCTTCATCAGAACGGCAGCTTCATCCCCGGCGGCAGCGGCAGGCCGGCGGTGACGTCGCGCATCTTCTCCTCGGCCAGGCGCTCGGCCTTGCGCCGGGCGTCCTCGTGGGCGGTGACGATGAGATCCTCCAGGATCTCCTTCTCGTCGGCGCGCAGCAGGCTGCTGTCGAGCGTCAGGCTTTTCATCACGCCCTTCGCCGTCATGGTGAGCGTGACGAGGCCGCCGCCGGACTGGCCCTGCACTTCGAGATGTTCGAGCTGCGCCTGGGCGTCGGCCATCTTGGCCTGCATCGCCTGCGCCTGCTTCATGATGCCCATCAGATCCTTCAAGGCGTGCTCCCGCGAGATGTCGATGCCAACCTGCATCAGGATTCCATGGTGCGAACGGACACGATCCGGCGGCGGCGGACAAGGGGTGAGCTTTGGGGCGAGCCGCTACAGCTCATCCTCGCGCCAGATCATGTCCTCGAAGGCGACGTCCTCGCCGCCGTCCTCGACCGGCTCGGCGGCCATCGTCGCGCCGGGCAGCGGCTCGACCGACAGGTTGGGCCGGCGCACCTCGCCCAGCACCGCGCCGGGAAAGGCGTCGAGCACGGCGCGCACCAGCGGGTCGGCCTCGATCCCCTGGCGCTGCTCGCGGGCGCGCTTCTCGGCCTGCTCCCGCAGGCTCGGCGCGCCGGGGTCGCGCGACAGGGCGACGACCCAGCGGTTGCCGGTCCATTCCCCGAGCTTGCGCATCAACAGCTGCGGCCGGGCCGGCGAAGCGTCCGGCGCCAGCGAGAACTCGATCGACCCCTCGTCGAAGCGCACGAGGTGGACGTCGCGCTCCAGCGCCGTTTTCAGCGAAATGTCGCGCTTGTGCGCGGCCAGGGCGACCACGTCCTCCAACCGCTCCAGCCGCGGGGCTGGCGCGGGCGCGGAGCGCATCCGGTTCACCTCGGCGAT
>CALMGA010000355.1 GCA_937863205.1 uncultured Beijerinckiaceae bacterium | reverse complement strand
CGCCTTCTATCCGCCCGGTCCCGACCCGCGCTGGATCTACATCGCCAACACCAATTCGGTGGTGCGCTTTCCCTACCGCAACGGCGACACGGCGGCCCACGGCCTGCCGCGCACCGTGATCGCCGCCATCACCCAGTCCGGCGGCGGGCACTCGACCCGCGACATCCGGTTCACCCCCGACGGACGCCGCATGCTGCTGTCGGTCGGGTCCGGGTCCAACGTGGCGGAAGGCATGCCGCGCCTGCGCGGAGCGGCGCTGAAGGCGTGGGCCGCTTCCCACGCGCTTGGCGCCGCCTGGGGTGACGAGCAGGACCGTGCCGACGTGCTGTCCTTCGATCCCGAAGGGGGCGGGCGGGCCGTCTTCGCCTCCGGTTTGCGCAACTGCGTCGGCCTCGCCGTGCAGCCGGCGACGTCCGACGTGTGGTGCGCGACCAACGAGCGCGACGGTCTCGGCGACGATCTGGTGCCGGACTACGTCACCCGCGTGCGCGCCGGCGCCTTCTACGGCTGGCCTTGGTATTATCTCGGCGACCACGAGGATCCCCGCCTGCGCGGCGCCCGGCCCGACCTCGCCGGCAAGGCCACCGTGCCCGACGTGCTGCTGCAGGCCCATTCCGCCGCGCTGGGCATCGCCTTCTACGAGGCCGGGGCAGGGGCGCCGGCCGCTTTCCCGGCCGAGTATGCCGGCGACGCCTTCGTCACCTTGCACGGATCCTGGAACCGCTCGACCCGCACCGGCTACAAGCTCATCCGCGTGAAGATGAAGGACGGCGCGGCCGTCGGCGGCTACCAGGACTTCATGACCGGCTTCGTCGTCTCCGACCGCGACGTCACCGGACGCCCGGTCGGCGTGGCCGTGGCCGGAGATGGCGCGCTGCTGGTGAGCGAGGACGGCAACGGGGTGATCTACCGCATCGCCCCGGCACCGCAGCGCGCGGCGCGCTGAGCTTTGTTCTCACAAGTTGGCCGGGCCATTGGCCGGTGCCCGTGCATGTCGTCGCGTCGCCAGCTCAATCGTCGTCGGTACGGGGTGAGGTACGCCTGCGAACGGCGATTTGAACCCCGCGGCGCAGCGTAATCGCATCGATCTCTGCGCCCTCGACTTGATAGGCCGCTCGGAGCACCTTGACGACGGCAGCGTCGCCGCTCTTCCTTGGCCGCAGAAGGTGCGGGTAGGCGGGCATCACGGGGAAGGACTTATTCGCGGGCAGGTCAGCTACGTTCTTATCCGGCAGTGCTGGAGCGAACAGAAACAGAACGAATTGCCTTGCCGTTTCCGAAAAGTTATCCACATTGAATCAGGCCCGGTGATTCGACTCGGTAGAGAGTCTAGTGCGACCGTAAAGGCCCGGCGCGGGTCTGCGGCGAAGCAACTGTTCAGATTAACCCTCTTCGGACGTTGAGCAGCTTGACTTCGACATCGTGCGGCTTGGCGCGCGCGACCGATGTACGACTGTTGTATAAGCTGAGCAGTCTGCACGAGCTCGTCGTTAGACTCCGAGTTAGGATTGTCCATGCGCATTGATCGCCGCTTCACGACCGCCGGCCAGTCGCCCTACGCGACCATCGAGTTCCGCGCCGCGAAGAGCGAGATCCGTAATCCCGATGGCTCGGTGGTGTTCTCGCTGGACGGCATCGAGATCCCCGCCGCGTGGAGCCAGGTCGCGGCCGACATCATCGCGCAGAAGTATTTCCGCAAGGCCGGCGTGCCCGCGCGGCTCAAGCGCGTCGAGGAAAACGACGTGCCCTCGTTCCTGTGGCGCAGCATGCCGGACGAAGCGGCGTTGGCCGCCCTGCCGGAAGCCGAGCGCACGGGACCGGAACTCAGCTCGAAGCAGGTCTTCGACCGGATGGCCCTGACCTGGACCTATTGGGGCTGGAAAGGCGGCACCTTCGACACCGAGCATGACGCCCAGGCCTTCGCCGACGAATTGCGCTACATGCTGGCGAGGCAGATGGCGGCGCCGAACTCTCCGCAGTGGTTCAACACCGGCCTGCACTGGGCCTACGGCATCGACGGCCCGAGCCAGGGTCACCACTACGTCGACTACCGCACCGGCGAACTCGTCGCCTCCGCCTCGGCGTACGAGCATCCGCAGCCGCACGCCTGCTTCATCCAGGGCGTGCAGGACGACCTCGTCAACGAGGGCGGCATCATGGACCTTTGGGTGCGCGAAGCCCGGCTGTTCAAATACGGTTCGGGCACCGGCTCGAACTTCTCCAAGCTGCGCGGCGAGAACGAGCGCCTGTCGGGTGGCGGCAAGTCGTCGGGGCTGATGTCGTTCCTGAAGATCGGCGACCGCGCCGCCGGCGCCATCAAGTCGGGCGGCACCACGCGCCGCGCCGCCAAGATGGTGGTGGTCGACGCCGACCATCCCGACATCGAGGCCTACATCGACTGGAAGGTGAAGGAGGAAGACAAGGTCGCCGCCCTCGTCGCCGGATCCAGGTCCCTCGCCAAGCACTTGCGTGCCGTTCTCAAGGCCTGCGTGAACTGCGAGGGCGATGGCGACGACTGCTTCAATCCCGACAAGAACCCGGCGCTGAAGAAGGAAATCAAGCTGGCGCGGCGCGCCTTCGTGCCAGACCAGTCGATCAAGAAGATCATCCAGTACGCGAAGCAGGGCTTCAAGGACGTCAGCCTCGACACCTACGCGCTGGATTGGGACTCCGAAGCCTACCTCACCGTCGCCGGGCAAAACTCCAACAATTCCGTGCGGATCACCGACGCCTTTCTGCGCGCGGTCGAAGAGGATGGCGATTGGACGCTGCGCAAGCGGATCTCAGGAAAGCCGCATAAGATCCTGAAGGCGCGCGATCTTTGGGACCGCATCGGCCATGCCGCCTGGCACTCGGCCGATCCCGGCCTGCAGTATCACACCACCATCAACGAGTGGCACACCTGTCCGGCTGGCGGCGAGATCGTGGCGAGCAATCCGTGCTCGGAATACATGTTCCTCGACGACACGGCGTGCAACCTCGCCTCGCTGAACCTCTTGCAGTTCCGCGGCCCCGACAAGAGCTTTGACCTCGCCGCCTACGAGCACGCGGTCCGGCTGTGGACGGTGGTGCTGGAAACCTCGGTGCTGATGGCGCAGTTTCCCAGCCGCGAGATCGCCCAGCTGTCCTACGAGTACCGCACCTTGGGGCTCGGCTTCGCCAACATCGGCGGATACCTCATGTCGTCGGGGATCGCCTACGATTCGGACGAGGGCCGCGCCATCTGCGCCGCTTTGTCGGCGATCATGACCGGCGTGTGCTACGCCACCTCGGCGGAGATGGCGCGCGAACTCGGGCCCTTCGCCCACTACGCCGCCAACCGCGAGGCGATGCTGCGGGTGGTGCGCAACCATCGCCACGCCGCCCACGGCGAGGCGACCGGCTACGAGGCGCTCTCGGTCGCCCCCGTGCCGCTCGACGCCGCGATGCTGCGCGACGCCCGCCTGGGCGAGCACGCCCGCGCAGCCTGGGACAAGGCGCTGGCGCTGGGCGAGCAGCACGGATACCGCAACGCTCAGGTGAGCGTTGTGGCGCCCACCGGCACCATCGGTCTGGTGATGGACTGCGACACCACCGGCATCGAGCCCGACTTCGCCCTGGTGAAGTTCAAGAAGCTCGCCGGCGGCGGCTACTTCAAGATCATCAACCGCG
>CALMGA010000354.1 GCA_937863205.1 uncultured Beijerinckiaceae bacterium | reverse complement strand
CGGCCGATCCGCGACGTCACGCCCCTGATGAACGTGCCGCAGCCCTTCCAGATCCTCAAGATGGATCGCCGCCGCGGCAACATCGTGGTGTCGCGCCGCACCGTGCTCGAAGAGTCGCGCGCCGAGCAGCGTCACGAGATCGTCGCCAATCTTGAAGAAGGTCAGGTCATCGACGGCACGGTGAAGAACATCACCGACTACGGCGCCTTCGTTGATCTCGGCGGCATCGACGGGCTCCTGCACGTCACCGATATCGCGTGGCGCCGCGTCAACCATCCGACCGAAGTGCTCAACATCGGTCAGACGGTGCGCGTCAAGATCATCAAGATCAACCATGAGACGCACCGCATCTCGCTCGGCATGAAGCAGCTGCTGGATGATCCCTGGCAGAGCATCGAGGCCAAGTACCCGATCAACGCCCGCTTCGTCGGCCGCGTCACCAACATCACCGACTACGGCGCCTTCGTCGAGTTGGAGCCGGGCATCGAGGGCCTGATCCACGTCAGCGAAATGTCGTGGACCAAGAAGAACGTCCATCCCGGCAAGATCGTCGCCACCTCGCAGGAGGTCGACGTGCAGGTGCTCGAAGTGGATTCGGCCAAGCGCCGCATCTCGCTCGGCCTCAAGCAGACCCTGTCGAACCCGTGGCAGCTCTTCGCCGACAAGTTCCCGGTCGGCAGCGACGTGGAGGGCGAGGTCAAGAACAAGACCGAGTTCGGCCTGTTCGTCGGGCTGGAGGGCGATGTCGACGGCATGGTCCACCTCAGCGACATCGACTGGAACCGTCCGGGCGAAATCGCCATCGAGGACTACAAGAAGGGCGACGTGGTGCGCGCCCGCGTGCTCGACGTCGACACCGAGAAGGAGCGCATCTCGCTCGGCATCAAGCAACTCGGCACCGATGCGGTGGTGCCCGCAGCGGCTGCCGTCAGCGAGGAGCCGACCCCGCCGGGCGAGTTCCGCCGCAACAGCGTGGTCACCTGCGAGGTCGTCGACGTCAAGAACGACGGCATCGACGTCCGGATCGCGAACTCGGATATCGTTGCCTTCATCAAGCGCAACGAGCTCGCCCGCGATCGCAACGACCAGCGCCCCGACCGCTTCGCCGTGGGCGAAAAGGTCGACGCCCGCGTGACGCAGTTCGACAAGCGCACCCGCAAGATCACCGTGTCGATCAAGGCGCTGGAGATCCACGACGAGAAGGAGGCGATCGCGCAGTTCGGCTCGGCCGACTCCGGTGCTTCGCTCGGCGACATCCTCGGCGCCGCGCTGAAGGCCAGGGACAAGAAGGGCGACTGAGCAACCCTCTCCACTCAGAACGGAAAAGCCCGGCCTCGTGCCGGGCTTTTCTTCGTCGGCCTGCCAACGCGAACCTGCTCGGTGCCAGCGTCGGATCCCGCTTGCGCCTACGTCCGTCGGGCCCGCTCGATCGCCGCCTTGGCCTGTTGATCGGCGCTCTCATAGAACCGCGTCAGGGCGTGGAAATAGGCAAACATGCGACGCGCTTCGGGATCGGCGCTTCGGGCCAGTCTGTCCCGTGCCTCGGCGATCTCCGCTGGATGGTCGGCAAAGATCGTTTCGATGTCGCGCACGGTTGCCAGCCACAGTTTGCGACGGGCATCGTTGATTTCCGCCGCCGCGCGGTCCTGGGCCCTGAAGAGGACCTCCAGGTAATGCTCGGGCGATTGTCCGTGCATCGGCATCTCCCTCGTCTCGCTGGTCGGCGGGCAATAGGCGTGCCACGGTTCGAGACGAACATGAGAACAGCGGACCTGAGATCGGGTCTGGCTCGATGCTCTCACCCGTCATGCCGCATCGGATTCGTACGAAAACCGCAGCGCGCTTCGATTCGACGCTCGGGTCCGAGCTTTCAAATTTGCGCCCGGCCGGCGAGATAGGCCTGGAGTTGACAGTAGGCGATGCGCAACAGCGGCACCTCGACGCCCAGTGCCGCGGCGCGCCGGATCATGTCGCCCTGCAGGTGGTCGGCCTCGACGTTGGCGCCGGCCTGCACGTCGCGCAGCATGGAGGCGGTGAAGGACGAACCGGCCTGGGTGAGGAGGGCCCTGGCGAACCCCTGCGCCCGCGCGCGGACGGGGAAGCCGGCTGCCGCGGCCACGCCATCGCATTCGCCGACCATCTGCAGGCTCAGCCGCTCACCCTCGTCGGCCTGCAGGATCGAACCGACCGCCGCGCGCATCAGGCAGGTGATCGAGGCGGCGGCGGTGATGAAGGCGAACTTCTCCCACATCTCCTGAAGGATGGCGTCGCTGCGGCGCAGCTCGAAGCCGTCCGCCGGAAGGGCGGCGGCGATCGCCTCGCAGCCGGGCCGCTGGGCGTCGCAGCGCGCCCCGAAGGTGAGGCTGGCGAGCTTGTGGAGGTGGCGGATGCGCCCGTCGCCAGCGAGCGTGACGCTGATATGGGCGAGGCCGCCGAGCACGGTCGCGGCGCCGAACACCGCGTCGAGCCGATCGAGATGGGCGAGGCCGTTGAGAAGCGGCAGGATCAGGCTGCCGGCGTTAACGGCCGGCCGGATCGCCTCTATCGCGTCATCGAGGTCGTAGGCCTTGCAGCTCAGCAGAACGAGGTCGTAGGCGCCGCTCAGCCTCGCCCGGGTGACGGTGGTGACGGGAACCGCCGCGTCGCCGAGCGGGCTCTCGATGACGAGGCCTTGCATGGCCAGACGCTCGGCACGCGCCTCGCGCACGAGAAAGGTGACATCGGCCCCGCGCTGCGCGAGACGGCCGCCGAAGTAGCCGCCGATGCCGCCGGCGCCGAGAACGAGAATGCGCACTACCCTGCCCCGTACAGGTCGGCGAGCGAGGCGCGCAGCACGTTCTTCTGCACCTTGCCCATCGCGTTGCGCGGCAGCTCGGCCGCGAAGATGACCCGGCGCGGCTGCTTGAACCGGGCCAGCCGCCCGGCAAAAGCGTCGAGCAGCCTGCGCTCGTCGAGTTCGGCGCCGGCCGCCGCCACGACGACGGCTGTGACGCCTTCGCCGAGATCGGGATGAGGCACGCCGATCACCGCGCTTTCCCCGACGCCCGGCAAGGTATCGAGGACGAGTTCGACCTCGCGGGGGTAGACGTTGAGACCGCCGACGATGATGAGGTCCTTGCCCCGACCGGAAATATGGAGGTAGCCGTCGGCATCGAACCGGCCGAGGTCGCCGGTGATGAAATAGCCGTCGGGGCGAAACTCAGCCGCGGTCTTCTCCGGGTTGCGCCAATAGCCCGCGCACACGTTGGATCCCTTGACCTCGATGGTGCCGACGTCGCCGTCCGCCCCGCCGCCCTCGGGCGCGACGACGCGGACGCTCACCTCCGGCAGGGGAAAGCCGACGCTGCCGGGACGACGCTCCCCGTCGATGGGATTGGAGGCGATCATGCTGGTTTCCGTCATGCCGTATCGTTCAAGGATGGCATGTCCCGTGCGCTCGGCGAAGCGCCGGTGGGTTTCGGCGAGCAGCGGCGCCGAGCCGGAGATGAACAGCCGCATGCCGGCGGATGCCTCGCTCAGGCCGGGATTTTCGAGCAGGCGGGTGTAGAAGGTGGGCACGCCCATCAGAACGCTGGCCTGCGGCATCTGCCGGATGACCTCGCCGACCTCGAACTTCGGCAGGAACAGCAGGCTGGCGCCGGCGGCAAGGACCGTGTTGACGGCGGTGAACAGGCCGTGAAGGTGGTAGATCGGCAGGGCGTGGAGGAGGCGGTCGGCCGGGGTGAAGCGCCATAGCGCGACAAGGGTCCGCGCGTTGGAGACGAGGTTGCCATGGGTCAACATCGCTCCCTTCGAGCGGCCGGTGGTGCCCGACGTGTAGAGGATGGCGGCGAGATCGCCGGGACCGCGCTCGGCCGGCGGCAGCGAGCCATCGGCCGCCTCAGCGAGAACGCCGAGGCTGCCCTGCCCGGCCGCATCGAGCGTTTCGATGCGCAGGTCCGCGAGGGGACCGGAGGCGAGAGCGGCATAGTTGTCGCGAACGGCGGGGTCGCAGACCAGCATCGCCGGCTCGGCGTCGGCGAGGAACGCGGCCACTTCGCTCAAGGTATAGGCGGTATTGAGCGGCAAAAACACGGCGCCGGCCCGCACCGCGCCGAGATACAGGATCAGTCCCTCGGGTGATTTGGCGATCTGTGCGGCGACGCGGTCGCCGGGGCGGACGCCGGCAGCAGCAAGGGCAGATGCCATGCCGGCCACGCGCTCGCGCAGGGCGGCGTAGGCCAACCGGCGACCGTCTGCTCGAACGAGAAAGGCGGCGCTGTCCAGTCCGCACGACAGAACGGCGTCGATCAGATGATTGCCAGCACCTTCGCTCAACCAAGTTCTCCGCGCCGGGACGGACCCGATGTCAGCCGATCGGACCGAAACGTGCGCAGCGGTTCGCGGTTCGAGGCGCCGCCTCAGCGGATCTCCGTCTTGCGCGGCGGACCCATCAGCGCCGGCTGGAACAGGATGGCGGCGGCCAGCGTGCACACCAGCGACAAGGCCATCAGCTTGCCCATGCTCGATGTTCCCGGATGCTTGGAGGCCCACAGGCTGCCGAAGGCGGTGGCCGTGGTCAGCGCGCTCCAGAACACGGCGCGGGTCAAGCTCGACTGCAGCAGCTTCTTGGTGCCGGCTCGCCACGCCATCACGAAATAGATCTTGAAGGCCACGCCCAAGCCCAGCAGCAGCGGCAGGGCGATGATGTTGGCGAAGTTCAGCGGCATGTCGATC
>CALMGA010000353.1:4215-4622 GCA_937863205.1 uncultured Beijerinckiaceae bacterium | reverse complement strand
GCAAGTTCCTGAACTGGGCCAAGGGTTCGGAAGCCAAGATCAAGGACGACTACACCCTCGACATCGTGCTCCCCGAGCCCGATTCCGCCGCCTTCATGAAGCTGCGCGGCATGCACGTTCCGTCGAACGCCTTCTGGGACAAGCTCGGCTTCGTCGACAAGAAGACCGGTTCGGCCAACGGCCATTGGTGAGTGATCGACGCTGCCGGTCCGTGGGGGACTGGTCCGTTCGTACTCGCCGAGGGCGTCAGCCAGCTCGACAAGCGCTCGCCCGAGGTCGTGCTCGACCCCAACGAAGCCTACTGGAACCCCGAGCGCAAGCCGGCGGTCCGCCTGGTGTTCGACAACATCGTCTCCAAGGCCGACGCCTTGAAGGCCGTCGCGCTGGGCGACAAGAAGATGGACATC
>CALMGA010000353.1:0-4205 GCA_937863205.1 uncultured Beijerinckiaceae bacterium | reverse complement strand
TCGTGACGATGCTTACCCCCGCCGAGGCGAAGAGCTTCGACGGCCACGGCAACGCGCACATCCAGAGCCGCAACGCCAAGACGGTGCTCGCCGGCGTGTTCAACCAGGCGCAAGCGAACTCGCCCTGGAAGAACATCAAGCTGCGCCAGGCCATGAACATGGCGATCGATCGCGCCGCGCTGCTCAAGGACGCGGGCGGCGGCTACGGCGTCGAGATGGCGGCCTTCATCCAGCCCGGCCGCTTCGGGCACGATCCGGGCCTGAAGCAGTACCCCTACGACGTCAGCAAGGCCAAGGCGGAGATCAAGAAGGACGGCTTGGAGGGCAAGGAGATCACGATCGGCGCGGCGGAGGAGTACGCTCCCCTGGTCAAGCAGATCGGCGAGCAGCTCGACAAGGTCGGCGTGAAGACGAAGATGGTGGACGCCAAGGACAAGAGCGCGGACATCACCCTCGTGTGGCACTTCGACTGGTCACCGGAATATCCGGTGGGCGTTGTCTACCGCGAGTTCTTCGGCAAGGACGGCAGCTTCCGCGAGGGTTCGGACCCGACCGAGTTCGACAAGCTCGCCGACAAGGTGCTGGAGAGCGAGGACCCGGCCAAGCAGGCCAAGGCCGTCGCGGCGATCGAAGCCTACGAGCACGAGCAGGCCAATGTCCTGTTCCTGTACTCGCCGGCGACGCTGTTCGCCGTGTCGAACCGCACCGTCTTCGAGCCCTCGGACACCTTCATGTTCGACGGCGCGACGATCAAGACCAAGACCACCAAGGCCGAGAAGTAGGCCTTGGACGGCATCTGATCCTACGGGACCGCGGCTCCGGCCGCGGTCCTTCCTCGCGGCGGACGCGGCGGCGGCGCCCACGGACATCGCAGGAGCCCATGGAGCGCATCCGACTGTTTTCCCGCGGCCTCGACCGCCGTTCCTTAGGCCGCGGCGCCGGCCTCGGCGCCTTCGCCGGCCTGTTCGCGACCGCTGCGGCCGCGGACGAGGCGCCAAGCCATCGGGCCGCGTTCCAGATCAGCGTCGAGGACCGCAAGACGCAGGCCCTGCTGCTCGGCAACGCTCGCAACTACGCCGCCCATTACCGCGCGCAGGGCGCCGCCTGCGCGGTCGAGATCGTCGCCTTCGGCCCCGGCTTCTCGATGCTGCGCGCCGACATCTCGATGATGAAGGGCGAGCTGGAGGCCCTGCAGAAGGACCTCGGCACCTCGCTCACGGTATCGGCCTGCCACAACACCCGCGCCGCGATCGCCGAGAGCGAGGGACGCCAGCCCTCCGACATCCCCTTGCTGCCCGGCGTCAGCGAGACCCCGAGCGGGGTGGTGCGCCTCGCCGAACTGCAGGGCCGAGGCTGGGCCTACCTCCGGCCGTAGCAGGCGCATCGCACGACCCGCGCCACGACGTCCCTCGGCGCGACGTTTCAGGCGTCGCGGCTGGGCAGGCCGGACAGGAAGTCCTCGACCTCCTGGAAGTATTCGCCGGGCGTATAGGTGCGGAAGGCGCGCGCCGAGGACCGGGCCCCGGTCTGGAAGGCGGGATCGCAGGCCAGCGCGCGCACCGTGCGCACCCAGGCCGGCGCATCGAGCGGCCCGAGGAAAACGCCGGCTCCCTTGGTGCCCTCGTGGAAGATCGGGATGTCGCTCGCCACGACCGGGATGCCGGCATCGAGCGCCTCGATCACGGGGATGCCGAAGCCCTCCGCGAAGGACGGCATCAGCAACGCGCGCGCCGAGCCGAGGAGCTGGCGGAGCGCATCGTCGCCGAGGCCGTAGACGGCGCAGACGTGGGGCTTGAGGCTGGGCGAGCGCTCGATCGTGCCGAGGATCGCCTCGCTCATCCAGGATCGCTTGCCGGCGATGACGAGCCGGGGCGGCCGCTCCATCAGCTCGGCGAGCTGCCGCCATACGTTCAGCACGAACAGGTGGTTCTTGCGCGGCTCCAGCGTGCCGACCATCAGGAAATACGGGTCCTCGATCACCCGCGGTGCCGGCGGCGTCAGCCGAAACACCGGCCGGCGCGGGGCGAAGGGCTGGGCGAGCACCGGCACGGGCGACAGGCCCCTGCTCGCGTACTCCCTCTCGATGCGCCATTTCACCTCGTTCGACGAGGTGATGATCGCGGTCGCGTGGGTGATGACGCGCTCCATGCGCTGCCGGAACCGCGCCTCGTGGCCGCCGGGCCAGAACTCGGGGTAGTCCATCGGCAAGAGGTCATGGACGAAGAACACCCTTTGCAGGTCGCGCCGCTCGGCCAGCCAGCGGAAGTACACCTCGTTTTCGAAGGCGTGCTGCGCCACGTTGAGGTAGATCGAGCCGCGCGGCAGGGCGACGGGGCCGGGCTTGACGTAGGGCAGAGCGCGCCGGCGCACCGCCGAGACGACGTTGGGCCAGAAGTCGTCGTCGGCGCCGTTCTCCGTCGCCAGGCTCGGCGGATCGCCGCCGCCGCCGTCGCTCAGCCAGCCGAGGAGCCGGCCATAGGTCACGTCGCGGTCGCAGGGCGTGTCGAGGCCCCACTTCAGGCGGACGTGGCTGACGAGCGACTGCAGGTCGCTCTGCTGCATCACCACCGGGCGGCGGATGCCGTAGTGCAAGGCGTGGACGCTGCGCTGGCTGGAATAGGCGAAGTGCTCGCCGAAGGCGAGGTCGACCCTCTCGATGCCCGTCGGCGCGCAATAGCGCGAGCGGTGGTCGAGGTGCGTCAGGTCGAAGGTGATCGGTCGCGCCTGCCCGCGTTCAGCGGGCATGCGGCCCTGCCGCGATGCCCCCGTCGCCGCTCCCCTGGTGGACGGCGAGGCCGAGGCTGCCGTAGAGGCTGGCAAGACGTGAGGCATAGGCACCCGCCGAGAAGAATTGAGCGCGCTCACGACCTCGTGCAACAAGCGTGCTGACGAGGTCGTCGTCCTGATCGAGACGGCGGATGCCGCGGGCGATCGACGCTTCGTCGTAGGGATCGACGAGCACCGCGGCCTCGCCGACGATCTCGGGAATGCTAGCGGCCTCGGCGGCGAGGACGGCCGTACCAAGGGTCATCGCTTCCAGCGCGGGGAGGCCGAAGCCCTCGTAGAGCGAGGGAAAAAACAGAGCCCGCGCCCCGCGCATCAACGAGATCAGTTGCGAGCGCGGAAGATAGGCGAGATGACGGACGCGTCGTTCGGGCTTGATATAGCGTCCATCGTGGCGATAGCGCAGAAATCGCTCCTCCGCGAGCTTCTCCAGATCGGCCTCGCACAGCCATCCCGGTGCGCCCACGACAAGCAGCGGACGGCGGCTGCCGCTCGCGGCGTAGGCATCGATAAGGCGACCGAGGTTCTTCTTCGGTTCGATCGCACCGACGAAGAGGTAGTATTCGCCAAAGCCGACGCTGAATGCGCCCTCGATATCGCGCGCGACCTCTGTCTCATCCCGGCGCAACGCCGCGTCCGGAATTGTGACGGCCTGGAAGGTATTGGTGACGCGTCGCTCGTCGATCTTGAGGACGCGCACGATGTCGCGCTTCGAGTGCTCCGAGACGGTGACGATGTGGTCGGCGTCGCGGACGAGCGTGCGCAGCAGCTCGATCATGTACTTCTTGTCATCGAGGGTGGCGTACGGCAGTAGCAGGGGGATAAGGTCGTGTATCGTATAAAGATTGCATGCACCCGCGACCCTGATCGGAGTCGGGAAGGTTGCGTGGAATAGGTCCGGCAACGTCTCCGGCTTGACGATAAGCGACCGTTCGTACCGTCGGAAATGCAGCCGTGCCCGCTCGAAGAGGTTGGGAGCGGCGTGAATGCGGCGGAAGCCGGCGAACATCTCCGCGTTTCTGCTCACCGCGGCGTCGAAGCCCTCGAAGGTGGAGGTGCGTGCGCCGAAAGGCTGCCCAAAGAGGCGTGCAAGCTTATCGCCAAGGCGGATGCGCCGCGACGGATGGGCGGCGATCTCCGGATCGAAGAGGGCGATGTTGGAGAACTGCGGGTCGCGCCGGTCGAAGCCGGCGTTGCAGCCGACCAGCAGCTCAGGTTCGCACCCGAGCGAACGGGCTGCCGCGACGAGCGAGCGCGTGTAGGTTGCGATGCCGGTGCCCTTCGCCAGCGATAGATTCAGCCCGTCGAAGAGGACGCGATTGCCTGCCATGCGCGTGCCCGACATCCGACCGCCCAGCGTTCGACCGCCCGTCGACGCGGGCTCCCGTGCCGGACGAACGGCGTCCGACGTCATCCCGCAG
>CALMGA010000352.1 GCA_937863205.1 uncultured Beijerinckiaceae bacterium | reverse complement strand
GCCCTGCTTGGTCCACAGCTCGATCTGCGCCAGCGTCTGGTTGGTGAAGGACGCCGACATCACGAAGGACGGGTGGCCGGTGGCGTTGCCGAGGTTCACCAGCCGCCCTTCCGACAGCAGGATGATGCGCTTGCCGCTGGAAAACTCGATCTCGTCGACCTGCGGCTTGACGTTCGACCATTTCATGTTCTTCAGCGCGCCGACCTGGATCTCCGAGTCGAAGTGCCCGATGTTGCAAACGATGGCGCGATCCTTCATCGCCCGCATGTGGTCGACGGTGATGACGTCGACGTTGCCGGTCGCGGTCACGAAGATGTCGGCGCGCGGCGCCGCGTCCTCCATCGTCACCACCTCGTAGCCTTCCATCGCCGCCTGCAGGGCGCAGATCGGGTCGATCTCGGAGACCATCACCCGGCAGCCGGCGTTGCGCAGGGACGCCGCCGAGCCCTTGCCGACGTCGCCGAAGCCGGCGATCATCGCGACCTTGCCGGCCATCATCACGTCGGTGCCGCGGCGGATGCCGTCGACCAGGCTTTCGCGGCAGCCGTACAGGTTGTCGAACTTCGACTTGGTGACGCTGTCGTTGACGTTGATGGCGGGAAACAGCAGCTTGCCTTCCCTGGCCATGATGTAGAGGCGGTGCACGCCCGTCGTGGTCTCCTCGGTGACGCCCTTGATGGCGTGGCCGTTGCGCCCGTACCAGCCGGGATGGCTCTTCAGCCGGCTCTTGATGGCGGCGTAGAGCACCTCCTCCTCCTCGTTGGTCGCGGTGTCGAGAAAGGCGGTGTCGCCACCCTCCGCGCGGATGCCGAGGTGGATGAGCAGGGTGGCGTCGCCGCCGTCGTCGAGGATCATGTTGGGCGTGCCGCCGTCATCCCAGTCGAAGATGCGGTGGGTGTAGTCCCAATACTGCGTCAGCGTCTCGCCCTTGACGGCGAACACCGGCGTGCCGGCGGCGGCGATGGCGGCGGCGGCGTGGTCCTGCGTCGAGTAGATGTTGCAGGACGCCCAGCGCACGTCGGCGCCCAACGCCTTCAGCGTCTCGATCAGCACGCCGGTCTGGATCGTCATGTGCAGCGAGCCGGCGATGCGGGCGCCCTTCAGCGGCTGCGACGCGCCATATTCCTCGCGCGTCGCCATCAGGCCGGGCATCTCCGTCTCGGCGATGGACAGCTCCTTGCGGCCCCAGTCGGCGAGCTTGATGTCGGCGACGACGTAGTCCTTGGGCGTATGGGTCATGGACGGCTCCGGAAGCGATGCAGCCCTATAGCAAGGCCGCCTCCGGCACGCAATAAAGATATATGGAAGTCTTTATATGTCTGACGACGGCAAGGTCCGGATCAGGCGCGCGGCCGATCGCGGCGATTTCGCCAGCACGAGAAGAGCGAGCCGGGCCAGCATCGGTCCGACGGCATGGGCGAAGCCGTCGTAGTTCAGCACGATCGCCCGCGCCGCCCGCGAGCCTCGCGCCCAGCGCGGCAGCGTTTTGTCGAGGTCGCCGCGGTCGACCCTGAAGATCAGCAGCAGCAGATGCAGCTTGAGCAGCAGGTTGGGCGTAAAGCGGGCGGCCCGCGCCACGAGGTGGTCGACGAGGGTGAGCTGCGCCTTGATGTTGCTGTCGCCGTGGCCGCCGGGCGTGAAGTTCAGGGTGAAGTCGAGCTGCGCGCGGGCGGTGAAGATGTTGCCGCCGTGGATGCGATAGGCGAACAGCGGCTCGTCGATGAGAACGCTGCCGGACAGGCCGCCGCAGCCGAAGGCGAAGTACAGATCGGTGCCGGTGCGCAGCGTCGCCAGCCCGGCATTGTCGGCGAACAGGGCGAGCGCGTCGCGGCGGTAGCACAGGCCCGAGGTCGGCGACCAGACCCAGGACACGGTGCGCGGCGCCACGTAGTGGATGCGCTCGACGATGTCGCCGGGCACGGCCGGGGTCGGCCATTCCGGCGTCGCCCGGTAGGGGCGCACCAGCTTCGGCCGCCGGCGCCGTCGCCAGCCGCGGATGTAGCGGCTCGACTCTTCCCCCGTCGCCACCACCACGCGGCGTCCGGCGACCTGCAGCATGTCGCCCGAGGTGAAGGCGACGTGCAGGCGCATCGACAGGTGCACGAAGACGTGGGTCTCGACGCAGTGCGGCAGCAGGTAGTCGTCGGCATCGAGGAAGATGACGTAGTTCCCCCCGGCAGCGGCGAGGCCGTCGAGGGAGGCCGGCGTTTGCCCGTCGTTGCGGGCGCGGCGGATCACCACCAGATCGGGATGGCGCCCCTGCAGGTCGGCGAGAACGGCCGGCGTTTCGTCGGTGGACGCGTTGTCGACGACGATGCATTCGATGTCGCGGTAGCTCTGCCCGTAGACGCAGGAGACGGCCTCGCCGAGGAAGCGGCCGTAGTTGTAGTTGACCACAACCACGCTCACCAGCGGCAGTGCGGGCACCGGGCCGGTCGCCGCGCCCCGCGCCGGTGCGGCGCGGTTGCCGGCCTCGCCCGGCGGTACGATCACGCCTTCCCGGGTCATCTCACAGCCTTGGTGTCAGGCGAAGCACTGGCGTTTGGCACCGATGATCCCTTCGCGGCCAGCCGGACTGCCCCATGCGAGGCCCCGCCCTGATCGGACAAGGGCGAGGCCGGCCGTGCTCTTGTCACAGGTCGCGCATCCATGACAAGGAAGCCGCGCGCCGGCGGAACGGGAGCGGTCCGCGCCGCGCGAAAAGATGGATCGGGGATGAGCAGCATTGCCGGGATCGAGCGGGACGTGATGGAGTCGGTCGGCGGCGGCGGGTCCGGGCGCCGCGGCATCGCGACCATCGCCAACGACAAGGTTTACGACTGGGTGGTGCCCTTTCTCGAAAGCTGGCGCCAAACCAACAACCAAACGCCCCTCACCGTCATACCCTACGACGATCATTGCGAGCTGACGCGGCGGGCCTGCGAAGTCTACGGGGCGACCTTCGCCGAGCCCGACAACAAGGCGCTCGACGCCCTCGCCAAGCGGCTCTACCCGCTTTATCCCAAGCATCGCCGGCGCCTGCGCAAATACCTGTCGCTGGCCCTGCCCCTCGACGAGGTGATCTACGTCGACGTCGACATCGTGCTGCTGCGCGACATGTCCGGCCTGTTCGGCCGGCTGGAGCCCGGCCGACTGGACTTCATCGTCGCCGCACCGACCACCGACTACGTCTACAACCGCAAGCGCGGCAACTACCCGTTCCTGGAAAACGTCATCCTGTTCAACGACGGCTTCTTCATCACCTCGAACAAGATCCTGCCGATCGAGGATTTCTACGCGGTGATCGAGCGGAACGAGGAAGCCTTCCACGCCGTGCGGCAGCGCGGCATGCTGTTCGCGCAGCCGCTGACGAACTTCGTGGTGCACCGGCGCGGCCTGAAGGTCGCCCCGCTCTACGAGGTGGTTGATGGGGCTTCGGGCGAGAGCTTCTACAAAGCCGAAGGCGTGACCTTCGATGCGCAAGACCGGCCGGCCGACAACGAGGGCCGGGACATCTATTTCGCCCATTGGGCTGGCGCGATCACCTTGCCCAAGCGACGCGCCTTCGACGCCGTCTGGCTCAAGTTCGCCGAAGCGGGCGCCAAGCGCCTCCAGCAGGCCAAGGCGCCCCCTCCGGAGCGCCTCGCCGCCGGCTGACCATTCTCAGTCGCTGGCGCGGCGAAGCAGGCCGCCAATGGTGGCCCGCGCCATCGGCATGCTGGTGAGCGGCGCGAAGGGCGACAGCCGGATCGCGTCGGCTCCGGGTCGCAGCGTTTCGTCCTGAAAGGCGCGATAGCCTACCGCTGTCTGCGGCGCGAACACGGCGAGGACGAGCGCGAAATCGTCGAAGATCGGGCTCAGGCGCTTGTAGGTCCGCCTCATCAGCCGGGCGAGGGCGGCCGCCGCGTCCGCGTGGCCGGCAAACAGCGCGTCGATGGTCGGCCGATAAAGATAATAGTCGCCGATGAACTCCGTGCGCTGCCGATGGAACAGGTAGGCGACGATCGCGTCCGCACGCTCGTCCGACAGATCGGGCGATCGGAACGTGGAGGAAAAGAAGTGCGCGGCGAACACCGCCCAATGCAGCCGCGTCAGATAGCCGAAGCTTTCGGGCAGCGTATAGCCCTTGTACCAGCGCTTGTTCGACTCGATGAAAGCGTCGTTGCGCTGCCAATTGGTGTGATCGTAGAGATAGAGGAAGCCGTTGCGGTCGAGGCGGTAGGTGCCCATCGACAGCAGGTGGAAGGCCAGCATGTAGTCGTAGAACGGGCACGGCAGCGGGTTTCTCTCGACGAGACGGGCGAAGCCCGCGACGACGGTGCGCCGCGAAATGGCGTAGCAGATGGTGTTCTCGCCGCGGTAGTTGCGGATGCGGTCGAGCGGGTCCGCCTCGAGACGCTCGACCGCCGTGCCGAGCACGGGCTTGCCGCCACCTTTACCGCCGCTTCGATCGCCATCTTGGGCGACGCTGATGTACAGGCCCGCCGCCGTGGCGCATGTGGGATCCCCGCGCAGCATCGCGACGGCGGACCTGAAGTACGCGCCGCTGAAGGAATCGTCATCGGCCGCCATGCAGATGTAGGGCGTCGTCTGCGCCTTGATGAGGAACAGCATGTTCGGGTCGGCACCGAGGTTCGTCGGGTGGCAGGTGACGGCGACGTTGGTGCTGCGTGCCGCCAGCGCCGCGAGAAAGGCGTGCTTCTCGGGATTGGCGCTGTTGTCGCCGATGTGGACCACGATGTCGTCGCTGCCGATCGCCGCCGCCTGGGTCAGCGTATCCTTGGCAAGGGCATTCCATCGGTAGGTCGGGATAACGATCGCGAGTTGCGGGCCGGGCTGTTGAGACATGCGGATCGGTGGATCTTCGGGAAGAACATCTTCGCGGAGCGCGAGCTTGTAGGGTCGGATGCGGTCAAGCGCAATGCGCCGCAACCTTGCGGCGAGGCCACAGTGCGGCCTTGAGCCTGGGCGATGGATGAGCGTCACGCGCGCCATGGCACGACGCGCGGGAGTCCCGTGACACCGAAACGGCCAGGGACCGGGATCGCCGGGACAACATCAAATGCCCAAGCTGCTCTTCACCTATCTTGCCAAGCGGATGGCGATCTCGGCCCTGTTGATCGAGGTCTGCCTGTGCGTGCCGGTGGTGATGACCTCGATCTTCCACTATCTGCCGCCCACCGCCGTGCGCGGCGGCCTGCTGTGGCCGGCGCTGCTCGGCACCATGCCGACCGTGCTCTACATCGCCCTGCCGATCGCGGTGGCGGTGGCGGTGATGCTGGAATTCATCCGCATGTCGGGCGAGGGCATGATCGGCGTACTGTACTCGCTGCGCCTGTCGGTGTGGGCGATCTGCGCGCCTGCGGCGGCGGTCGGGGCGGCGGCCGTCGTGCTCGGCTACTCCATCTCGTGCTTCATCGCCCCCGCCTACGTCGGCGACATGCACGACGTGATCTACGTCATCCGCAATTCGCTGAACCATCGAATGCTGGAGCCGGCGCACTTCTACACCTTCGACGACGGCAAGCGCACATTGTACTTCCAACGCTGGCAAACGCCGGACATCGCTTCCAACATCTTCATCAACCAGTTCGATCCCGAAAAGAAGGAGGAGCAGATCATCGCCGCCGCCCGCGCCGAGTTCCGCCGCAACGAGACCGGCGTGGTGATGATCATGGGCAACGGCTCGATCCAGACCCGCTCGCAGGACTCGTCCAACATCCGGGCGGCCAACTTCGACGAATACGTCATGCCGCTCGCGATGCAGGGGTCCGGCGGCCTGCCCAAGCGGTCCTGGCGCGGCGTGTTCGAGCTGCCGGGCGCCGCCTTCTTCGCCGATCGCAAGGATGAAGCGCCCGATCCCCACAAGCTGGCCGAATGGACCAGCGAGGCGGCCAAGCGCACCGGCATCCCGTTTCTCGCCCTGACGCACGTCCTGTTCGGGGTCGCGCTGGTGCTTACGGTGTCGAACGCCACCGGACGCCAGTCCAGCGCCACCACCCTCACCGTTCTCGCCGTACCGGTGATGCACATCGCGATGCTGATCGCGATGGAAACGCTGGTTCGCAAGAACCCGGACCTCGTCTGGTTCGTCGCCGCCGCGATCGTGGTCGAGTTCGCCGCCGCCCTCTGGCTGCTGCAGCGACAGAACCGCGTCTGGACTTCTGCGCCGCGGGCTGTCGCGGTCGGCGCCCTCGGTCAGCCGGCCGGCTGAAGTCGTGGGGGTCAGGTCCGCCAGCGGCCGACGAGGTCGATGAGGTGGGCGATGCCGGCCGCCAGCAGCAGAACGGCAATGCCGGCCTGCACGGACAACCGAGGCGGTGATCCGGCCAGCGCGCAACGCAGCGCGGCCGTCAGGCAGAAGCCGGCGGCAAGGTTGCCGAGCAGGCGACGAGGCGCGATGCCGCGTCCGGTGCGGGCGCGCCACAGCACCAGGCCGAGCGCTTCGAGCGGGACCAGGACCAGGATCGCGTCGACGGCGAGGGCGATCATTCGATCGTCACACCCGTCGTTCGTTGGGCTCACGGCACCCAAGCCCACAGCGCTGAAACGGAGCCCCGATCGCCGCAGCGGCATGCGATCGCGACCGATTCCTCAAACGTCGGCCTCGCCGCTGGCTTCGGCGAGCCCGAACCGGCGCAGCTTGACGTACAGGCTCTGCCGGCTGAGGCCGAGGACCTCGGCGGCCGAGGCGCGGTTGTCGTTGGTGAGGTCCAGCGCCGCCTCGATGCAGAGCTTCTCGATGACATCGGTGGTTTCGCGCACCAGATCCTTCAGCGGAACGCGCCCGATCAGCTCCGCGAGCTGTTCGGCCGAATGCGGCAGGTCGGGAACGGGGCGGCTCGGCGCCTCCATCCGGCGCCCGACGTCGCGGATGGCGAAGCCGTAGGCCGCGTCCTTGCCCTGCCCGAGTTCAACCGCCGACGCTTCCACCACGATCCGGCCGCCCTGGGATCCTCGCAGATCGGTCGCAAACAGCCGCAGCGAGCCGTGCTGTCGCAGGTTCATCATGGCAAGGTCGAAGTCGACGCCCGGCCGGCCGAACCACGTATCGAGCGCCTCGCCGCGCAGCGCGGCGACATCGCCGGCCTGCGCCATCTCGGCGAAGGCAGGGTTGGCGGCGATGACGCGCCCGCCCGCATCCGCGACGACCACGGCGTCGGGCGAGGCCTGGATGAAATCGGCGAGCCGATTCGCATCCGGCAGCTGAGCCGACACCTCGGGCGAGGGTAGCGCCGCCGGCTTGGCGAGGCGCACCAGCAGCAGTCCCAACGCGTCCTGCCGAAAAGGTGTCGCCAGCAGCACCATGCGCCCGACCCCGGCGAAGGTCACCTCGATCTCGCCCGTCCGACCTGCCCGCAGCTCCGCGAAGTGCTGCTGCAGGCGGGTGCGGGTGTCGGCGGCGACGAGTTCGGTGAACGGGCGGCCCACGATCCGCCGCGTGCCGGTTTCCAGCAGGGCCGCAGCCGCCGGATTGAGCTCAAGGACCTTGGCCGAGCCGCCGTCGAGGATAAGAACGGGCTCGGCGGAGGCGTGGAAGAGCAGACGGTAGCGCGTTTCCGCCGAGCGCAGCCGGGCGTAATCGCGCTCCATCGACATTTGCGCGTCGATGAGGCGCTGCTGCAGGGCCGAAACCGCCCGCATGTCGCGGCCGAGCACGACAGTGCGTCCGTCGGCGCCGATCTTCAGCGCCGCATACAGGATCGACACCTCGCGCCCGCCCACGGCCTTGTGCGTCAGCTGGCGCCAGGAGGAGACCCTGTCGCGCGTCGCTTCATCGAGGAGCTTCTGGACCTTGGGCCGGCTTTCGGCGGGGACCGTGTCGCTCCACGGGCGGCCCAGCCAGCGGCCGTAGCCCTCGATCTCGCCGGCGAGATCGGAGGGCTGCACGGCCAGGTCCTGGATGAGACCGTCCCGGTCGAGAACGAGCGCGAGGTCGGCAGCGCTCGCCGCCAGCGTCGCGGCCGACACGGCGTCAAGAGCGCCGATGGCGTCGTGAGGGGCACGGAACGGCTTCACCGCTGGTTCGCTCCGGTGCGCGCACGCCGTCCGCCGCGGCCGACCGCCGTCCGTCGAGCGGGAACCGCGGCGCGATGAGGATCCCCCGCATCGTCGTCCCGCTCGAACCCGTCATGAAGACGCATGATCTTGTCCGAAAAGCCTGTAACTTTTCGGGACCACGCCCTAGGACAGGCGCCGAAGCGGACGCTTAGCGAAGCGGCTGAGGTGCGGCAGGCTCGACAGCGGATCGGAAACGACATGATCCGCGCCGACCAGCCTGACGTATTCGGGATGGTCCGCGAAGAGGCGGCCGCAGGCGACGATGCGGACGCGCGGATTGACGCCGCCGCGCCGGATCGTCCGAATGCCCGAGGCGATCTCATCGAGGTCGTCGTCGTCGGTGGCGATGATTTCCACCAGATCGAACCATTGGGTGAGGATGGCGTCCTCAAAGGGTGCCGAGCGAAAGCTGCGTGCCGTCCATGCCTCCCAGCCCTCGCGACGGAGGAAGTCGGCGGCGAGCAGCAGACCGAATACCTGCAGGCCCTGCATCGCCTCGGCGCCAGCCCGCGGTGACACGAGGAGCGCGCGAAGGCCGCCATTCGTCGAGTGACGCGTCGGAAGCCCCTCGGCGTAGAAGTCCGATGCGTAACGGCGAAGCACGAGCTGCAGGTTGCAGAAGGCGAGGGTGCCGGCGGCCGAACCGCATAGATCCTCGGCGAGGAGATGGCTGATCCCGACGGCGACCGGGGTGACAAGCTCGACGTAGATGCGGTCCAGGGAATGGCCGCAGGCGCGCACGGCGTCGATGTGCCGGCACACGCCGGCAAGATCGTCGCGGAGGAGGCCGTCGATCATCTCTCCGATGCGGGCGTCGACATCGTCAAGCTCAGGCCCCGCGCCGCGCTCTTGCCCAGGGTCGTATGCTTGCCCGGCATTGCATTCTTGCCCGGCGTCGAGGCGCTTCGCCGCCGCGTTCGGCACTCGTGCGAGACGGGAAGGATGCATCGCCGCATCGGCGTCGGGCAACGCGCCGCGACTTCGCAGCGACTGGCGCAGCCTGGGAATGATTGTTCCCGCCACCAAAGCTCGCAGATCGAGGGCTCGCGGCTGAGAATTCGGCGCCACGGCAATGTCCGGCCGACGGAGCGGCGGGGCACAGCTTTCGCCGTTGGAAAAGGTTTCGCTTCGAAAGCCTTCGCTTTCACCGGCTAAACGCAGCATGTCGGTCGCCATCCAGCTTTCCCTTCAGCTTGGACATTCCTCAGTCCTTCGTCAAGCTTGTTTGACGTCAGGCCTGATTGACACTCCCTCTGGGCGGGCCTACCGTCGACTTGTCACGCGAACGCTCGGGAGAAACACCTCGTCTCCCGAGGACCAGGTCGCTTCGGGAGTGCCGTCGCGATGACCAAAAACCGTATGTCGATCATCGATTTCACCGGGGTGTCAGAGCTGTGACCTCGACCAGCAGCGAACGGTCGATATCGGGACAGCCCCACTTCGCTTTGTCAATGGAACCGAGCACTGGCCACTCGACCGAGGGGCGGGTCGTCCGGCGCGGCTTGTACACGCCCGACCAGAGGCGGCGCCGCGACGCCACGCGCTGGACGCTCGTGCAAGGCGTTCTCGCGCCCGTGCAGTTCCTCGTCTTCCTCGGCAGCCTCGTCCTTGTCCTGCGCTATCTCCTCACCGGCCACGGCTTCGCCCTCGCCACCGCCTCCGTGATCGCCAAGACACTGACGCTCTACGCCATCATGGTCACCGGTTCGATCTGGGAAAAGGTCGTCTTCGGCCGCTGGCTGTTCGCGCCCGCCTTCTTCTGGGAAGACGTGTTCAGCATGCTGGTGCTGGCGCTGCACACCGGCTACCTCGCGGCCTCGTTCACCGGGGCTCTCGACGCCCACGGCCTGATGCTGCTCGCGCTCGCCGCCTACGCCAGCTACGTCGTCAACGCCACGCAATTCATCCTGAAGCTGCGCGCGGCGCGCCTCGAAACGCCCCCCGGCGCTTCCATGGCTGATCCCAACACTCTGGCCGAGGCCGCTTCTTGAGCGCGCCGCGGGCTTTCGCCGGCTGCGACGCCCCGCAAGCGCCCGGGCAAACGACAGGGCCGGCCGATCGGCCCGTCCTGCGCGAGCGCGGGCAGCGCGAGGTGTTCTGCGGCCTCACCGGCATCGTCTGGCTGCACCGCAAGATCCAGGACGCCTTCTTCCTGGTGGTGGGGTCGCGCACCTGCGCCCACCTCATCCAGTCGGCCGCCGGGGTGATGATCTTCGCCGAGCCGCGCTTCGCCACCGCCATCATCGAGGAGCGCGACCTCGCCGGGCGCGCCGACCCCAACGACGAACTCGACCGCGTGGTGGCGCAGCTGCTGGCGCGCCGCCCCGACATCAGGCTGCTGTTTCTCGTCGGCTCCTGCCCCAGCGAGGTCATCAAGCTCGACCTGTCGCGGGCGGCGCTGCGCCTGTCGTGCGCCCATGCGCCGGCCGTGCGCGTGCTGAACTATTCCGGCAGCGGCATCGAGACCACCTTCACGCAGGGCGAGGACGCCTGCCTCGCCGCGCTTGTGCCGGAGCTGCCGCGGGATGACGCGACGGCGTCGCTTCTCGTCGTGGGCGCGCTTGCCGACGTGGTCGAGGACCAGTTCCGCCGCCTGTTCGATGCACTCGGCATCGGCCCCGTCGCCTTTCTGCCGCCGCGTCGGGCCGGCGAACTGCCGCCGGTGGGGCCGGAAACGCGCATCCTGCTCGCCCAACCCTTCCTCGGCGACACCGCCCGCGCGCTTGAAGGGCGCGGCGCCCGGCGCATTCCCGCCCCCATGCCGCTCGGGGCGGAAGGCTCCTGGCTGTGGTTTGCCGCCGCGGCGGCGGCCTTCGCCATCGATCCCGCCACGGTTGAGCGCGTGCTGGCGCCGGCGCGGGCGCGGGCGGAAACGGCGCTGGCCCGCCACCGCCCGGCGCTGAAGGGCAAGCGCATCTTCTTCTTTCCCGATTCGCAACTCGAAATCCCGCTGGCCCGCACCCTGGCCCGTGAACTTGGCATGGTGCCGGTGGAGGTCGGGACGCCCTACCTCCACCGTCAGCTCCTCGCCGAAGACCTCGCCCTGCTGCCGCCCGACGTTCTGCTGAGCGAGGGCCAGGACGTCGACCGCCAGCTCGACCGCTGCCGCGAGGCGGCGCCCGATCTCACCGTGTGCGGCCTCGGCCTCGCCAATCCGCTGGAAGCGGAAGGGCTGACGACCAAATGGTCGATCGAGCTGGTGTTCACGCCGATCCAGGGCTTCGAGCAGGCCGGCGACCTCGCGGA
>CALMGA010000351.1 GCA_937863205.1 uncultured Beijerinckiaceae bacterium | reverse complement strand
CATCCTGGGCACCGTCTGCGCCTGAACACCCCGGAATGGGCGTGGGTAATTACGCTTGCGAACTGATCAACGGGTGACATATCTCTGATTTTGAAGCTCGAATAGATTTATTCTTTGTTGCTAAGCCAATAGCTGACGGAGATACTGAAGCGCTCCGCCCGGATCGACTTCAGAACTTCGAGGTACTGCAGCTTGTTCAACGCCCACTGAGTTTGCCAGGATGGAACCAGATTGCCAGCCGGAGCGATGGAGGGCTTGAAGATCCTAGTGTACGTCGCCTCAGGCTGAGAAGCCAGCGAGTACAGTTGATTGAAGCCAACCGCTGTAGCGAAGAGACCAGGGTGCTTGTAGTCAGTGCTGTAGCTGAACAGCAATGAGGTGCCCTTGTGCTCCGGCGCTCCAACGGCGCCATTTCTGCTGTTCTTGATAGCGAATACTCGACTGGCGGATAGTCGCATCTGCAATCTATCGTCGTTTGTCCCAGCAGTCGTTTCGAGGTATAGATTGCAGCCAACGCCAGGTAGACCATACCCATTATCTTTAATGAACCTAGCATCAAACAATGAAGCGTGACGATCGACTGATGCCGTTGCCGCATCGCGCAGCAGGTTAGGATCATGAGGGTAAGTTGCGTAGGAAATCTCCACCCCCCGGTAGTTCGAAAGCTTCTTCTGATACGACATACTTGTGTCTGCTGCGACGAGTAGATGCCGATTACTTAGCCACGCGACGCCATGAGAATAGTCCGTCCCTGCTTCGAGGAAGGTATGTCGGGCTTTACCTGGAACTTCTGATTGGCGTCGAAGTGCGAGTGTCTCCCAACTCGCTTCATCGCAGCCGCTGGTGTAACGCTCGATGACCCATGCTCCATCTGGGGATGGAAGAGACTCCACAAGACGATCGCAATGATCCGAGCGCAGGTAGGCGATCAGCGCGGCCCCCGCGCCAACGACAAGCACGCCGAACAAGGCCAAGCCCACCAACGTGTATGCCGTTCGACGCAAAAGAGCGCGCAAGAATGCCATGCGCGGACCATGCGCTTCATCTTTTCCGCTCTGTCAACCCTCTTACGATCTTCATCGCAGTTCAGTAGTAAGTCCCGCAGTTCAACCCAACAGGATACACTCTGATAGGAATTGTAGTGGTCTGGAATGATTCTTACACCATGGACGCGCGGTTCCTTCTAGACGTTGCTCATCACAGCTAATCCAGTTCGTCTCACGGGGCTCTTGGCTTCTGTCCGTGGTCGGCTCGCGGCCGCCACATGATCGCGTTCCGATGAGAGACGAGCCTATATGCGACAGCGGGCTTGGCCATGGGCCAGCACAGCCGTCATTCCGGCTTCACCTCCCGCCCGTCCCCGTGAGGACGACACATCGAGGTCAGGCGCGCCCGACCTCAATCCCTTGATGCTGTCGTGACTGTGATAGGATTACGCGACCGCCGCCGGCGCCTCCTTGCTCCAGCGGAAGGTGGTCCCGTCCACCCACATCCGGTGCATCACCACCGCCATCTTGCGCGCCAGCGCCACCGTCGCCCGCTTGCTGCCCTGGCGCTGCGCCACTTTGGTCGCCCACGCCTTCAGCGCGGACCAGCGCTTCACCCGGTGCAGCATCACGTGCGCCGCCTCGAACAAGGCCGAGCGCGCCGACGCGTCGCCCGTCTTGGTGATCCGCCCGTTGCGGTCGAGCTGCCCCGACTGGTGCTTGCGCGGCACCATGCCCAGCATCGCCCCGACCGAGCGCGACTTGGCGAACCGACCTGGGTCCTCGATGCTGGCGATGTACGTCAGCCCGACCACCGCGCCGACGCCGGGCACCGTCATTAGTCGTCGGCACACCTCGTGCTCGCGGGCGACCGTCAGCACCATGCGGTTCAGCTTGTCGAGCGACAGCAGCATAGCCGCGTGCGCCAGCAGCAGCACGTCCAGGATCGCGGCCACGCGCGGCAGGCCGGTGGTCAGCTCGCGGACGCGTTCGCCGAAGGTGCGCCGCTTCGACGTGCCGAGCTTGATGCCAAACAGGTGCAGCGAGCCCCGGACCTGGTTCTCCATGTCGCCGATCTTCAGCACCAGCGTCTTGCGGGTGGTCAGCAGGGTGCGCAGCTCCATCGTGCTCCGTGCCTTGACGTGCACCTGCCGGAACCAGCCCGTGCGCAGCATCTGGGCGAGGCCGCGGGCATCGTTGCGATCCGTCTTGTGCGTCATCGCCACCATCGCGGCGCGGGCATGACGCGCGTCCATGCAGACCACGCCGGGGACGCCGAGCTCGGTCATCTCCTCGGCCAGCCAGCCGGCCAGCGCGCCCGTCTCCAGCCCGACGCGGGCGAGCGGCAGACCGAGGGCGCCGAGCCACGTCGCGATCGCCTCGGGCTCGCTGGCCACCTTGGCTTCCTTGATGATCTTCCCCTCCTCGTCGACGACGCACACCGACGTGTCGGCCAGCGAGACGTCCAGACCGGCGTAGTAGCGCATGACATCGGCTCCCGGGTTGCAGGCCCGTGCCGAATGTCGGCGGACCTGGTTGACCTCGGGCAGCGTGCCACAGCCGCGATGCGGCAGGACTGGCGACGGCCCGATTACCCGATCTGTTCGATAGCCCGGACCAGCGAGGCCAAGGCGCTCGGCATCCGCATGGGCCACCCCTTCTTCCAGATCCGCGACCTGTGCCGGCGCGAGGGCGTCAGGGTGTTCTCGTCGAACTACGCGCTCTACGGCGCCATGTCGGCGCGGATGAACACCATCTATGACCGCTTCAGCCGCGAGGTGGAGGTGTACTCGATTGACGAGAGCTTCCTCGACCTTGCCGACGTCGAGCCGCAACACAGGATCGAGCTCGGCCGCAACCTGCGGGCGACGGTGAAGACTTGGACAGGGCTGCCGACCTGTGTCGGCATCGGGCCGACGAAGACGCTGGCCAAGCTCGCCAACCACCTCGCCAAGACGCATCCCGAGTTGGGCGGCGTATGCGACCTGACCGAGCTACACGAACGCGAGCGCTGGATGCGGGTCACGGCGCTGGACGAGGTGTGGGGCATCGGCCCGGCCTCACAGGCCAGGCTGCGCGCGA
>CALMGA010000350.1 GCA_937863205.1 uncultured Beijerinckiaceae bacterium | reverse complement strand
CTGATGCTCAGCAAAGCAATCGCCGCCTTCGACTTGGTCCGTAACAGCCTCTAGGGAATGACGCTCGTCGGTGACGCGGCACATCTGATTTCGTCATTCGGTAGCGAGGGCGTGAACCTGACACTGGCGGACGCGGTCGATCTCGTTGAGGCATTCACCTCAGGCAAGAAATGGGCAGCAATCTCGGCCTACGAGGCTTCGGTGGCAGAACGGGCAAGATCCGCGGCTGAAGGCGCCGTTGGAGGCCTGACGGGGCACTCTCAGTTGAGGGTGCCGGCCCCGTCCTGGAGCACAACCGTGAGCGCGCCGCCGTCCGACAGATCGGGGCAGCCTGCGCCGGGTGCAACACTGGCATTCAATGGACCTCCGCTTCCAGTCGGCGTATGCATGGCGCTGAACGACCGAGGTGGGCGCAATTCGTTCCGGCCTCTGCCTCAGTCGTTGGCCCCAGCTATCAAACCAGCAGCTCGTCTGGCTGCAACTCCCTTGGGGGTGTTCAGGAAGGCGATGAAGGCACGGGCTGCTTCGCTTTGTGAGCTCTTCGCTGAAACCACCGCCACCAAAGTGATCGTGCCGGCAGTGTCGGACGGCAGCAGCGGCACGCTCTTCAGGCCGCGCTTGCCGGCGATCTCACTGGTCAGCGCCAATCCCAGGCGGCTGCTCCGGCAGCCACGGGCGCGGCTCCCTCGCTGGGCGCCGTCAACACCAGCTTGCCATCGACCGCTGCGGTCAGTTCCAGCCGCCGGATGGCCGACATGAAGAAGTTCGACGATGTGATCGGCCCCCATCGGGTGGTCCGAGTTGAATGTTAGTTCATGGTCGGCCTTGGCGCCACCATGAGCAGGGCTGGCGGAGGTGGTCGGGGTTGCGCAGCCAGCCCTGCGTGGAAGCCGGGCAGGTAGACCTCGGGCGCCGGTGGTTTGTAGCCGATTGATCCGTGCGGACGCATAGTATTGTAGTGCCGTCGCCACCCCTCGATGATCACCTGTGTTTCCCGAAGCGAGTAGAAGATCTCATCATCCGGCAGTTCATCCCGGAGCCGGGCGTTGAAGAACTCGACATACCCGTTCTCCCACGGACTGCCAGGGGCAATGTACGCGGTCTTGGCACCAACGTTGCGAGTTCTTCAACGAAATCGGCGCATTTCGTCCGTCGTCTTCGGCCGCAGCTGGCCGACGAAGGACGTCCATTCCCGGACGGACAAAATGCGTCGGTCGCGCGGTGCACAGGCCGTCATGCCGTCAACGCCGCACCGAGGGCTGCACCGACGAGCGCCGCGGCCGATCCGCGGAGCATGCCGAAGTGGGAGGCATCGACGATGTGACTGCGAACCTCCCTTTCGCTGTACGCGGCCCAGTCGAACTGCTCGTCCCTGCGCAGCCCTCCGCCGTCGGGCTCCGATGCCGGCTTGGCGACGAACGCGATGATGCCGGTCCTGCATCTCGCCTCGCACCTGTACTGGTCCATCATCGGCCCGGAGCGCAGGGCCTGCTCCCGCATCTCCTCCCGGGCATGGTCGGGGAGAGGCTCGTTCAGGAAGCGTTCGATCCGCTCCAGTTCACCGCCGTCCTGCGCGGATGGTCCCGCGAGTTCCAGGGCGCGAGCGCCGGGCGTGATGCAATCAATCAGCGCCAGAAGCGACACGGCCTCGGCTTCCGCCTCCAAGCGCAGCGCGAGCGCGTGTGCGACGATGCCGCCGAGCGAAAATGCCGCGAAGCGATAGGGACCACGCGGTTGGACGGTCCGGATCGCGGTGAGGTACTGGTCGACCACTGCCTCGACCGTCGCTGCACATGTGTCCCGATGCCAGGGCGAGCGCAGCGTCCAGATCGGGACCGACCTCGGCAGGTGCTCGGCCAGTTCGGAGAACTCGACCCCGAGGCCGCCCAGTCCCGGTATGCAGAAGATCGGCGGGTCGGTCAGGGCCGTTCGGAGCGGCATGAGCGGCGAGTTTGCCGATGGTGGGGGAGCCTCGCCCTCGACTCGTTCGAACACCGCCGCCGCGAGTGCGGTGATCGTCGGCCTGTCGTAAAGCACTGTCGCCGGTAAGGGCGGGTCGAGGTGGAACTCGGTGTTGATGAGGTTGCGCAACTCGACGGCCATCAGCGAATCCATGCCGAACTCGGAGAACAGCCGGTCGATCTCCGGGGCACCGGGCAGGCGCAGCACGGCCCGGAACGCACCCTGCAGCCAGGATCGGATCCCTTCGATGTTCCTTTGCTCGACGATCGCGACGTTTCCGACGGCGGCACGGCCGGCCGGCACCTGCGTCAGGGGAGCCACGATGTCGGCGATCATGGGCGTGCGGGACGATTGCGGGTCGCGCGCGATGCGGCGCCAGTCCGCATCCAGCACGACGGCGACGGGGGCGCCCTCGCGCAGGATCTGCTCCAGGGCGCCATGGGCCCGTGCGGTGCCGAGCGCACGCAGGCCGGTCGCAGCGAGCTTCTCCTGCACCTCCCTGGTGGCTTGGCCAACGTCCCACGGTCCCCAGGCGATGCTGGCCGCCGGCAGGCCCTGCGCGCGGCGCGAGAGCGCCAGCGCGTCCAGCGCCGCGTTCGCGGCGGCATGGCTGGCCTGGCCGGGGTTGCACAAGGTCCCGGCGATGGACGAGTAGAGCACGAAGAAGTCCAGCGGCAGGCGCGCGGTCGCGCGGGGGAGGTGGAGCGCGCCGAGCAGCTTGGGCGCGAGTACGTCCGCCATGCGCGACCACGACTGCGCGCGCAGGAGGCCGTCGTCCAGGATGCCGGCGGCGTGGATGACGCCGGCGAGCGGCAGCGCCCCGCCGGCCAGTTCGGCCACGAGCGCATCGACCGCCCCCGCGTCGGACACGTCGAGCTGGCGGGCCTCGATGGCGCAGCGCGCGCCCATGCCG
>CALMGA010000349.1 GCA_937863205.1 uncultured Beijerinckiaceae bacterium | reverse complement strand
GCGTAGGCCGCCTCATCGCCCAGGTCGAGGAAGTTGGCGGGCGGCGCGGGGACGCGATTCATGGAGCAAGTCCCGACGGTCGAGGGTCGAGCAGGTGGGCCTCGACCGATGATTCCACGCCCCGCCGCCGGCCGCACCCGAGGTGAGCTTGCCGCGACGCGAAGCGCCGGTGCCGCTGCGCTCGGCCGAGCCGACGCTGGCACTGGACCCTGCCGGGGCACCCGGCCGGGCCCTGCAGATCGAGCCCTATTTCGACGGCGTCGAGAGGGCGCCCTCCGGCGAAGGGGAACGCCTTCCACCGCTCGTTCTCGCCGAGCAGGCGGTCGAGCCCGCATCCTTCGCCGCTCCCGCCGAAGGGCCCCACCCGACCGCCGAGGCGGCATTCGCGCAAATGCCGCCGCAACAGGCGCTACCCCAGCAGAGGCCGCCCCCGCCGACAGCCCCGCAGCCAGCCGTCGCGCAGCCCGCGCCTGACGCCTCGCCCGCCATGGACGACTGGCTCGACCGCAACTTCGCCGACCTCGATCGCGAAATGGCCGAACTCCACGCGCGCGAGGCCGAGTCCTTCGAAAGGCCGGCGCAAGGGCCGGAGCGGGGATCGGCACACGAGCTTCTGGCAGCCGAGGTTCCGCAGGACCAGCGTCTCCCCGAGCCGGCGCGCGCCGCCGTAGGCGAACCGACCCGCGTCGACCCGGTGGTGCATCAAGTCGCGCGGGAACTGGAGCCGGCCGCCAAGGCCGAGGCGCCGCCGCGGGCCGAACCCGCGCCGGCGGTGATCGGGCGATACGAGGCGGACGGCACATCCTACGTCATGTACGCCGATGGCTCGATCGAAGCCCAGTCGGAGGCCGGCATCTACCGCTTCGCCTCGATGGCCGAGCTGAAAGCGTTCATCGAAACCTGATCCGGTCGCGCGGCATCGCCGGCCACCGTTGTCGCGGCGAGCGGCGCCAACGCGCCTTCGGCGCAGGCGATCGCGAAGGCGTACTGGTCGGCGATCTCCGCCAATCGATCGAAGCGCCCGGCGGCGCCGCCGTGCCCGGCGCCCATGTTGGTTTTGAGCAGCACGGGGCCGCCGCCCGTCATGGTGGCGCGGAGACGGGCGACCCACTTCGCCGGCTCCCAATAAGTCACGCGGGGATCGGTGAGCCCGGCCAACGCCAGGATCGGCGGGTAGGCCTGCGCGCTCACGTTGTCGTAGGGCGAATAGGCGGCGATCGCGGCGAAGGCGCCGGCGTCGGCGATCGGATTGCCCCACTCCAGCCATTCCGGCGGGGTGAGCGGCAGGCTGGCGTCGAGCATGGTGTTGAGGACGTCAACGAAGGGCACCGCGGCGATGATGCCGCCGAACAGGGTCGGGGCGAGGTTGGCGACCGCGCCCATCAGCATGCCTCCGGCGCTGCCGCCCTGCGCCACGATGCGCCCCTCGGTCGTGTAGCCCGCGGTGACGAGGTGGCGGGCGACGGCGATGAAGTCGGTGAAGGTGTTGGGTTTGGCGGCAAGCTTGCCGTTCTCGTACCAGTGCCAGCCCTTGTCGGTGCCGCCGCGCACGTGGGCGAGGGCGTAAACGAAGCCCCGATCCACCAGCGAGAGCGCGTTGGCGCTGAAGGAGGCGGGCAGGGCGTGGCCGTAGGCGCCGTAGCCGTAAAGCAGCAGCGGGGCCGACCCGTCGATGGGGAGGCCGGCCCGGTGCAGGATGGTGACGGGAACGCGCTCGCCGCCGGGCGCCACCGCCTGAATGCGGCGGGTCACGTAGGCGCCGGGATCGTGGCCGCTGGGAAGCTGCTGGCGCTTGCGCAGGGTTCGTTCGCCCGTGTCGAGGTGGTAGTCCCAGGTTTCGCGCGGCGTCGTCGGCGAGTCATAGGTGAAGCGCAAGACGCTGCTTCGCGGGTCGAGACGCCCGTGCCGCACCAAGCTGTAAGCCTCCTCGCCGAACGCGATCGGGGTATCGCCCGCCCCGTCGAGATCGCTGACCACGAGGCGTGGCAGGCCATCCTCGCGCTCCAGGCGCACGAGGTGGCGGGGATAGACCGACATGCCGAGGATGAGGCGGCCGCGCCGGTGCGGGACCAAGACGCGCCGGTCCGCCGGCGCGTTGACCGGAGCGGATACGATCTCGAAGTCTTCCGCGCCCTCGGCGTTGGTGCGCAGAAACAGGCGGGTTCCGCCCGCAGGGTCGCCGTGGGCCAGGGTCGTGCGTCGACCGGGCGCCCGCGGCTCGATGCACACCGGCATGGCGACAGGATCGTCGAGGTCGAGGAGGTGGCTCTCCGAGGCGGAATGGTCGTTGACCGCGATCACGGCATAGCGGCCGGACTCCGTGCGCGAGATGCCGACGAACCAGGCCGGGTCGTTCTCGGCGAAGACGAGAACATCGGGCGAGCCGTCGAGCCGGTGGCGGAACACCTCGCAGGTCCGGTGACTTTCATCGACGCGGACATAATAGAAGCCCTGCCCGTCGCTCATCCACACCATCGAGCCGTCGGTGTTCTCCACGCGATCGGATCGGTCTTGCGACGCCTCGCGCACCCGGATCTCGTAATGCTCCGACCCGGTGGCGTCGCTGCTCCAGGCGATGCAGCGGTGGTCGGGCGCGTGCATCACCTCGCCGATGGTGAAATAGGCGTGGCCTTCGCGCTCGCGGTCGCCATCGACCAGGATCTCTTCCTCACCCGCCTCGCCGCGCCTCCGGCAGGACAGGGGCAGTTGCCCGCCCGGCCTGTATCGCTGGAAGTACAGCCACTCGCCGTCGGGCAACGGGACGGAGGCGTCGTCCTCCTTGATGCGGCCGCGCATCTCCGCGAGCAGCTCCGCGCGGGTGGCGGCGAGAGCATCGAAATGATGCTCGGCGTAGGCGTTCTCCGCCTCCAGAACCGCGCGGATCGGCGGCGGCAGCAGGGCGGGATCGCGCAGCACGTCCTGCCAGTTCTCGGCCCGCAGCCAGGCGTAGGGGTCGCGCAGCACGGTCGCGTGCACGGTGCGTTCGGTCGGGATCCGCTCGATGAAAGGCGGCTCCACGTCGGAACTGCGCGACGCC
This sequence comes from uncultured Beijerinckiaceae bacterium, assembly GCA_937863205.1. Next base: position 6,986 of record CALMGA010000349.1, on the reverse strand, counting down.
ATCCGTCAGGCCGTCTCGTCGGCGGGGCGGAAGTCGAGGGCCTGACCGTTCATGCAGTATCGCAGCCCGGTCGGGCGCGGCCCGTCGGGAAAGACGTGGCCGAGGTGGGCATCGCACTTGGCGCACCGCACCTCCGTGCGCCGCATGAACAGCGAGCGGTCGCCGTGCTCCTCGACGGCGCCATGCGAGACCGGCGCGCTGAAGCTCGGCCAGCCCGTACCCGAATCATACTTGGTGGCGGCGTCAAACAGCGTTTGGCCGCAGCAAACGCAGTCGTAGACGCCTGGGGCATGGTTGTCCCAATAGGGTCCGGTGAAGGCCCGTTCGGTGCCGTGACGCCGCGTCACCTCGTATTGCTGCGGCGTCAGTTGCGCGCGCCACTGCGCGTCGCTTCTGCTGATCTTGCCGGGATCCGATCCCGCATCGGACTTGGTCATGCCTCGACTCCTGCGCTGCGGCGGGCGAACCCGCCGGCTCTGCCCAAGGATATAGGCGGGCGGCCAAGGATTGCGACCCGGCCGACCCGATCAGCACATGCCGCTACTATACACCGGACGAACAACAACTTAGCAGCATCGCCTTCCGTCCGTCCATAGCTGGACAAATAACTTGCCGCCCGTAGGGTTGTGGCATAGACAACCTGCGATGCTTTATGACGAATCGTCGCGCTGGTTTGCATGGGCAAGGCTTTCCGCAACTGCCAGCAGCCGGACCTACGCCGTCGGCGCAACGGTCCCGTCGACTTGATCTATAGGTGTGGTGCGCAATGAACGAGTTGGCAGTACCGGAAGATGTCATCGAGCATGCGGCCAACATCGTGTCGGCCTACGTGATGAAGAATGCCGTGTCGGTCGGCGACCTGCCGACGCTCATCAGCGACGTGCACTCGGCACTTCTTCGGGTGACGGCGGCGCCAGCCGCGCCCGTCGCGGAAGCACCCAAGCCGGCCGTGCCCGCCAGGAAGTCCGTGACCAGCGAATATCTCGTCTGCCTGGAGGACGGGCGCAAGTTCAAGTCGCTGAAGCGCCACCTGCGCACGCAATACGGCTTGTCGCCCGACGGATACCGCGAGAAATGGGGCCTCGCGCCCGACTACCCGATGGTCGCGCCGGCCTACGCCAAAGCGCGCTCGGTGCTTGCCAAGCAGTCGGGCCTGGGGCAGCAGCGACGCCGCAGGGATTGAGCGATCGCGCTGCCCGCCCGTCCACCGAGGCAGGCGATCACCGCAGGACGCGCCTGTGAGAACGCGCCTGTGAGAACGCGCCTGTGAGAACGATGGTATCGCCGCATGCACCCGTGATTCGTTCGTTCGCGTCGGTGCGGCAGGCGTGCCCGTATCTGCTCCGGCGTCTCTTCTTCGGCGTCAGGCCGCCGCCTGTTGGGCGTCGGCCTTGATGCGGTTGACCATCGCCCGCACGCCGTTCGAGCGCTGCGGCGTCAGGTGCTGCGACAGGCCGAGCCGCTCAAACACGGGTTGCACGTCCGTGTCGAGGATCTCGGCCGGCGTCCGATCGGAATACAAGGCGAACACCACCGTGATGAGCCCGCGCACGATATGGGCGTCGCTGTCGCCGCGCAGGTGCAGCCGTCGCTCGCCGCCCGGCTCCGTGCGCAGATCCGTTTCCACCCAAACCTGGCTGGCGCAGCCGCGAACCTTGTTGGCGTCGTTGTGCGCGGCCTCGGGCAGCCGCTCCAGCTCGCGCCCGAGCTCGATCAGGTATCGGTAGCGGTCATCCCAGTCGTCGAGCAGCTCGAAGTTGTCGACGATCTCGTCCAGGCTCATACGTTCAGGCTCATGTTCCAGGCTCGGGCCGCAACGCCGGCCGCCGCCCTTGCTTATCGCGTCAGGGCAGGCGCGTCAGCACCCGGGTGACGTCACGGCGACGCGGGTCGGGAACGGGCCGCGGCGCCTCGGCCTGCACGACAAGTTCCTCGGGCGCGGACGAGACATCGGAGCCTGCGGGGGTCGCGTCGTCGTCGTTGCGCAGCGTCTTGCGCACCAGCGCCGTCAGCATCGCCGCGTCGCGGACGCAGTCCACCTCGCGACCGCGGCAGACGTCCGCCGCACCGGCAGCAGCACGCCCGACGACCCCACCATCGAGCAAGGCCGGCTCGCCGCGTGTCGCCGCCTCGAAGGAACCGTGGTGCTGGAACACCGTGCCGCCCCAGGACATGGAGGCGTACACGACCGACAGCCAGAAGGCGCAACGAAGAAGAAACATGGCGGAGCTCCGCGATCTCGATAACGGCGAAGCTAGCCGGCGCGCGCCAACGAAGCGGCGCGAAATCGTTGAAATGCCGAGCGATCCCGTTCACCCATCTTTAAAGGACGCCCGCCGGCCCCGATCGAGCCCGCCGCTCGCCACGCCGTGAACCGGCGCGCTGCCATACGCCCCGGCGTGGCGAGCGGCGGGGATGCCGGCGGAACGCTCGGCCGGATGCGCTCGTAAGCCCGCGTTAAGCGCGTCGCCGGCTTCCTGCGCCCGGTTCGGCTTGCTTCAGATTGACTTAATGGCGGGACGGCAAGCTTGCCTCGTCGCGCCACCGGGGAAACGTGAGCGCGACGCGTGGAGTGCCAAGCGTTGCAGGCCATTGGGAGCGCATCTGTCCTGTTCGCCGGCTTGGTTCATCCAAACGCGCAGCACCCGCCGCTCTTGCGCCACCGGCATCGGAGCTTTCTCGCCGACAAGCTGAGCTTCTGCGCGCTGGTGCTCGCCGGCGCCCCGGTCTTCGCCGCAACCCGCGGCGCTCCCGATCCCGTGGAGGCCATCCTGTTCGCGCTCGCGCTCGTGCAGATCCTGGCCGCGACGCTGGTTTCGCGCGAAGGCTGGTTGCTCGCTGGGCAGGCCGTGGCGGCCCTCGGCTTCCTCGCCATCGCGCTGGTCGTCGGCTTCGCCACGCCGATGGGGACGGCGGGCGCCTGCTGCTGGCTTTTCTCCGCCGGCTTCGAGGCGATCGCGTCCGGCAACCGCGCGCTGGGCAGGGCGACCGGGCTCGCGGCGGTCGGGGTCGCGGCCGGTGTCGCCGCCCTCGTCTCGCCGACCCGCGCGATCGGCGGCGAGGCGCTGCTGTTCGCAGCCCTCGCCATGATACCGGCCCTGCAGGCCGCGGTTCGTGCCGGCTCTCTCCTGACGGCGACAAGCGGTGCCCTGCAGACGGCGCTGGCCCGCGCGCAGGCGCTCGGCGACGCATCGGCGGGGGCGGTGGTCGACATCGATCCGGCCGGCCTCGTCGAGCAGGCCTCGCCGGGCTGCGAGGCTCTGCTCGGCGCGCAGACCGGCGGCCTGCACGGCCGCGGCCTGTTCGAGCAGGTCCAGGTCGCCGATCGCCCGGCCTTCCTGAAGCTGCTGTCGGATGCGGCGCATATCGGGGGTGCGCAGGTCGCCACGCTTCGGCTACGCCGTGCCTCGTCGCCCAGCGGTGACGGCACCGCGCCCCGGCACCTTTGGGTCGAGATGCGCGCCGCCCGTCACGGCGCCGACGAGGCCGAGCCCGCGCGCAGTCGCGTCGTCGGCCTGCTGCGCGACGTTTCCGCAGTCCACGAGGCAAGTCTTGGGGCAAGTCTTGGGGCAAGTCTTGGGGCAAGTCTTGACGCAAGTCTTGACGCAAGTCTTGGCGCAAGTCATGGGGCAAGTCTTGGCGCAAGTCATGGGGATCGAACGGCCTGCGACGAGGCCAAGCGGCTGGTCGAGGAGGCCTTGCGATCGCGCGACGAGTTCCTGGCCAACATGAGCCACGAGCTGCGCACGCCGCTCAACGCCATCATCGGCTTCTCCGAAATGCTGGCAAGTCAAACGCTGCGGCCGAGCGATGCCGAGAAGCAGCGCGAATATGCCCGCATCATCCTGCAATCGGGGCAGCACCTGCTATCGCTGGTCAACGCCATCCTGGACATGTCGAAGATCCAGTCCGGGACGTTCGCGCTGGTGCCGGAACGCTTCGCCGTCGCGCCGATGATCGACCAGTGCTGCGACATGATCCACCTCAAGGCGGAGGCCGGACGGGTCACGGTGTCGAAGGATGTTCCCGAGGACCTCGCCGCCATGGTCGGCGACCGGCGGGCCTGCAAGCAGATCCTGCTCAACCTCCTGTCCAATGCCGTGAAGTTCACGCCCGAAGGCGGACAGGTGACCGTTGTCGCCCGCATCGAGGGCACGGCGCTGCGCGTCAGCGTGGCCGACACCGGCATCGGCGTCAGCGCGGCCGACCTCGGCAAGCTTGGCCAACCTTTCTTCCAGGTCAACGGCTCGATCTGCCGATCCTACGAGGGAACAGGCCTCGGACTTTCCGTGGTGCGCGGACTGGTCGAGCTTCACGGGGGTCAGCTCGACATCGCGAGCAAGCCCGACAGCGGCACCAGCGTCACCGTACGGCTGCCTCTCGGCGGCGCCGCCGGATCAAGCGACGGGCGCTCGGGCCACCCCCGGCAGGGCGCCGCCGCCGACCATCGCGGCTCGACCGCCGTCGCCTCCTTCCATCGCCTACGCCATTCCCACGAAAACAGGATGAAACAGAGTGCCTAACGCAGCCGCCATCCTCGACGCCGACTTCGGCGGCAACGCACCTGGCCGCCGCAAGGCGGCGCGCAAGCCGCGCCCAAAGGCGGCGTCCCGCCAGAAGGAGCGCTTCTTTTCCCTCCAGGGCGTCGCACGATACGGCGCAGTCGCCATCAGCGTCACGGTTGGCGTCGGCATCGTGGCCAATGCCCTGCTGATGCAGCGCGGCCACCATCCGGCGCCGCTCTTCGCCGCTGTCCCCGCCGCCAAGCCGGTGCCCGGCGTTGCCGCCGCCGAGGTCGCGCCGGCATCGCAGGAGCCGGTCGCGGCCGCCAGGGTCGTACGACCCACGCCGGACAAGGCGGCGCGCCAGGACAAGCCGACGCGAGCCGCGCCGGACAACGCGGCCCGTGCGCCCATCGCGGCGAAAACCGCCCCGGCCGCCGCGCACGCGGACGATCCCATCGCCCGCCTCCTCGGCGATGCGCCGGCCGCTTCGGCCCCCAAGGCCGAGAGCCGAACGGTGATGGCGGCGCAGCAGGCGCTCGGCAAGCTCGGTTTTCCCGTCAAGGCGAACGGCACCGCCAATGTCGCGACGCGGAAGGCGGTCGAGGCCTTCGAGAAGAGCCGGCACCTGCCGGTGAAGGGCGAATTGAGCCGGCGCGTGCTGCGGGCTTTGGCGACCGAAAGCGGCATCCGTATCGACTGAGCGGCGCGCAGCGAAGCGTGGCATCCGGCAAGCCAACGGCTTCGGCCGATAGTGTGATGCGCCGCCTCGACCGCCCCTCGAACCGTCGCGCCGGGCCGGACGGCTGGGCCGGCGCGTGTGGCAATAAGGTCGAGCCGGCGGCTGCCAAGGGCAATGCGACCGCAGAACGCCTTGATTTCCCATCGTCGTGTCGGCAGAACGGCGGGGGCGTTTGCACCAGTCCGGCGAGGTTTTGATGGAGGAGTTGATCGCTCGGGTTGCCGCTAAGGCAGGCCTTCCGGCTGATCAGGCTTCGCGGGCGATCAACCTCGTGCTGGCGTTCCTGAAGCGGGAAGCTCCCGGCGAGTTCGGCGAACTCCAGCAGTATTTCCCCGAAGCCGAACGCGCCGTGACGGCCGGCGAGGCGGACAACCCGAAGGCCGGCGGCCTGATGGGGGGTCTGATGAACATGATCGGCGGCGGCGGCGGCCTGATGAGCTTGGCCTCGCAACTCACCGGCATCGGTCTCAGCACCGGCGAGATGACAAGCGTCGGCCGGGAAATCTTCGCTTTCGCGCGGGACCGCGCCGGCGATGAGCGCGTGAGCCAGGTCGCCCACGCCATTCCCGGCCTCAGCCAGCTGCTTTAGCGATGACCGCCGCGCCGGCAGGGGATCTCGATCAGGGCTGGGATCGCTGGCGCGCCCTCGCCGAAAAAGCCGCCGACGCCCCGCTGGCCTCGCTGCGCACGGTCACGGACGGAGGGCTCGCGATCGAGCCGCTCTACGCCCGCGCGACCGAGCCGCAGCCGCAGCCTTGGCGCGCGGGTCGCGACTGGGCGGTCAGCTCGAGGGTCGACCATCCCGATCCAACCATCGCCAACGCCCTCGCCCTCGCCGACCTCGAAGGCGGCGCCGACTCGCTCACGCTGGTCTGCGCCGGCAGTGCCGCCGCCCGCGGGTTCGGCATCGACGCCGATCGCGGAGCCTTGGGCGCCGCGCTGGACCGCGTCGAGCTCGACCTGATCGCCCTGCGGCTCGATGCCGGCGCGGCAACGCCGGCCGCCGCGCAAGCCCTGGTCGAGCTCGCATCCGAGCGCCGCCTCACCGGCGCCGGGCTCGCCATCGATTTCGGCTACGACCCGCTCGGTTCGGCGGCACGCTCGGGAACGACCGAGGCCGGCGATCTCAAGACCCTCGTCGACCTGGCACGACGGGGAGGCTTCGCCGGCTGCCCGCTCCTCGCAGACGGCCGGCCCTGGCACGAGGCCGGCGCCGGCGAGGCGCAGGAGCTGGCGGCGGTTCTCGCCACCGGCGTCGCTTATCTTCGCCGGCTCGAAGAGGACGGACTGCCCCTCGACGCGGCACGCGATGCGATCGCCGTGCTGCTCGCCGTCGACGCCGATCTGTTCCCCGGCTTCGCCAAGATGCGGGCGATGCGTCGCCTTTGGGCGCGGGTGGGACAGGCGTGCGGCCTCGATCCCCGGCCGCTGCGGCTCCATGCGGAAACATCGTGGCGCTGCATGACCCGCCGCGATCCCTGGACCAACACGCTGCGCGCCACGGTGGGCGTGGCGGCGGCCGGCCTTGGCGGTGCCGATACGATCACCGTGCTGCCGATGACGCTGCCGCTGGGACTGCCCGATGCATCCGCCCGCCGCCTCGCCCGCAACGCGAGCCGTGTCCTGATCGACGAGGCGCACCTCGCCAAGGTGGACGATGCGGCCGGGGGAGCCGGCGCAATCGAGGCGCTGACGTCGAGCCTGTGCGACACCGCCTGGACGCTGTTCCAGGAGATCGAGGC
>CALMGA010000348.1 GCA_937863205.1 uncultured Beijerinckiaceae bacterium | reverse complement strand
CCGGCCATGAAGGCGTTGCGGGTGAGGTCGGCGACGCGCACCATCTTCGACACGGCGTCGCGGCCGCCCTTGCCCTTCGCTTCGCCCTTCACATCCCGCTTGCCGAATTTCGGCACCTTGGCCACCACGATGTCGACCTCGCGGTCATGCGGAAGGTAGTTCAGGGTGGCGACGATGGACCAGCGGTCCATCTGGCCCTGGTTGATCTGCTGGGTGCCGTGATACAGGCCCGACGTGTCGCCGAGCCCGATCGTGTTGGTCGTGGCGAACAGGCGAAAGGCCGGGTGCGGGCGGATGACCCGGCTCTGGTCGAGCAGGGTGAGACGCCCGGCCACTTCCAGCACGCGCTGGATCACGAACATCACGTCGGGGCGACCGGCATCGTACTCGTCGAAGCACAGCGCCACGTTGTTCTGCAGCGCCCAAGGCAGGATGCCGTCGCGGAACTCGGTGACCTGCTTGCCCTCCTTCAGCACGATGGCGTCCTTGCCCACAAGGTCGACGCGCGACACGTGGCTGTCGAGGTTGATGCGCACGCACGGCCAGTTCAGCCGCGCGGCGACCTGCTCGATGTGGGTCGACTTGCCTGTCCCATGGTATCCCGTCACCATCACCCGGCGGTTCCTGGCGAAGCCGGCAAGGATGGCGAGCGTGGTGTCGCGGTCGAACAGGTAGTCGGGGTCAAGGTCGGGCACGTGCGGATCGGACGAGGAATAGGCCGGCGCCTCCATGTCGCTGTCGATGCCGAAAACCTGGCGAACGGACACGTTCATGTCGGGAACGCCCCCGGCCGAGCTTCCGTCCATGATCACGCTTTGCATCGAGGATTGTCCTTGTCGGTCCGCACCGTCCGGCCAACCCACGCCGGCGTGAGCGCTGCGGCTCGTTCGCTTGGGCCCTCAGGCAAGCTTCACGGTTTTGAGATAGTTGTAGGCCCGGATGATCTCCCGCAAGCGGTCCTCGTTGGACCTGTCGCCGCCGTTGGCATCCGGGTGCAGCTGCTTGACGAGGTCCTTGTACCTCGCCTTCACGGTCGGCGCACCCGCCGTCTCGTCGAGGCCGAGCTGGTCGAGCGCCTTCAGGGCGGCGACGCCGACACGAGGCTTGATCGGCTCCCGCCGGCGTGCGGTCCGCGTGTGCTCCCTCGCACGAAACATGCCGAGCGGATCGCCCGTCGCGGTGGCGTCGCCCTCCTCACGAAAGCCCTTGGCGCTGCGATTGGATCCCATCGTCCAGGTCGGGCGATGCCCTGTCAAAGCGTCGCGCTGGTACAAGGCCACGTCTTCGACGCTCATGCCGTTGAAATAGTTGTAGGACGCATTGTAGGCGCGGACATGATCGAGGCAGAAGCAGAAGAACTGCCCTTCGCGGTCGCGACCCTGCGGAGCGCGGAACTCGCCCTCCGCCGTGCAGCCGGGATAATCACAGCGGGTGCGCTCCGGTGTCGGCGTCGCCGCCTTGGGGCCGGACTTGACGCGAATGCTATCGAAGAGACGTGAATTCAGGTTCATGGCTCGATCATTATGGATGCGTTGCGACCGGCATCAAGCGCCGCCGGGCGGGTTTCGCGCTGGGATCAGCTAACCAGGAGATGACTGGAAATGAGTGAACAAGATCACCCCGTGGCGGCGCGCATCCGCGCGGCGCTGGAAGCTGGGCTGGAGCCGGCCAGCCTCGACGTCGTCGACGAATCCTACAAGCACGCCAAGCACGCGCATGTCGTATCGCGGGCGGGCACGGCGGGCGCGAGCGGCGAGACGCATTTCCTCATCAAGGTGACATCGCGGCAGTTCGAGAACAAGACCCGGCTGGAACGCCACCGAATGATCAACGACCTTGTTGCCGGGGAAATGGGGCCCGATAAAGTTCACGCCATCGCAATCGAAGCCCGCGCGCCGGGGGAATGACGAAGCGGGTCGGCCGGGCGTACCGGCGACGTGGTCAGGCGCTTTGCCGGCTGCTCTGGAAGACGCCTTGAAAGCGCCGCACGGGCTGAGGATAGCGTTTTGAACCGACTCGCCTTTCCGGCGGACGCGATCTAAGCAGGCGTTGATGAAGCCAACCGACCTGCCCAATCCGAGCGGCGCCAACGCCGCATTCCGCTCGGGGTTGGCCCGCGTGCCGACTTCGCGCCGACTTGGCGCCGATCTGGCGGAAGGCCTTCGGGGCCGGCGTCGCGGCGATTGGGGGTCAGGGTCTTCGCAATCGTGACCGCCGTTGATCGTTTCGCCCTTGTTCGTTCAATAGGACCGCTGATGCGTTGCAGCTTGGATGTTTCGGGCGGGGTACCGATCAGCGATGCCGGCCTCCCGCTCGCCGGCCTTCTCCGGCGCGGCTTGACTGCGTTCCTGGCCGCCGCCGCTTCCATTCTGTCGACCGCCGCTGCGGCGACGCCGGCGCTGACCATGGATGTCGCCACCGGCGACGTTTTGTACCAGCAACAGGCGACGCAGCCGTGGTTTCCCGCCTCGACCACCAAGCTGATGACCGTCTACGTCGCCCTTCAGGCCGTGCGCGAGGGCAAGATCGCGCTGGACACGCCACTCCTCTATTCTGACTACGCGCGCTCGCAGCCGCCCTCCAAAATGGGCTTCAGGCCGGGCACCCAGGTCACCCTGATCAACGCCCTGCGCATGCTGATGGTGCGCTCGGCCAACGATATCGCCGTCACGGTCGCGGAAGGCGTGTCGGGCTCCGTGCCCGCCTTCGCGGACGACATGAACCGGGCGGCGGCCGACCTCGGCCTGCGCGAATCTCATTTCGTCAACCCCAATGGCCTGCCCAGCCCGCAGCACGTGTCGTCGGCTCGCGACATGGCCCTCATCGCCCGCGCGCTTTACGCCAACTTCCCCGACCAGTTGGCGTTGTTCAACATCGGCGCCCTGTCGCTCGGCCCGGAGATCATCACAAACCACAACAACCTGCTCGGCCGCTATCCCGGCGCCGACGGCATGAAGACCGGCTTCACCTGTTCGGCCGGCTTCAACGTGGTGGCCAGCGCCTTCCGCGACGGCCGGCGCATCATCGCGATCGTGATGGGAGCACCCTCCGTCGCCGCCCGCACCGCCAAGGTCGCCGCCCTGTTCGACCGGGCCTTCGCCGGCGTCGATCGCCCGACGGGATCCATCGTGGCGCTTCCTGCCGACGCTCCCCAGGCAGCCCCGGACATGCGCAACGAGGTGTGCCGCGCCCGCGGCAAGCTCCTCGCCCAGTTCAGCACGGAGGTCGACCAACTCGACGCGCCGCTGCTGCCGCCGGCGGCCGGCCTCGGCCTGTCCGCCCTGTCGCCGGAGCGCTCGTTCCTCTTCACCACGCCAACCGTGATGGCGTCCGCCCCGACCGCGATGCACATCAACTCCATGCCGCCGGTCGCCTTCGCGCCGGTGCCCGTGCACATCGGGGCCGAACCCGGCTACCAGGGGCCGGTCGCGCAGGCCCGCGCGCCCCATTCCCCGATCGGCAGCGAGCCGATGCCGGCCACCGTCGAAGCCTATGCCCCGACCGAGACTGGCGGCCCGATCCAGGGGATCGGCGTCGCGCCGCTCGCCGCCGACCCCAATGCCCTGCCGCTGCGTGGACGGCGGGTGCGCGCGGCGCATCGCGGCCGGGCGGGCAGGGCTGCGGTACTGAACGCCGCCGCCGAAGCGCCCGACACCAAGGTGCTGGCCGGCGCCGAGGAGAACGAGACGCCCAAGCCGGCCCGCAAGGACAAGGCGAAGCGGGTGGCCGATGTCGCGGCCGGTAAGTTGGCGCATCCTGCCAAGCCCCTGGCCAAATCGGCGGCCAAGCCGGCCGAAAAGGCCGGCGGACGACTTGTCAGCAAAGCAAAGGCGTCGGCGCGGAAGGCCGACGCGGCCGACGACGCCCAGCGGACCGGCCGATGATTCACCCGGTCGTTTGTCCGGAAGCTCGTCTCGCGGGTCGGCCGCTGCCGTGCCTGCCTGCCCCGGTGCCATGATCCCCGACGCACGACGGCCACCCCCGCCGTTCGAACTTTCGGTGATCACCGGCTTCCTCGGCGCCGGAAAGACGACGTTGCTCAACCGCCTGCTGCGCGATCCCCTGCTGTCCGACACGTTGGTTCTGATCAACGAGTTCGGGTCGGTTGGCCTCGACCACCTGCTGGTCGAGCGGGTCGAAGGCGACATGCTGGTGATGACGTCGGGCTGCCTGTGCTGCTCGATCCGCGGCGATCTCATCGCCGCGCTGGAAAACGCCCTTCGCGCCCGCGACAACAAGCGCGCCAGCTGGATCCGGGTGGTGATCGAGACCACCGGCCTCGCCGATCCCGCGCCGGTGCTGCACACGGTGATGGCCCATCCCTACCTTCGAATGCGCTTCCGCCTGCGCTCGGTCATCACGCTGGTGGATGCGCTGGTCGGCTCGGCGACACTCGACCGGCACCGCGAGGCGGTGAAGCAGGCCGCGCTCGCCGACCGGCTGGTGCTGACGAAGGGCGACCTTGTCGGCGACGCGGCCGCGTTGGACCTTTTGAAGGCTCGGCTGCGAGCCTTGAACCCGTCCGCGCCGCTGCTCGATGCGGCCCGCGGCGAGGCCGAGGCCGAACGCTTGTTCGCCGGACCGCCGTTCGATGTCGCGGTGCGGGGTGGCGACGCCCGCGCCTGGCTCGCCGCCGAGGCCGTCGAGGACGGGCATGGAGCGGGGCACCACCACCATCACGACGTGAACCGGCATGACGCCAGCATCCGGTCCTTCTGCCTGCGCCATCCCCGGCCGGTGTCGCCCCATGCCGTCACCCTGTTCACCGAACTGCTGCGCTCGGCCCATGGCGCGAGGCTGCTGCGCTTGAAGGGACTGGTCGCGCTCGCCGACGATCCCTCCCGGCCGGTGGTGATCCACGGCGTGCAGCACGTGATGCATCCCGCAACCCGCCTCGACCGCTGGCCGGACGACGACCGAACCACCCGGATGGTGTTCATCACCGACGGGCTCGATCCAACCTTCGTGGAAGGTTTGTGGGCCGCCGCCGTCGGCGAGCCTCGCCCCGATGCTGCAGATCTCGCGACGCGGGCGGCCAATCCGCTGGCGCCGACGCCGGGCGGCTTGCTGGGATAGAGCATCGGACCGAAAAGTGCGCAGCGGTTTTCGGACAAATCCGATGCGATACAATAAATTCGAGAGCATCGGACCGAAAAGTGCGCAGCGGTTTTCGGACAAATCCGCTGCGATACAATAAATTAGAGCATCGGACCGGATCCGATTCAGGGTCCGATGTTCCAGGGCTGCAAACGACTTTCAGCCGCGCGTCAGCAGGAAGACGGCCTGTGCTCCGAACAGGTTCCAGAACCACCAGGGGACCTTGACCTGAATGGGGCGCCCATTGGCGTCGAGCGCCATCGAGCGTTCGATGCGCCCCTCGCACATTTCCACCAGGGTGACGAAGTCGCGGATGGTGAAGGCGTGGATGTTGGGCGTGTCGTGCCACTGGTAGCTCAGCGCGTCGGTCACGGGCATGCGCCCCCGGAACAGCAGTTGCCCGCGCACCCGCCAGTGCCCGAAATTCGGGAACGAGACCACTGCGTGCCGGCCGATGCGCAACATATGCTCCAGCACCCGGCGCGGCCGACGCGTCGCCTGAAGGGTCTGGCTGAGGATCACGAAGTCGAAGGCGTTGTCGGGATAGTCGGCGAGATCGGTGTCGGCGTCGCCCTGGATCACGCTGAGGCCGTTGGCCACGCAATGGTTCACGCCCTTCTGGCTCAACTCGATGCCGCGGGCGTCCACTCCGTGATCCTCGCTGAGGTAGTGCAACAGGGCGCCGTCGCCGCAGCCGACGTCGAGCACGCGCGTATACGGCTCCAGGAACTGCGCCACCACGTAGAGGTCCGAGCGCAGCGCGGCGCGCTTGTCGCCCGGCGGGAAGCTGCGGGTCATGCGAGCCTCATGACGCGCCCGTTCTCATCCCGGCGGCAGGCCCCGCACGCGGGCGCAACCTTCGATGAAGCCGCGCGCGGTGGCGTTGAACTCCGGGTCGTCGATCAGGAAGGCATCGTGGCCGCGGTCGGTCATGATGTCGACGAAGGACACGGACGCGCCGCCGGCGTTGAGCGCGTGCACGATCGCCCGCGAGGCGGAGGTGGGATACAGCCAGTCCGACGAAAAGGACACCACGCAAAAGCGCGTCCGCGACCCCTTGAACGCCAACGCGAGCTGCCCGCCGTAGTCGGCGGCGAGGTCGAAATAGTCGCAGGCCCGCGTCACGTAGAGATAGGAGTTGGCGTCGAAGCGGTCGACGAAGCTGAGGCCCTGGTAGCGCAGATAGTTCTCGATCTGGAAGTCGGCGTCGAAGGAGAAGGTCGGCGCCGCCCGTTCCTGCAGCTTGCGGCCGAACTTGCGCTGCAGCGCCTCGTCGCTGAGGTAGGTGATGTGCGCCGCCATGCGGGCGACGGCGAGGCCCTTGCCGGGATATCGGCCTTCGTCGAGGTAGCGCCCCTTGCACCAATCGGGGTCGGCCATCACCGCCTGACGGCCGACCTCGTGGAAGGCGATGTTCTGCGACGAATGTCGGGCGGCGGTGGCCACCGGCATCGCGGAAAAGACGCGATGGGGGTAGCTCGCGGCCCATTGCAGCACCTGCATGCCGCCCATCGAGCCGCCGACGACGCAGAACAAGGTCTCGATGCCGAGATGGTCGATCAGCATGGCCTGTGCCTTCACCATGTCGCGGATCGTCACCATCGGCATGTCGAGGGCGTAGGCCCGATCCGTTCGGGGATTGCGCGAGGCGGGGCCGGTGGTGCCCATGCAGCCGCCGAGCACGTTGGAGCAGATGACGAAGAAACGGTCGGTGTCGATCGCCTTGCCCGGCCCCACGAGGCTCGTCCACCAGCCCGGCTTGCCGGTCAGCGGATTGAGGTTGGCGACATGCTGGTCGCCGGTCAGGGCATGGCACACCAGGATGGCGTTGGAGCGCGCGGCGTTGAGTTCGCCATAGGTTTGGAAGGCCACCGTGAACGGCGACAGCTCGAAGCCGCCGTCGGTGACGAGAGGCCGGTCGCGCCCGAACTCCACGAGGCGCGACGACGGCATGTCGACCTCGCGCTGGCTGGCCGTCTTCGACGGCATCACATTCATCGGCCGGACGGCCTCCCCATCTGCCTGGACCTCGTTGCGAGCATATGGGAAAACGGGAAAGTTTTCGTCAAGGCGGCTCGCAGCCATGAGCGGACAGGGCCGGGGATGTGAGGCGTCGCGGTGACGCCGGCTTGCCGTCGCCGACGGACCTGTATCCTTTGCCAGGACCGCGCCCGGCGACTAAGAAAGGGACGCGTCCGGCGACGAAGACAGCTGGCATGCATGACGGATATGACCAAGGTTCGATGATCAAGGTTCGATGACAGGGGCTCGCGCGTCCGAGACCGAGACGGGCGGGGCTGGCCTCGACGCCCTGCGCGGCGAGATCGACCGCATCGACGCGTCGCTGCACGCTTTGCTGATGGAGCGCGGCGAGATCATCGACCGCCTGATCGCCGTCAAGGCGCGGGCGGGCGGGGGATCGGCGTTCCGCCCGGCGCGCGAGGCGGCGATGATGCGCCGCCTCGTGGAGCGTCACCGCGGCCTGCTCCCGCTCGCGGCTGTGGAAAGCATCTGGCGCATCATCATTTCCACCTTCACCTACGTGCAGGCCCCTTATGCCGTCCACGCCGACGTATCGGGCGGCGATGCCGCGATGCGCGACGCCTGCCGCTTCCACTTCGGCTTCACCGTGCCGCTGCGGACGCACGCTTCGCCGGCTGGCGTGATCGCCGCCGTGGCAGAGGCGAAGGGCGATCTCGGCGTGATCCGTTGCGGCGGGGCGCGAGATGCGGGGGCGTGCCCGTGGTGGGACGAGTTGCGCCCGCCGGCCGCGCCCAAGATCATCGCCCGGCTTCCCTTCGTCGAGCGCGCCGACCACGCGGCCGGCCTGCCGCTTTTCGTGATCGCCAGATCGCAGGCCGAGCCGTCCGCCGAGACCGCGCCCCGCGAAGTGCGCCTGCATGCGGTGACGCTGCCCGGCGGGATCAACGACCTGCGGGTCGCGAGCCCCCTCGCCGTCGTCGATCAGGTCGCGACGCCGGCCGGCGCGGCGGTGCTGGTGGCCGCGCCGGACACGCTCGCGACGGCCGCCCTTGCCGAAGCCATCGCCGCCGCCGCGCAGGTGGACGCGGTGCGCGACCCGGTTCCGGTCGGCTCGCAATCCTCCCGCTATGAGGTCGAGCAGCTTCCCCTTGCCGCCCAGTGAGTTCCACCCCGCGCTCCGAGATCGCCCCGCGCATGACACGCCCTCGATGACCGCCGACGCCACGCCCCGCCGTCCCCGCCCGCACGCCGGCATCCTCGCCGCCGACCCTTATGTTCCCGGCAAAAGCAAGGCGCCGGGCGTCGCCGGGCCGATCTACAAGCTCAGCTCCAACGAGACGCCGCTCGGCGCCTCGCCGCGCGCCAAGGCGGCCTTCCTCGCGGCGGTGGAGGCACTGCCGTCCTACCCCGACGGCACAACGACGCCGCTGCGCGAGGCGATCGGGCGCTGCCACGGCCTCGATCCAGCCCGCATCGTCTGCGGTGCCGGCTCCGACGAGCTCCTCTACATGCTCGCCAACATCTATCTCCGGCCGGGCGACGAGGGCATCTACACCGCCCACGGCTTCCTGCTCTACCGCACGGCGATCCTCGCCGCCGAGGGCGTGCCGGTGATCGTGCAAGAGCGCGACCTCACCGTTGACGTCGAGGCGATCCTCGCCGCCGTCACGCCGCGCACCCGCATCGTGTTCCTGGCCAATCCCAACAACCCGACCGGCACCTACGTCGGCCGTGCCGCCGTGACCCGGCTGGCCGACTCGCTGCCATCCGACGTGCTCCTCGTGCTCGACGCGGCTTACGCCGAATATGCCGGCGAGGCGGACTACGAGGACGGCTTCGCCCTCGTCGGCGGCCGCGAGAACGTGGTGGTGACCCGCACCTTCTCGAAGATCTACGGTCTGGCCAGCCTGCGCGTCGGCTGGTGCTTCGCGCCAGCCGCCATCGTCGAGGCGATCAACCGGGTGCGCAGCCCCTTCAACGTCAACGATCCCGCGATGCGCGCCGCCGTCGCCGCCGTGGAGGATCAGGCCCACATCGCCGCCGCGGTCAGCCACAACGCGCATTGGCGCGACGTGCTCACCACGGCCATCCGCGAGCTGGGATTTCCTGTAACGGCGAGCGCGGCGAACTTCATCCTCGTCCAGCTGCGCGACCCCGCCGAGGCGACGGCGGCCGACGTCTTCCTCACCGCGCGCGGCCTGATCCTGCGCCACGTCGCCGCCTACGCCCTGCCGTCCTGCCTGCGCCTCAGCGTCGGCGGCGAGGTGGCCAACCGCTTGGTGATCGCCGCGCTGGCCGACTTCGCGCGGGAGCGGGGATGAGGCCGGTTCGGAGCGGTCATGGCTGACAGCCTCGGTCCGCCGCCCGCGGCCCCGCTCTTCGATCGCCTCGCCGTGATCGGCCTCGGCCTGATCGGGGCCTCGCTGTGTCGGGTGGCGCGCCAGCAGCGGCTCGCCGGCATGGTGGTCGGCGTCGATGCCGACCCGGCCGTGCGCCGGCGCGCCGATGCCATCGAACTCGCCGACGTCATCGTTGAAACGGTGGAGGAGGCGGTTGCCGGCGCCGGTCTGGTGATCCTGTGCACGCCGGTCGGCGCGATGGCAGCCGTGGCGCGTCGCATCGCCCCGCACCTCGCGCCCGGCGCCATCCTGTCCGACACCGGCTCGGTCAAGGCGGCGGTGGTGGAGGCGGTGGCGCCGCACCTGCCGGCCGACGTGCATTTCGTGCCGGCCCATCCCGTCGCCGGCACGGAATATTCCGGCCCCGATGCCGGTTTCGCCACCCTGTTCCACAGGCGCTGGGTGATCCTGACGCCGCGCGACGGCACCGACGCCGGGGCGATCGCCCGCGCGGTCGCCTTCTGGGAAGAAGCCGGCGCCAACGTCGAGGTGATGAGCGCCCTCCACCACGACATCGTGCTGGCCATCACCAGCCATGTGCCGCACCTCATCGCCTACAACATCGTGCGCACCGCCTCCGACCTGGAAAAGGTGACGCAGGCGGAGGTGATGAAGTTCTCGGCCGGCGGCTTCCGCGACTTCACCCGGATCGCCGCCTCCGACCCGACGATGTGGCGCGACGTGTTCCTCAACAACCGCGACGCGGTGCTGGACGTGCTCGGCCGCTTCAACGAGGATCTGGCCTCGTTGGGGCGGATGGTGCGCGACGGCGACGGGCCGGGTTTGTTCGACCTGTTCACCCGCACCCGCGCCATCCGGCGAGGGATCATCGCGCAGGGTCAGGAAACCGCCGAGGCGGACTTCGGCCGACGCATCTCCGAGCAGCGGACGTGAAGCGTCACGGTCGCGCGGGCTCGCTTGTCCGGCGGCCGAGCCGCTTGGCCGCGTTCGATCGATCCCCTTTGGCCGGGAAGATCGCACCCGCGAGCCCCAGGCCGAAGCGCGGCATGTTGACGAAGACCGACTCCGAGCTGCCGGGCGGCGCCACGTAGGTTTCGTGCCAGATGCCGACGTCGCCGTTGCTGCCGATCGCGGCATTGAAGCGCCGCCACGCCGGAAGATGAGCGCGGTCGCGGGCGTGGGCGTAGGCGTTGAGGTGCTCCGCGCTTTTCCAGTATTGCAGCACGCCGAAGTCGCGCGGACCCAGCAGCATCCCGCGCGTATGCAGCAGTCCGATGGCCGGGTCGCGGCCCTGCTCCCGCAGCATCCTGGGCATCGCCCGCATCACCGGCAGCCAGCGCCAGACCTTCCAGAACTTGTTGATGCGCATCCCGATCACGAAAACGGTGACCCCGCCCTCGACCTCGGCGCAGACGCGCTCGTTGACCGTTCCTGCCATGATCGTCTGCCTTTCGCTCGGCGGCCCGCGCCAAGAACCGGAACGCGTCGCCTTTTCACTCGCATGCCAGCGCTAGAACCTTATGTTATCAATGTCAACATTGCGCGGGTTGCTGCCGCGCCAATCCCGGCTCCACGGCCTCTGTGCGCGTCCGGTGGAAGGCGTGTCTGCACGCGGGGATGTCCGGTCGCCATCGCGCGGCGGCCCTGGCGCGTCATCGACGTTTGCCCTAGGTTTTCCAGCGCAAACTGCCCAACCCGCCTCGGCGCTGGGTGCGCGATGGTGAGACGGTTGTTTGGACGGTTCTGCTAGGCGTGCACGTTTCCACTTTCACAACGGCGTGTTTCTTCTTGCTGCCGCGGTGGTGGTACCCCTGGTTCTCTTTTGCCTGGCTGCTTGGCAGGGCTATGCCGCGACCATCGCCGCCGCCCGCCTGCGCGCCGAACAGACCGCCCGCCTGCTGGAAGAACACGCCCTCAAGGTGTTCGAAACCCATACGCTTGTCCTGGAGTCGATCAACGGCCGGCTGCGCGCCTCCGGTTCCGATCGGCCGGGCGGCGAGCAGCCCGGGTCCGCTTGGGACCATGACCTCCATGTCTTCCTGAAGCGGCTGCAGGACCAGCTGCCGCAGGTCGGCACCATCACCATCACCGACGCCGCCGGACGGATGCGGACGAGCAGCCGGACGTTTCCCGCCAACCCGACCATCAGCTTCGCCGACCGCGACTGGTTCCAAACGCTGGCGGTCTCGGGCAGTCCTCTTCCCGTGGTTTCGAAGTCCTACGCCGGTCGGCAATCGGGCATGGCGATCTTCAACATCGCCGAGCGGGCTCCGCTGGCCGCCGACGGCGGCTTTGGTGGCGTCGTGGCCATTTCGGTCGATCGCGGCTACTTCGAGCACTTCTACCGGGCGGTGGAGACGACCTACGACTTCAGCGTCCTCCTGGTGCGCGAGGACGGCGAGATCCTGGCCGCCGAGCCGGCGGCCAGGCTGACGAAACTGCTCGACTCGTCGGCGCTGCTGGCGGCCAGTCGGCTGGAGCCCACCGGGTTCTATGAGAGCCGTTCGGTTCTCGACGGCGTCGATCGCTTCTTCGCGTACCGCAGGATCCCCGGCTTTCCCGTGTTCGTGCGCTTCGGCATCAGCCGCGGAGCCGCCCTGGCGCCGTGGCGGGCGGCGCTGCGCACCTATGGCATCGTCGCCGCCCTCACCGCGCTCTGCCTGGTGGGAGCGGCCAGCATGGCGCTGCGCCAAACCCGTCGCTGGCGCGAAACCGCCGCCGCCCTGCTGGCGGAGGTGCGCGAGCGCGAGCGCGTGGAAACGCAGCTGCGCCAATCGCAGAAGATGGAGGCGGTGGGCCAGCTCACCGGGGGCATCGCCCATGATTTCAACAACATGCTCGCCGTGGTGATCGGCGGCCTCAATCTGGCGCAGCGCCGCCTCGCCCGCGGCGACGTGGCCGTCGGGCGCTACCTCGACGGAGCGATGGAGGGCGCCACGCGGGCGGCGACGCTGACGCAGCGCCTCCTCGCCTTTGCCCGCCAGCAGCCCCTCAAGCCCGAGCCGGTGGCGGTCAACGCGCTCGTTGCCGGCATGTCCGACATGCTGCGCCGCACGATCGGCGAAACCGTGCACCTCGAAACCGTGCTGGCCGGCGGCCTTTGGAAGACCAGGGCCGATGCGGGTGAGCTGGAAAACGCGCTGCTCAACCTGGCAGTCAACGCCCGCGACGCCATGCAAGACGGTGGCCGGCTCACGATCGAGACGGCCAACGCCCACCTCGACGACGCTTATGCCCGCGACCACGACATCAGGTCCGGCCAGTACGTGATGCTGGCCGTGACCGACACCGGCACCGGCATGACGCCCAATGTCGCCGCCCGCGCCTTTGATCCTTTCTTCACCACCAAGGGTATCGGCAAGGGGACGGGGCTGGGGTTGTCGCAGTGCTACGGCTTCGTCAAGCAGTCGGCCGGCCACGTGAAGATCTACACCGAAGCCGGCCACGGCACGACGTTTCGCATCTATCTGCCTCGCCTCACCGGCGAGGTCGCCGCCGTCGAGCGCAGGCCGACGCCGGCGGCCGCCGTCCCAGCGATCGGCCGGCCCGAGGAGATCATCCTTGTCGTCGAGGACGAGGAGCGCGTGCGCGCGGTCAGCGTCGACACGCTGCGCGAGCTCGGCTTCACGGTGATCCACGCCGCAAACGGCGTGGGCGCGCTAGCCCTGCTGCGCTCCCACCCCGATATCGCCCTGCTGTTCACCGATGTCGTGATGCCCGGCATGAGCGGCGGCGAACTGGCCAAGGCGGTCACGGCCGAGCGCCCGGACCTCAAGGTGCTGTTCGCCACCGGCTACACGCGCAACGCCATCGTTCACAACGGCGCGCTCGACCCCGGCGTGCAGCTCATCACCAAGCCGTTCTCCGTGGACCAGCTCGCGCGCAAGGTCAGGGAGGTGCTGGATGCGGGCTGAGGCTCGGTGGCACCGACGTCCGCCGACGGAGTCGCCGTGGCCGGCCACGTTGAGACCGGTCGACCGGGTCGAGTGAACGGATTAGGTGAGCCGACCAAGTAAGCGGCCTTGGATCCGCATCGTGTGGGAAGCGTCGCACCGACGGACGGCCCCACGCTCGTGCAGGCTCGCCGAGCCTTGCGTCCTCGAACCACCGGCGGAGGAACGTCCAAAGTCGGCGCAACGGGGCCTGACGCGGTGCCGCGAGACGTTTTCGACCCGCCGCCGCGGCTCAGGGCGCCGCCGTCACCAGCCCGGGCACGACAGGGTGGTCGACTACGATGCGCACCGTTGCCGCGAGGCCCGGCACCGGCAGGATCGGGACCGCCACCGATCCGACCACGGGAACGTTCACCTGGACTTTTGTCGGCAGCGTCGGCTCGGTCGCTTGCGGCTCCGACGCATCCTGTTTGCGCGCATTCCGGACTTGCGGCGCCGCGCGCGGCGGCAGGTCGTCCAGCGGGGGACGCGTGACCAGGGCTCCGACCTCTTCGCCCGGTTCGGCCGGGAAGGAGCGCCGTGGGGCGAAGCTCCCGGCCTCGATCCGCCGGCGCTCGGCATGTTGGCGCGACCCTCGCCGAGACGGCCGTGCGGCGGCGTCTCCATCGGAGGAGGCCAGCCGAGACGCCCGCCGCGCAAACGGCGCCCCGGAGCGTGGATCGGCCACGATCGGGGTTGGCTTGCCCGGCTCGCTATGCCACCAGCAGGCGTGAAAGAACGCGCTCGCGCTCATCCCGGCCTCGGCGATGGCCGCCGCCTTGTCGCGCAGTTCGTCGTTGCAGTCCTGCACGCTTTTGGTTGGCCGCGTCGCCGCGATGGCCGAGGCTGTCCCGAAGCGGCCGGTGCCGGGCGGTGCGGGACCAAACGAGGGTGCAGCCGTGAAGAGGAGCAGCAGGCCGGTGACCGCTGCTCGTCGAGCGAGATATGTCATGGTCGCGTCTCGAAGCTTGGTTCCGGCAGGCTTGGCCGGGTTCGCTCAGCCGCCGTTTAGTATGATGGGAAGCGATGCAACACGCCACGAAAAGCAGCAGGGAACCCTCAACTTTCAGCAGCGAGGCTTCCCGCATGCTGTGGCCGGTTCCCGGGGGAATGCCAGGTCCAGATGAGAAGAGGCATGTGAGATGAAGATCCTTCCCGTCATCATGTGCGGAGGGTCCGGCACGCGCGTTTGGCCGGCCTCGCGCGAAAGCCTGCCCAAGCAGTTCATTCCCCTGGTCGGCGAGCAGTCGACGTTTCAGATGGCCATGGACGTGCTGGCCGACGACGCCTTCGACACGCCGATCGTCATTTCCAATCACGCCTACCGCTTCCTGATCGGCGAGCAGCTTCTCAAGATGCGGCGCGAGGCGCACATCGTGCTCGAACCCGAGTCGCGCGATTCCGGGCCGGCGGTCGCGGTGGCGACGGCGCTGGCGGCTCGCCAAGCCCCCGGTACGGTGGTGGCGGTCCTCGCCGCCGATCATGTGGTGCAGAACAGGGCAGGCTTCGTCGCCCTGTGCCGCCGGGCGGCAGCGGCCGCCGCGGACGGCCACATCGTGACGCTGGGCATCAAGCCCAACCACCCCGCCACCGGCTACGGCTACATCCGGCCCGGAGCCGCGCTGGTTCTCACCGCCGACGCCCAGCGCGGCGATGGGCAGCGGGGTGCACCCGAGCCCGCCGTGCTGCGGCTTGACGGCTTCGTCGAGAAACCAGACCGCGTCACCGCCGCCCGCTACGCTGCGGAAGGCTACCTTTGGAACTCCGGCAACTTCTTCTTCCGCGCCGACATCATGCGGGAAGAACTCGCCGCCTTTGAGCCGGCGATGATGGAAGCGGCGACGGAAGCCGTCTCCGGCGCCCGTCAGGACCTCGACTTCACCCTGCTCGACCCCGCGAGCTTCGGGCGCGCCACCAAGAAGTCGATCGACTATGCCGTGATGGAGCGCACCACCCGAGCGGCGGTCCTGCCGGCCGACATCGGCTGGTCGGACGTCGGCAACTGGGCGGCCGTTTGGGAACTGTCCGAGCGCGACGAAGAGGGCAATTCGGTGCGCGGCCACGGCGCTTTCCTTGCCGCCAAGAACTGCCACATCCGCTCCGACGATCACCTCACCGCCGTGGTCGGCGTCAGCGACGTGATCGTGGTGACCACGCAGGATGCGGTGCTGGTGGTCGGCCACGAGCACGGCGACAAGGTCAAGCAACTCGTCGAGAAGCTGCGCCACCAGGGCCGCCGCGAGGCGCTGGAGCACAAGCGCTCGTACCGGCCGTGGGGATACTATCAATCGATCGACAGCGGCGCGCGCTACCAGGTCAAACGCATCGTGGTGAAGCCCGGCGCGGCGCTCAGCCTGCAGAAGCACTTTCATCGGGCCGAGCACTGGGTGGTGGTGGCCGGCATAGCCGAGGTGACGCGCGGCAACGAGATCGTGCTGGTGCACGAGAACGAGTCGATCTACCTGCCGATGGGCGTGGTGCACCGCATGATCAACCCCGGCAAGATCAACCTCGAGCTGATCGAGGTGCAGACCGGCTCCTACCTCGGCGAGGACGACATCATCCGCATCGAGGACGTCTACAACCGGCACTGAAGAAGCGCGATGAGCTTCGGCAGGCATTCGCAAGCCTGCTGACGGCGTGGCTTCGCGTCAGCTTGGATTTCGCTGCGGAAAACAGCGAAATTGAGCGTGGCGTGAGCCAAGCCAGGCTGATTGGAGCATCGGTCCGAAGTTCGGATGCGGTTCGATGCTTAAGGGCCTGAGCCGACGATGACGGGCCGGCATCGACCGGAGTCGGGTGTTGCGGGACGGGGCGAGAGGGGAGCGGAACCGTTCTTGCCGGCCGGCTGCCCTAAACAGGTTCGCGTTGGCAGGCCAACGCTTCATCCGCTTAGCTCTTTGACAGGCCGCAGGTTTGATCGCAAAGCCGCGGGGCACTTTTGCGAAACCTGCTTGGCGGAAATGGGCGTCGGCTACAGAGCCGCCTTCATCGTCAAGAGTCGGGCGGCCTTGCGCAATCCGGTCATCTGCGGGCCGAAACCGAGCGCCGGCGCGGCGCCGCCGGAGGGCACGGCCGCCTCGTCCGCCGCGACCCTCACCTGACCACGCAGAGCTGCCCTCAGGCCGATCGGCCGAGGCGTGATCCCCCGCGCAGCCGGCGTCAACGAGGCGGGGGCGGGCATGGCGGCTTCGTTGAAGGCCAAGCTGCCGCTCG
Organism: uncultured Beijerinckiaceae bacterium; assembly: GCA_937863205.1. Next base: position 12,230 of record CALMGA010000348.1, on the reverse strand, counting down.
GCAGGCCGTCGCGAGAGCCGCCGGTGATCAGGTCCGGCAGAGGCCGATGTCGGGCGCTCGAGTCGTTGGAGGCCAGAACGGGGCCGCGCTCGGATTTGCGAACCGTTGTTTCCTCGGCCGAGCTTGCAAGCTGGCGTCCGAGCGCATCGGGCCGCACCGGCGGCAGCGGGATTTCGGCAGCGGCGACAAGCTCGAGCGGGCGACGCGGCGGAAGGGGGAGCAAGGCGACGGCTGGCTGTTCGTCGGCGCCGGCAGCGGGAGCCTCCGCCTGCTGGCCTGCCGGCTCGGCTGCCGCCCGGCCGCCGATCTGCTCCTGATCCAGCAGCGGCGCGATCGCGGGAGGGCGCTCGGCGTAGGCCAGCGTTGTTTCGGCGGGCGCGGCCTGCGGAGCCACCGGCCTGCTCTCGGGCGCCGGGATCCGGGCCGCCGCGACCTTGGCCGCCGGAGCCGCGGGGGCGCGACGATCTTCCTCGTCTTCGGGCGCCGCGCCGCTGCCGCCGCCACCACCGAACAGCCAGGCGAAGAAGCCGCCCGATTCCTGCGAGGGCGGCAGGTCGACGCCGCCGCGGGCGGCGATCTCGGCGCGGGCCGCCTCGTACCCCGGCAATACCTGCCCGTTGGAGGCGATGTGCACCGTCTTGCCGTCGGGGAACAGACTGGGGAGCTGGTCGTAGGGCCTCCGCGGCCAGGAGCGCCCGCCGCCGACATCGAGGTGAACGAAGTTCGCCGACGGATACCAGCCGACGCCGCCGCGCTGCAGCTTCATCCCGATCTCGCGGATGCGGTGCATGGGGAAGCCGGGGATGGTGGTATCCATCGCCTTGCCCAGCATGTGCTGGGAATGCTCGGCGACCGCGCGCGAGCGGCGGCGCAGCATGGCGTTGGTTTCGGGCGAGCGGTAGGCCGAGTAGACCTGGATCGGCTCGTTGGCGCCGGCGGTGCGGTACACCTCCCACAGCGTGTCGAACAGCCGGGGATCCATGTTGATTTCGTCGTTGTTGCGCCAATCGCGCAGGAAGTGGTTGAGCTGCCGCAGCACGGCCGGATCATAATGCCCATCGACGCGGTAGGTGGCGTCGATCGATTCGCCGGAGTGGGTGTGGAAGAGATGAATGGTGCGGGTATCGCCGTTGGCGACGGCGGTCTGCGTCGAGGATGCGTCGATCAGCGATCCGGCGGACACCACGGCGGCGGCCATGAGGGATAGGTAGAGCCTGCGCACCCACCGGCATTCGGCAAGCCGGCGTACAGCAACAAGTCGCAAGGTGTGATCCTCATCCGCGCCGCCCCTGCACCTCTAGGGCGGGTGAATGGTTACCCACAATGGTTAACAGACCCTCTCGACCTCGAATAAGCCGCGTTGTGTTTTTGGGGTGACAGCCGATCCGGCGATTTCAGCGCGGGTCGGCGCCATCGTCCACCAGGGTTTCGCCGCTGCGGCGATGCACGCGTTCGGCGACGATCCTCGGCTTGCGCTCGGACACCGCAACGGGCTCGGCTGTCTGGCCCAACGCGAGGGCGACCTGGCGGGCATAGCCGTAGACATCCTCGCGCAGCTTCACCCGGCCGCCGTCGACGGTTGCCGTGAAATACGCGATGTGGATCGGCAATCCCGTGGGCAGGTTGATGTAGTGCTCCTTGTCGCCGATCATGTCGGTGAGCCGGTCCTCGCTCCACACCCGGCGCGCGCCATCGGGCAGGGCGGTGTTGAGCACCGTCTCCGCGAAGGAGAAGGGCTGGTCCACGCGCACGCAGCCGTGGCTGAAGGCGCGCTTGCCGGCGGAAAACAACGCCTTGGAGGGCGTGTCATGGAGGTAGACGGAGTAATCGTTGGGAAACAGGAATTTGATGCGCCCGAGCGCGTTGCGCGGACCGGGAAGCTGCCGAACCGTCGCCGCCCCGCCGCGGTAGCTCACGCTGTAGCCGCGCCCGTCGAGGTACGACAGGTCGTGGTACTTGGGCAGCATCTCCTTCTTGATGATCGACTGGGGCACATTCCAGAACGGGTTCACGATGAGATACTTCATCGTGTTGGAGAACAGCGGCGTCGGCGTGTCGAGCTTGCCCACGACGACGCGGTGCCGGTCGACCGGCTGCCCGTCGTGGAACACGGTGACGATGTAGTCCGGCACGTTCACCTCGATGCGGCTGGCGCCGAGGTCGCGCGGCATCCACCGCCACATCTCCATGTTGGTGAGGAGCACGCCTTCCAGCCTGGTGGACGGACCCCCCGATAGCGCCAGCGCCGTCGCGACGGTCAGGGCGCCGGACGGCGGCAGCTCGCTGGCACGCTGGAAGTCGGCTACGGCGGAGGCCAGTTCGGAGTCGTATTTGAGGTCGTCGGCGCGCGGTCCGAGGCCGAGGTGGAAACGTGCGCGCAGCAGCGGCACCCGGCGGTCGCGCATCCCGACGTGAAGGACCGGGCCGGGCGGGATCGGCGCCGCGCCGCTCGCCGAGCGGGCCTGACGCAGTTCGATCAGCTTGTCCCGCAGCGCGATGTAGCGGGGTTCCGTCGGGTTCAGTTCCTGAAGCTTGGCGCCGGCCTCGCGTCCGGCACCGGCCAGCCTGTCGAGGACCTCCGCCGGATCGGCGAGCTGCGGCAGGGAGCCGATCAGCGGGCTGACGTCGTGCGGGTTGACCCGCGAGCCGGTCGCCTGACGGGCATAGGCGACCACCGCCTCGGTGAGCGCGAGTTCACCGGCGGCGATCTCGTCGGGGCTTCCGCCGACGGTCACGCCTGCCGGCGGCGGAGGAAGCGTTAAGGCATCGTCGCCGGCCCGGGCAAGGGCGGCGACGAGGCTTTCGACCGCATCGACCGGTCGCCCGTCCCTGGACCAGATGGGAGCGAAGCCGTGGGACGCATAGAAGAAGGCGATGGCAGCGCGTTCCTTGCGCCGTTCCCCGGCGCCGGTCCCCCTGAAATCGGCCGCGTCCCGCTTGTCCAGCGCCCGTTTCAGCGCGGCATTCAAAGGCGGCAGCGGCTCGGCCTGCGGCGAAACCGCGGCCGGCGCCGGGATGCGGTCGAGCGGGTCGACCGGCCGGTCACCCGGTCGCACCTCCGGCTGCACGCCGATGTCCGGCTCGGGATCGGAGCCGCCGACCTTGAGGTCGCGCGTGGGGAGGTCGCGCGTGGGGAGGTCGCGTGTCTTGAGGCGATCGACCGCGGCGAGCGCCCCGCCGGTTGTCCGCGCGTGATCCGGCGCCCAGCCGGTCGGGTCGAGGCGTCGAGGATCGGTTGTGCCTCCCTCCGACGCGTCCCAGCGTTCGTCTGTCTCGAAGAAGGGCGCGAGCCGCTGGGGATCGACGCCCGGCGTCGGATCCGCGCGATGCGGAAGGTTGACCGGCACGATCGGTCTGGGATCCTCGGCCGGCCGGCCGGGCCGCGACGGAACCGGATCGGCCGCGGTCAGGGCGGCAAGCGCCTCGGCCTGATCCAGGCTGCGGAAGAAGTCATCGTCCTCGGTTGCCCACGCGCCGCTCGCGCCGGACCCGAGAAGAAGGGCGGCCGTCCAGATACGGACCGGGCGGCTCATGGCAAACCAACGCACGCGCATACTCGTCCAGACAGCCGAGCTGCCCGCTCCCCGATACCGTTCCGCGCTTTCCGTCGAGCCACGGCCTCGGCCGGCCGCATCCCGTTCGCAACTTACCCGATTGCCGAGCGGGACGGTATCGACCCGACCCGACATCCGCATAGCCTAAGCAGGCCTGTGTGGCGAAAGCCACGCAAGACTCACGCTGGCAAGCAGCACCGGCGCCTGACGTCAGATCCGGCTGCCAAGTCCCGGCAGCCGAGTTCCTGCACGGCTGCGGCGCGGGTGCCGGTCGGCGGTGCTGCCAAGCTTGTTCGGCGGCGATGCCGCCGCCTCGTTACCCAACCGCCGCCACGGTTCAGGCGGCTTCCTCGCCGCCGTCGGCCGCTTCACCCTGGAATAGACCGTATTCCTTCATTTTGCGGTAAAGCGTCGAGCGTCCGATGCCCAAACGCCTCGCCATCGTCGACATCTGGCCCCGGTAATGGTTGAGCGCGAAGCGGATGGCGTCCGCTTCGAGAACCTCCAGGGGACGCACTTCGCGCCGCTCGTCCAGCAGGGCGAGGACATTGGGGTCGTGAACCTCGACCCGGACGACTTCGCGCTCGACCGGCGGTGGCGGAGAATTGTTCATCGGCGGGATGCGGACGTCGAAGCCGACGACCTGCGCGGCGACCTGAGGGAAGTCGGCCACCGTCAGCTCGTCGCCATCGGCCAGCACCACCGCGCGAAACACGGTGTTCTCCAGTTGGCGCACGTTGCCCGGCCAGCCGTAGGTCGAGAGCATCGCGAGCGCTTCGGCTGAAACGCCACGGATGCGCTTGCCTTCCTCGGCGGCGAAGCGGGCGACGAAGCCGCGCGTCAGGTCGGCGACATCATCGAGCCGGGCGCGCAACGGCGGCACCGTGATGGGAAACACGTTGAGGCGGTAAAACAGGTCTTCGCGGAAGCGGCCGCGCTTGACCAGCTCGATCAGGTTCTGGTTGGTCGCCGAGATCAGGCGGATGTCGACCTTGACCGGCCTTTTGCCGCCGACGGGGTCGACCTCGCCCTCTTGCAGGGCGCGCAGCAGCTTGACCTGGGTGTCGAGCGGCAGCTCGCCCACCTCGTCGAGGAACAGGGTGCCGCCGTGAGCCTCGACGAACTTGCCGGCGTGCTTCTCCGTGGCGCCGGTGAAAGCGCCCTTCTCGTGGCCGAACAGGATCGACTCGACGAGGTTCTCGGGCAGGGCGCCGCAGTTGACCGTGACAAAGGCTCGCCCGCGCCGCTCGGATGCGCCCTGGATCGCCCGCGCGATCAGCTCCTTGCCGACGCCCGACTCTCCTTCGAGCAGCACGGGGATGTGGGACTTGGCCGCGCGCTCGCCCAGGCGGGCGACGCGTTCCATCTCGCCCGAGCGGCCGGACAGATCCTTCAACGACAGGGTACCGGCGGCCCGCCGGTTCAACCTGCGGACTTCGCTTTCCAGCGCGTCGACCCGCAGGGCGTTCTTGATCGACGTTTGCAGGCGCTCGGCGCCGACCGGCTTGACCACGAAGTCGACGGCGCCCGCGCGCATCGCCGAAATCACCGCTTCGATCGAGCCGTGGGCCGTTTGCACGATGGTTGGCACCTTCTGACCCTTGTCGCGCAGGCGGGTGAGCACGGCCATGCCGTCGAGATCGGGCATCACCAGGTCGAGGACGAGCAGGTCGATGGGCGCCTCGGTGGGACTGGCGAGTCGGCGCAGGGCGGCCTCGCCGCTTTCCGCCGTTTCGGCCTGGTAACCAAAGCGGCGCACCGTCGCCTCCAGGAGGCGACGCTGAACGGGATCGTCATCGACGATGAGAATTGTACAGAACATCGCGCCCCGATTATCGGCCGTTCGGCGAGAACGCATGACGCGTCCCGACGGGCGGAACCATCGGCGATCAGAGTAAACCCTACGTTAAGCGTACCCTCGTCCAGCCTGGGCAGGCGTTCGCAAGCCTGCTCAGGCTTGACCGGCGAAGGTCCACAAGCGGTTGGCGGCAAAGGTCCAGAACATCACGACGCCCGTTGTCGCGACCTGGGCCAGGAGGTAGGCGATCCGCCATCGGTCGACCAGGAGCCCCATCAAGAGGAACGTCAGAACGAAGCCGACGCCGGCGACGAGGGCGAAGCGCCAGACGGCTTCGCCATGCGGACGCGCGCTGCGAAAGGTATGGCGCCGGTTCAGCGCGTAGGACAGAAAGCCGCCGCAGCAGTAGCCGAGCAGGGCGGAGGGCACGGGCGAGGTGCCGAGCAGCTGAACGGTGCCGACCAGAACGGCGTAGTGCACCGCCGTCGCCGCGAGCCCGATCTTGACGAAGGAAACGAGCTGACGGACCAGAACGTCGTGGCGACCGAACGATCTTTCCGCCCTCCACCACCGGATGTCCTGGGAATCAGCCACGCAAAAGCCGCCAACCGTTGAGAAAGGGTTTCGGCTTCTACGCTGTTTCCGGCGCGGCCCAAAAGAGGAAAGCACCCGATGCGTTGCGAACACGTGAAAACCAGCCGTCTCCTCGCCGCTCTGGCAGGGGCGGGTCTCACCGGCCTGATGGCCGCGCCGGCCGCCCGCGCCGACATCACCGGGCAGCTCAGCTGCAACATCGCCGGCGGAACCGGCGCGGTGGTGTCCTCGACGCGGACCGTGTCGTGCACCTTCCGCTCCAACAGCGGACCCGATCAGTTCTACAGCGGCACCATCAGCCGGCTCGGCCTCGACGTCGGCACCCTGACGTCGGGCACCCTGACCTACCAGGTGCTGGCTTTGGGTACGGCAGGGCCCGGCGACCTGCAGGGCAACTACATCGGCTCGGGCGTCGGCGTCACGCTGGGACGCGGCATCGGCTTGGATGCGCTGATCGGCGGCAGCGGCAACACCATCACGCTGCAGCCGCTCGCCACCACCACCGGCCTCGGCACCAACGTCAGCGCCGGCCTCGGCGCCCTCCGCCTGCAGTTCGCCGGCCTCGCTCAGCCGCCCCGCCTCCGCCCGCGCCGCCGCTCGCTGTGAGCGCGAGGGGCCCCGCTTTTGCCGAGCGGCTGCGCCCCTTATATACGGCTCCCAACATCAAGCACGGCCGCGCCGCCCAGCGCGCACGGCCCTTTGCGCATCGGGTCTCCCTTGTGAGCGGGTGCGCGGACCTACGCGAGGCGCCATGACCGACACGCCAACGACTGCCGCGCGGACCGGCGGCAACGCGGACACCCACGCGCCCATGATCATCGTCGGCTCCGGACCGGCCGGCTACACTGCCGCCGTCTACGCGGCGCGCGCCATGCTGAAGCCGATGCTGATCTCCGGCTTCGAGCCCGGCGGTCAGCTCATGATCACCAGCGACGTCGAGAACTATCCCGGCTTCGCCGATGCGGTCCAGGGCCCTTGGTTGATGGAACAGATGCGGCTGCAGGCCGAGCACGTCGGCACGCGGATGGTCGCCGACCACATCGTGGAGGTCGACCTGTCGCGCCGGCCCTTCGTGCTGAAGGGCGACAGCGGCACGACCTATACCGCCGATACGCTCGTCATCGCCACGGGGGCCAAGGCGCGCTGGCTCGGCCTGCCGTCGGAGGAAATGTTCAAGGGCTACGGCGTGTCGGCCTGCGCGACCTGCGACGGCTTCTTTTATCGGGGCAAGGACGTCGTCGTGGTCGGCGGCGGCAATTCGGCGGTGGAAGAAGCGCTGTATCTCAGCCAGCTCGCCAGCCACGTCACGATGGTGCACCGGCGCGAAGGCTTCCGCGCCGAGCGGATCCTTCAGGACCGCTTATTCAACAGACCCAACGTCGAGGTCATCTGGACCCACGAGGTCGACGAGATCCTGGGAACGCACGAGCCGCTCGGCGTCACCGGCGTGCGCTTGAAGAACGTGCGGACCGGGCAGATGCGGGAAGTCGCCACCCACGGCGTGTTCGTCGCGATCGGCCACCAGCCGGCGACCGAGCTGTTTCGCGACCAGATCACCCTGAAGGCGAACGGTTACATCGTGACGCCGCCGAACTCGACGGCAACCAACATCCGCGGCGTCTTCGCCGCGGGCGACGTCACCGACGACGTGTGGCGTCAGGCGGTGACGGCGGCCGGAATGGGATGCATGGCGGCGCTGGAAGCCGACCGCTGGCTGGCGCTGAAAATCGACACGCCTCTCGCCGCCGAATAGCGGCGCCGGCAAGGAGGCAGCAATCAAGGACGTCGCGCCGCGTTCCACGGTCATCGGGGCGGCGCCGACTCGTGAAGCAGCCGATATCGGCCATCCCCGTGACGTTCTGTTCCGCGTCGGCACAAGGGACCGCCGAAGCGTCTTGGGCAGACGCGGTCTGCGCCGTGAAGCTTCGAGCAGGTGGATGAGGCCGGGCACGCTGCGTCCAGCCAAGGCAAGGGCGACATCGCTTGATGCAGGGATACCGCGGAGCTTTCCCCGATGGGCCGATCTGCTCGCTTGCGCCTGCAGCAGGCCGCCCAAGGTCGCCTTCTCCGGTCCGGATCCGGTATAGAGTCCGGCGCTTTCGCCGTGCCCGGCGAGCCAGTCGGCCGGGATGATGCATACGGCCTTGCCCGCAGCGAGTCCTTACCGATCCCGTGCCATGAAGTGCCCCTGATCCAGGCGCGGATCGAGACATCTCCCGCGGCGACCGTCGCGATCCGTTCAGCAGGAGGCCATCATGGATGAACCGTTGCAACATCAGCTTCGCGTTTACCTCGACGAGGGGCAGGCGACGCAGGCTCGTGTTGATCCTCACAGCCTCGTCTGGCACCGCTCCCGGAAATCCTCGACCTGCACAATGCGACGCTGGTCTGCCAGCTTGACGCGTTCCAGGCTCGGCCTGCGCCTTGCGCAACCGGAGCCCGACGCCGACGCGCTCGACCGCCTCGGCGTCCTGCCGGTTCTTCAAGCAGTGCCGCGGCCGTTGCCGACGGACGTTTTCTTGCGCAGTATCTTGGAGAGTTGCGAACGGGACAGGCTGACGCCGTCCCGCTTTTCGATCTCGCCGGACAGCCGCGCCAGCGACCAGTGATCCGCCTGCATGGGAAGCTTTCCGGCCGTGATCGACAGCCGCGATCCAAGCCGGAATAACAGTCACAGCCAGAACTCGTTGGCCAGACAAAGCCAACCTGCTTAGCTTTTGAGGCTGTGGCGCGGCCTTGATGACCAGCAGCGGGCAATCCAGGTCGGCCGCCGTTTCCCAGTTCGGACGACTTGCCGGTCATTCTGGCGCGACCCCTGCGAGGCGGTGCTGGACAGTTCGTGCGCGGGGGATGAATCTGACGGCGGATGGCGGCAGCTGGCATTGGGCGTGACGGGATGATCAGACAGATCGCGGCGTGGATCGGGAAGCGGCACGGCGACGGCGGATCGCATTTCGCGGCCGCCCCGCTCGTCGAGCGCGTTGCCGCGCGCGCCGAGGCCGTCGCGGAACGCGAGGAAGCGGATCTCGGTCAATGGCACGTCGCCGCGCGAACCGCCCTGTCCGTGCTGTTTCTCGGCCTCGGCCTCTACCTGCTGTCGAACTATCTTCGCGCGCTCGTTTGGGCGGGTGTGATCGCGATCGCGCTCTGGCCTTTGTTCGCCCGCGCCACGCGGGGGGCCTCCCAGCGGATGCGGTCGGACATCTGGCCGATGCTGTTCACCGCCCTCGTCGCCCTCGTCTTCGTCCTGCCGGTCACCGTGCTCGCCGTCGAGGCCGTGCGCGAGGCCCATACCGTGCTCGATTACGGCAAGCAGGCCGAACAGAACGGCATCCCCGTGCCCGAAGCGGTGTCGCGCCTGCCCGAGAAGGTCGCCAAGCCCGTCACCGATTGGTGGAGTGCCAATCTCGCCCATGCCGGCTTTGCCAAGGAGTATGCGGAAAAGTTCGATACCGCCTCGAACCGTGAACTCGGCACCAATTTCGGCCGCAACGCGGTGCACCGGATCGTTCTGTTCGGCTTCGCCCTGTTGACGCTGTTCTTCCTGCTGCGCGAGGGCGAGACGGTGGTGAACCAGAGTCTGGCCGCGTCCGATCGCCTGTTCGGCCCGCGCGGCGAGCGCATCGGCAAGCAGATCGTCGCCTCCGTGCACGGCACGGTGAACGGCCTCATCCTTGTCGGCCTGGGCGAGGGCGCCTTGCTCGGCGTCGTCTACGCCGTCGCCGGCGTGCCGCACGCGGTGCTGCTCGGCGCCTTCACCGCGGTGGCGGCGATGGTGCCCTTCGCCGCGGCCATCGCGATCGGTGTCGCCGCGCTGCTGGCGCTCGCCGCCGGCAAGGCCGCCGCCGCGATCGTGATCGTGGTGGCCGGCTTCCTCGTCACCTTCTGCGCCGACCACTTCGTGCGGCCCTCGCTGATCGGCGGCAGCACGAAGTTGCCCTTCATCTGGGTTTTGCTCGGCATCCTCGGCGGGGTCGAAAGCTTCGGCCTGCTCGGCCTGTTCATCGGTCCGGCCACCATGGCCGTGCTGATCCTGCTGTGGCGCGAACTTGCCGGGACCGGGCGGGCGTAGTTCAGGCCTTGAGGCCGCCGGGCCGCAGCAACACGCCGAACCCGTCGGACTCGCTGCCGATGAAGCGCACGCCCTCCTGCTCCAGCACGTGTCGGATCGCGTCCAGCGTCCTGGTTCGGGGCGCCACCTGATCGCTTTCGATCATGTTGAGCGTCACGGCGGAGATGGCGGCGCGGGCGGCCAGCACGCCTTGCGTCCACTTCAGCAATCCGCGTCCGGCACGGATCTGGGCGGGTGTTATCATGGTTCCGATCTGGGAGAAGCTGAAAGATTTTTCAAGTTTCGCGTTGACAGAATGTGCCGGCGGCCTTTAGAAGCTGGGCATCGGTCGACGGGAACAAACCATTTCCTCTGACCGGCACCTTCGCCGGTGCGGGCCGTTCGGCTCTCGGTTATCACTCTGCACAGTGCCCGACCCGAGAGCTTACGTTCACGTCCGCACCACCCCATCGCTCCTCCAACGGACGGAGTCCGGCATGAAAGAACTCGACCTCAGCGTCGCGTCCTCCGCCCGTCCATGGGGTGGGGACATGCGACGCTTCGGGATCCAACCAGATGCCGGCCGCGCGGGCCGCTATTGAACGGTTATCTTCAGGTGCCGGAAAGCCATCGACCCCGCAAGGGTTGACAGGCGCCGGGGTCCGTCAGGACCGTAGCGTTCTCCATCTGACGTCCGCGCGGCTTCGGCTGCTTCCTTCTCCGATCGCACGGTGAATCGACGCTCGCCCTCGGGCGATCTCGGTGCGGCGGGCCGGCAGGCGACGGTTACCGGTAGAGCGTCGCGGGTTCGCCCGCGAAGGTCGCGGATTCGAGTTCCGCCGGATCGCGAGATCCAGTAGCTCAGTCAGACCGTCCCCGACCATCATGCCCGCGACGGTGCGCGGTGCCTGCGCGAGCAGGTTCCAGCTGGGAGATCGCCATGGCCGTGCGGGCCGCGGACGCAGGGTCATCGTAATCCAAACGGCCGGCGCAAGCCGCCTTGGGTCACACCATGACCGCACGACCATCGCGCGAAACCCGTCGGCGACCACGCGGGCCAAAGGGGAAAGCTTACCTTCCCGGAAGTGTGTCGCAGGTTCGAATCCTGCCTGGCCCGTTCATGGGCCTGTAGCTCAGCGGTTAGAGCAACTTCGCTTTCCCCACACCACGACCGCGTGGTCGCGGCGACGATAGGTCGAGATCAAACTGACGAAGGCGAGTTCGGCCGCGCGGGCCGGAAAAGCAAGGTTACCACTGTGAATGGGGAGGACGCGGGTTCGAATCCCGCCGGGCCCACCAACCGGGTCCGTAGCTCAGCGGATGGAGCGCCATCCTTGCTTTGCCTCACGACCGCGCGGCCGTCGCCAATATCGAATCCGGTCCGGGTCCCCCATCCGCAGGGGCCGGCCCGACCAAAACAGTTTCGGCCGTGCGGGCCGGAGCGTGAAGCTGCTTGGGCACTCCCATGGGGAGCCCGGCGGATCGGATGATCCGCCAGCCTCGCGCCCGCCGCTGCGGCCGTGAAGCCCTGCCAGGCCGGAAGCCTCGCGGAGAAAGGAGTGAGACATGATCAACTATGCCAAGCAGTTCTCGCTCCGGCGCACCCCGCAGTCGGAGCCCATCCCTGCAACCGTGGCCAATTCGGCCGGCGGCCACAGCTTCCCCGTCGACGACTGGACGCGGCTCGCCCGTTTCCTGGTGCTCGGCTCGGAGGGCGGCTCGTTCTACGCGGGTGCGCGTCCGCTGACCCGCGAGAACGCCCAGGCGGTTCTGCGCTGCCTCGCGGCCGATGGCGCGCGCACCGTGGCGGCGATCATCGCGGTGAGCGAGGGGGGACGGGCGCCCAAGCCCGATCCGGCGATCTTCGCCCTGGCTCTGGCCGCGTCGGCCGTGGGGCCCGACGCGCTTGCCACGCGGCGCGCCGCACTCGCCGCCCTGTCGCGGGTGTGCCGCACCGGCACCCACCTGTTCCAGTTCGCCGCCGCCGTCGAGGCGATGCGCGGCTGGGGCAGGGGGCTGCGGCGGGCCATCGCCGACTGGTACCGGATGCGTCCGCTGGACGGGCTCGCCTATCAGGCGGTGAAGTACCGCTCGCGGGTCGGCTGGTCGCACCGCGACCTCCTGCGCCTGTCCCATCCGCAGACGGATGAGCCGGGTCGGGCGGCGCTGTTCGTCTGGATCTGCCGCGGCACCGTCGCGCCGGACGCGCCGGGGCTCGTCCACGCCTTCGCCT
>CALMGA010000347.1 GCA_937863205.1 uncultured Beijerinckiaceae bacterium | reverse complement strand
CGCGCTCAAGGCGCAGATGGAGAAGGAGAAAAGCTGAGGCGGCCTCGCTCGGGGCAGGGTCTATGGCGCGACCTGCGCGCCTCAGGTCGCCGAGGGCGGGAACGTCTTCGGCGCCGGGCTGACCGGGACCGCCTTGCCGTTCTTGATCTGCAGCACGGCGAGGCCGCGGTCGTTGAGTCCGTCGGCGCGGAAGCGGAACACGCCGTCGGCGCCGGTGAAGCCCGAACGGTTGAGCAGCACGCTGTCGGAATAGCGCTGCGACCCCTGCGACTTGGCCAGCACGGCGGCGAGCCGGACGGCGTCATAGGAAAGGGTGGCGATGCGGGTCGGGTCGGCGCCGTACTTCTCGCGGTATCGCCCGGCGAAGGCGTTGAAGCCGCCGTTCTCCGGCGCGGCGAACCAGGCGCCCTGCAGCGCCGGCAGGGTGAGCACGCGGGCGTCGTTCCACAGGCCGGTGCCGAGCAGTTGCACGCTCTCCGGCTTGACGCCGGCTGCCACCAGCGCGCCCGACATGGCCGGCATGGCGTCGGCCTGTTCGGGGACGAACAGCATGTCGATGCCCTCGCCGAGCCCCGCGATCTTGCGCACGGCCGCTTCGCGAGTCGCCTGCGTGTAGTGCTCGATGCCGAGCACGCGGATGCCGCGCTTGGCCGTTTCCGCCTGGAACTCGGCATCGGCGACGCGGCCGTATTCGTTGTCGGGGATCAGCGCCGCCGCCGACTTCTTGCCTTTGGACGCGGCGAAGTCGACGATGCGGTCGACGTAGCTCTCGATCAGGAACGACAGCAGGTAGGATCCGTGCGCCGCCGCCGAGGTGTCGGTGGAAAAGGCGATCATCGGCCGGCCGGCTTGGCGCACCACCTTCGAGACTTCGCGCACGTCGGAGGCGAACAGCGGGCCGATCACGATCTCGGCGCCGTCGCTCATCGCCTGCTCGGCGGCGGCGCGGGCACCGTCGGGGGTCGAGTGGTCGTCCTTGACGAGCAGGCTGACCTCCTTGACGCCGGCGTCGGCGAAGGCGAGGTCGGCGGCATTGCGCAGCGACTGGCCGACGAGGCTCGGCTGGCCGTTGGGCGAGGTGAGGGGCAGGATCAGCGCGATCTTGACGTCGCCGGTGCCGATGCGGTCGGCGCCGGCCGTCGCGGCGCCGGGGACCGCGCCCGGCAGGGCGGAGGAGGTGACCTTCCCCACCGGCGCGCCGACCGACAGATCGGGATCGCCGCCGCGAGAGGACTTGGTGGAGCCGCCGAGGCCGAAGGTGGACACGCCGCAGCCGGCGAGGGCGATCGCCACGGCCGCGACGGTCGCGATCCTGATCGTCGCGGCAACTGGTCCGGGGGCCGTGCCCCTCCCGGCAGCCGAAGACCGATCCCGTGCGCGCACGACTCAACTCCCTGCGTCCGAGTCCCTGCGATCGGACGTGCTCGGGGCATGGCGCCGGCCGCCGAACCCACCGTGCCCAGCATGAACAGACGGCTGCGCCTAAAAGATGGCGCCCGTCCGTCTCCATGCCCGGCTTTCCCGGCTCAGCGGCGCAGGCGCGTCCACACCTTGTCGACGAGCTTGATCGCAGGGGCCGGGCAGGTCGGCGTGAAGACGATGTTGGTGCCGGGCGGCACCTTGAGTTCGGGCGCGTCGCGCAGGTCGGGCCCGAACAGCGCCTCGGCCCCGGTGATCGCCGAGGCGTAGTGCGTGAAATCGGCCGACAGGGCGCTGTTGTCCGGCTTAAGCATGAATTCCAGGAAGGCGCGGGCGTTGTCCGGGTCCTTGGCGCCGCGCGGCACGGCGAGGTTGTCCATCCAGCCGGCGACGCCCTCCTTGGGGTAGATGAAGCGGATGTCGGGGTTGTTGGCGCGGGCCCGCGCGGCATCGCCGTTCCAAATCTCCTGGATCACCGTTTCCCCCGACGCGATGCGTTCGATCACGCCGTCGGAGGAATACACCTTCACGCTGTCGCGCTGCGCCTGGAGCAGCGCGTCGACCCGCTTCACGTTGGCGAGGTCGGTCTGGCAGGGGGGCAGGCCGACCGAAAGCTCGGCCAGCGACAGCACCTCGCTCGGCGCGGCCAGCATGCCCACCTTGCCGCGCGCCGCCGGTGGCGGCTCGAACAGCGTCTTGAGCGAGTCGATCGGGCCGGGCACCGCCTTGGTGTTGACCGCGAAGGCGGTGACGCCCCAGTGGTAGGGCACGGTGTAGGCGTTGCCGGGGTCCCAGGCCGGGCTGCGCCAGCGCGCCTCGATGTTGGCGTAGCCTTTCAGGCCCGGCGCGTCGATTTTCCGAAGAAGACCTTGCGCGGTGAAGATCGGCACGAAGTCGGAGGTCACCACCACCAGATCGTAGCCGGCCGAGCCGCCCTTCAGCTTGGCGAGCAGGGTTTCGTTGGAGTCGTAGGTGTCGACGGTGACCGCGATCCCCGTCTCCTTCTCGAACTTCGCGATCAGCGCCGGCGCGGTGTAGTCCGTCCAGTTGTAGATGTAGAGATGGCCGCCGGTTTGCCCGGCGGCTTGGCCGCCCGTCGCCGCGATCCCGAGAACGAGGGCCGCACCGATCCGCCTCGAAATGCCCGACAGCATCCAGGTCCACCCCTCAGCGTGATCCCTCCGGCAAGCTGCCGGGACCACGCGACGATGACGAACCCGAAACGCCGCGTCCAGCGCCCGTCGGCCGGATGGCCTACCTGCCCGTCAGGGACGGGATCGCCGTCTCTGCCGGCGCGGCGAACAGCGGCTCCTTCTCCATCGGCGCGTATTGCGGATCGGCGGCGGTGTAGGGCTGCGGTCCGGCCGCCGGGCCGCTGGTCGCCTCGCCATTCGAGAGTTGCGGGGGCGCGGTGGCGGCTTCCTTCTCGAACAGGGTCTCGCCCTTCGTCGCCGGGTACTGGGGATCGGCGGCGCTGTAGGGCTCGGGCCCGTTGGGCAGCACCGCCGTCGAGCGGCCGGCCTGCACGGACTGTTGCGCGACGTCGGCTGTTTCCGCGGCTTGGCCGAGCAGCGTGCCGGCCATCAGGAACACGCCGACCGTGAGCACGGCGAACGAAGCTTGCGCGTAGAACATCGATCTTCTCCCAAATCCGTCCGTTATCGAACTTATGGGTTCAAGCGACGCGCGGAACCGTTGTTGCGTCCCATCGCATCCATCATTGCCGCCCGCGCAGGTTGGCGAAGGCGAAGGCCAGCGCCACCGTTGTGGCGGAAACGGCGAGCAGGATCGCCGCTGCCGCGTTCGCCTCCGGCGTGACCCCCAGCCGCAGCATGCCGTAGAGGTAGACCGGCAGGGTGGTCGCCCCCGCCGGCGCCACCATCAGGGTGATGAGGAAATCATCGAGCGACACCACGAAGGCGAGCGTCGCGCCGGCCAGCACCGCCGGCGCCAGCAGCGGCAGGGTGATGCGGCGGAACACCTGCCAGGGCGAGGCGTAGAGATCGAGCGCGGCGTCCTCCAGGTCGCGCGGCATTTCGCGCAAGCGGGCCCGCATCGGCAGCAGGGCGAAGGGGACGCAGAACACGATGTGGGCGAGCATCACGTTGCCGAGCCCGGCGTGCAGGCCGACCGCTTCGAACAGCACCAGCGTCGAGATGGCGGTGACGATCTCCGGCGCCACCAGCGGAAGGGCGAGCAGCGCTTCACCCACCGGCCGGCCGATGAAGGCGCGCCCGCGCTCGAAGGCCAGCGCCGCCGGCAGGGCGAGCAGCGTCGATGCCGTCGTGGCGACGCCGGCCACGAGTAGGCTGTTGATGGCGGTGCGGCGCAGATCCTCGTTGGCGAGCGCGACGCCGAACCAGCGCAGGCTGAAGCCGGTCCAGATCAGGGCGAGGCGGTTGGCGTTGAGGCTGTAAACCAGCAGCACGATCAGCGGCGCGTAAAGGAACAGCAGCAGCGCCAGGCCGAGCGCGCGCGAGGCCGGCATGGCGCGCCAATCGAAGGGTTTCATGCCCCGGCCGCCCGGCGCCGGGCGGCGACGGCCACCGCGAGCAGCGCCGCCGCCATCAGCAGCGTCGACAAAGCGGCGCCGAAGGCCCAGTCGCGGGCACTGGTGAACTGCTGCTGGATCAGCGTGCCGATCATCAGCCGGCGCCCGCCGCCGAGGATGTCGGGGGCGAGAAACGAGCCCAGCGCCGGCACGAAGACGAGCAGCACGGCCGCCGCCGCGCCGGGCTTGGCCAGCGGCCAGACCAGCCGGCGCATCACGGTGACGCGGCTGGCGTAAAGGTCGTAGGCCGCCTCAATCAGGCGCGGGTCGACCTTTTCCAGCGCGGCGTAGATCGGCAGGACGGCGAAGGGCAGGTTGGCGTAGACGAGGCCGAGCAGCACCGCGCCGTCGCCGTACAGGAAGGTCACCGGCGCGGCCGTGACGTGCAGCGCCATCAGCGAGCGGTTGAGCAGGCCGTTGTCGCGCAGGATCAGCACCCAGCAGTAGGTGCGGATGAGCAGGTTGGTCCAGAACGGCACCGTGACGAGCAGCACCAGGATCTGCCGCAGCCGGGGCGGGCGCGTCGCCATCCACCAGGCCAGCGGCAGGCCCAGGGCGACGCAGAGCAGGGTGGCCGCGCCCGCCTGCACCACGGAGCGCGCCAGCACCATCGGAATCGTCGGATCAAAGGCGAGGACGCCGTCGAAATCCTGCTGGAACAGCACGCGCGCGTAGGCCGAACCGGTGAGCGGCCGCTCCACGCCGCCGTAGGGCGAGGAGGTGAGGACGGAATAGCCGAGCGCGATCCCCATCGGCACCAGCATCAGGGCGACAACGGCGACCAGGGCCGGGGCGGCGAGCAGGGCCGCCGAAACTGCGGCGCGAGGCGCTGCGGACCGTGTCGCCACCTCAATCCTCCAACGCGACGATCGCCTCGCGCGCGGCGAGGCAGGCCACCGGCTCGTCGACGGCGAGGCCGGGGGGCAGGTCGTCGCGCTCGGCCAGCAGCGTGCCGCCGCCGTCGAGCGCCACCGTGCAGGCCGTGCGTCCGCCGAGGAAGACGAGCGAGGCGACGCGGCCGGGCAGGGCGAGCCCGTCCGCCGCGGCGCAGGGACGGCGGATGACGACCCGCTCGGGCCGGATCGCCGCGAAGGCGGCCGACGAGCCGAGCCGAACGCCCGGACACACGTTGGCGCCGGTGAAGTCGGCGACGAAGCGCGATCGCGGCCGCTCGTGGATGTCGGCCGGCGAGCCGACCTGCCGGACCCGGCCCGCCTCCATCACGGCGATGCGGTCGGACATGGAGAAGGCTTCCTCGCGGTCGTGGGTGACGAGCAGGAAGGTGACGCCGGTGTCGCGCTGCAGGCGCTTCAACTCGACCTGCATGCCGCGCCGGAGCTTGGGATCGAGGGCCGACAGCGGCTCGTCGAGCAACAGGAGGCGGGGCGCCGGGGCGAGCGCGCGGGCCAGCGCCACGCGCTGCTGCTGCCCGCCCGAGAGCGCGACCGGGCGGCGTTCGGCGAGGGCATCGAGCTGCACCATGGCGAGGGCTTGCCCGACCCGTGCCTTCAGAGCGGCGCCGCGCAGGCCGCGGTTGCGCAGCCCGAACGCCACGTTCTCGGCCACGCTCATGTGCGGGAACAGGGCGTAGGACTGGAACACGATGTTGACCGGACGCCGGTTCGGCGGGTCGGCGAGGATGGATCGGCCCTCAAGGAGCACGTCGCCGCGGTCGGGATGCTCGAAGCCGGCCAGCAGGCGGAGCAGGGTTGTCTTGCCGCAGCCCGACGGCCCGAGCAGGGTGAAGAACTCGGACCCGGCGATGGCCAACGACACGTCGTCGAGGGCTCGCACCGAGCCGGCGCCGCTGCCGAAGGTTCGGCTGACGCCGCGCACGGCCACCAGCGGGCAGGTCCGGGTGGTTCCCGATCGAGGATCAAGGCCGCTGGTCATCGGATCACAACGGTTGCGCTGCCGGCGGCGGGAGCGGGCCGTTGCGCCGCGGGCATGCATCGTGCCGGTCGGCCGATCGGTATCGGGACCGCGCCGGCGACCTTCGATCGGAACGGCCCGAAACCGGGAAGAAACATGCCGCACTCCGCGCCGTCGCCTGGACCGCCGATTCGGGTCCCTCAACACGCCGGTCGCGATGTCGTACCATGCCGGTCGCCACGCGCGGGATCGGCACCTCATCCCGGTGCCGTCTTGCCAAAACGGCGGCCGGCCCTTATAGGAAGCGTCCCGCCTCTCGGTCAGGCTTGACGGCTGCGCGTCCTCGCGCCCCGGCCTCATCCGATCTCCCGCCTTGAACTTTGCACGTCCAAAGCCCGCAGCTCCAAGCCTTTGTTCTCGGGACCTCGTCGCCAAGGCCCCGTTTCAAAGAACCCATCGTCAAAGACCCGGCTCCAAGAGTCGGTGCCCCTTCGAGTGAAGCACCTGACATGACAGACGTCGCCTCGGACGACATGGGGCCCGGCTTGGCGGCTCCCGCCGACTACGTGCCCGCGCCCTACAACGGTCCCAAGGAGATCAAGCTCGCCGATCTCAAGGACAAGTCGCCGACCGAGCTGACGGCCTTCGCCGAGGAGCACGAGGTCGAGAACGCGTCCACCCTGCGCAAGCAGGAACTGATGTTCGCGATCCTCAAGCAGCTCGCTTCCCGCGACATCGAGATCGTGGGCGTCGGCGTGGTCGAGGTGCTGCAGGACGGCTTCGGCTTCCTGCGCTCGGCCGATGCCAACTACCTCGCCGGGCCCGACGACATCTACGTGTCGCCCTCGCAGATCCGCCGCTTCGGCCTGCGCACCGGCGACACGGTGGAAGGGCCGATCCGCAGCCCCAAGGAGGGCGAGCGGTACTTCGCCCTGCTCAAGGTCAACACGGTCAATTTCGAGGAGCCGGAGAAGGTCCGCCACAAGGTCAACTTCGACAACCTCACGCCGCTCTACCCCGACCGCCGGCTGAAGCTCGAGATCGAGGATCCGACCCGCAAGGACCTCAGCCCGCGGGTGATCGACATCGTCGCGCCGATCGGCTTCGGCCAGCGGGCGCTGATCGTGGCGCCGCCGCGCACCGGCAAGACCGTGCTGCTGCAGAACATCGCCCAGTCGATCTCGGCCAACCATCCCCAGGCCTACCTCATCGTGCTGCTCATCGACGAGCGGCCGGAGGAGGTCACCGACATGCAGCGATCCGTCAAGGGCGAGGTGGTGTCGTCCACCTTCGACGAGCCGGCGACGCGCCACGTCGCCGTCGCCGAGATGGTGATCGAGAAGGCCAAGCGGCTGGTCGAGCACGGGCGCGACGTCATCATCCTGCTCGACTCCATCACGAGGCTGGGCCGCGCCTACAACACCACGGTGCCCTCGTCGGGCAAGGTGCTGACCGGCGGCGTCGATGCCAACGCCCTGCAGCGGCCCAAGCGCTTCTTCGGCGCGGCGCGCAACATCGAGGAGGGCGGCTCGCTCACCATCATCGCCACCGCTCTGATCGACACCGGCTCGCGGATGGACGAGGTGATCTTCGAGGAGTTCAAGGGCA
>CALMGA010000346.1 GCA_937863205.1 uncultured Beijerinckiaceae bacterium | reverse complement strand
GAGCAGTGCGACGTGATCCTGGTGATCGGCGCCAACCCGACCGACGGCCATCCCGTCTTCGCCTCGCGCATGAAGAAGCGCCTGCGCGCCGGCGCTCGGCTGATCGTCGCCGATCCCCGCAAGATCGACCTCGTCAAGTCGCCCCACATCCGGGCGGACTATCACCTGCCGCTCAAGCCCGGCACCAACGTCGCCCTCATCAACGCCCTCGCCCATGTCGTCGTCACCGAAGGTCTGGTGAAGGAAGACTACGTGCGCGCGCGCTGCGATCTCCGCGACTTCGAGACGTGGGCCCGGTTCGTCGCCGAGGAGCGGCATTCGCCCGAGGCCCAGGCCGACCTGATCGGCGCGCCCGCCGCCGACATCCGCGCCGCCGCGAGGCTGTACGCCACCGGCGGCAACGCCGGCATCTTCTACGGCCTCGGCGTCACCGAGCACAGCCAGGGCTCGACCATGGTGATGGGCATGGCCAACCTCGCCATGGCCACCGGCAACATCGGGCGCGAGGGCGTGGGCGTGAACCCGCTGCGCGGGCAGAACAACGTGCAAGGGTCCTGCGACATGGGCTCGTTCCCGCACGAATATCCCGGCTACCGTCACGTCCACGACGACGACACCCGCATCATCTACGAGAAGATGTGGGGCCGTGCGCTCGACCGCGAGCCAGGCCTGCGCATCAACAACATGCTGGACGAGGCGGCCGGAGGCTCCTTCAAGGGCCTCTACGTCCAGGGCGAGGACATCGCCCAGTCGGATCCCGACACGCTCCACGTCACCACCGGCCTGCGCAACATGGAATGCGTGATCGTCCAGGACCTGTTCCTGAACGAGACGGCGAAGTACGCCCACGTCTTCCTGCCCGGCGCCTCGTTCCTGGAAAAGGACGGCACCTTCACCAACGCCGAGCGGCGCATCAGCCGCGTGCGCAAGGTGATGAGCCCGATGGGCGGCTACGGCGACTGGGAGGGCACGATGCTGCTCTCCGAAGCGCTCGGCCTGCCGATGCACTACAAGCACCCCAGCGAGATCATGGACGAGATCGCGGCCACCACGCCGTCCTTCGCTGGCGTCTCGTTCGAGAAGATCGACCAGCTCGGCTCCATCCAGTGGCCGTGCAACGAGGCGGCGCCGGAAGGCACGCCGACCATGCACATCGACCGCTTCGTGATCGGCAAGGGCAAGTTCATGATCACGGAGTTCTTCCCCACGGAAGAACGCACGGGCCCGCGCTTCCCCCTGGTGCTCACAACCGGCCGCATCCTGTCGCAGTACAACGTCGGCGCGCAGACGCGGCGCACGTCGAATTCGTTGTGGCACGAGGAGGACGTGCTGGAGATCCACCCCTTCGACGCCGAGCAGCGCGGCATCCTGGAGGGCGATCTGGTCGCGCTGGAAAGCCGTTCGGGCGATATCGCCATCAAGGCAAGGATCTCCGAACGCATGCAGCCCGGAGTAGTCTACACCACCTTCCATCATGCCAAGACCGGCGCCAACGTCATCACCACCGATTATTCGGACTGGGCGACGAACTGCCCGGAATACAAGGTGACGGCCGTGCAGGTGCGCAAAACGAACCGCATGTCGGACTGGCAGGCGAAGTTCTACGAGGAGGACGAGAGCCTGACGCGCATCGCCCCCGTGATGGAAGCGGCGGAGTAGACGATCATGGCAATGGAGCAGATGGCCAAGCTCACCATGATGGCCAACCAGATCGCGCAGTTCTTCCGCTCATATCCCCACGATCAGGCGGTGGCCGGCATCGCCCACCACATCGAGGCGTTCTGGACGCCGAAGATGCGCGACGTGTTCCGCACCGGCGTCATCGACGCCGGTGATGGGGTCGACCCGCTGGTACTGGAGGCGGTATCCTCCGGCCCCGGTGGAGCGCGCGATCCGATCGCGAAGATCGCGGCCGGACAGGACCGGGCCGGCAACTCGGTCGCCGCCGATTCTGGTTGAGTCGGTCGCGGTCGAAGAATGCGGGCTGGCGTCGGGCGCTCGGCGCCTTGATCGTTCTACCAGACTCAGCGCGGGGTCAGCTCGCGCGTCTTCCTGACGTATGAACCTCACCGCCGGAACATCGCCCGTTCCCGGCGCCGTCGCGGCGTGCGTGGCTTGGCCAAGCAGACTTCAAGAGGCGAACCGAGCCGGGAAACCTTGCACGGCCGGCGAGGTTCGCGGTCCGAAGTACGGCTGGGTCGTTACAGGCGTGCGCCGATGGATGCCAAAGTGGTGCGCCCACCTGCGAGGTGCATCAGACCGCGTAGCCCGGTAGCTTGCGGTCGAGCAGTCGCAGGAAGCCCGGCCAAGCGAGATGGCCGACGCCCATCGCCCCGCAACCCCGGGTCTGGCTCACGACCTCTTCCTGCGCCTCGACGGGTGCCGCGAGCACCCCGTCGCGGCCGGCGCTGAGGGCGGCCACCTGGATCGAGCAGGCCCGCTCCAGGAAGAACATGTTGATCCAGGTCGCCGCCGCGCTCGGGCCGGCGGCCAGCGTGCCGTGATTACGCAGCAGCATCAGAGACTTGCCGCCGAGATGGCGGACGATGCGCTCGCGTTCGCTCAGATTGAGCGCGATGCCCTCGTAGTCGTGGTGAGCCAGCGTCGGCAGCACGATCAGCGCCGTTTGGCTGAGCGGCAGCAGGCCGTGCGCCTGGGCCGAAACGCCGACGCCGTCGCGGGTATGCAGATGCATCACGCAATGGGCATCCGCGCGCGCGGCGTGGACGGCGGAATGGATGGTGAAGCCGGCCGGATTGATGGAATAGGGGGTGTCCTGGACGATCCGGCCCTCGCCATCGATCTTCACCAGGGCCGAGGCGGTCATCTCGTCGAAGAAGACGCCGTAGGGATTGATGAGGAAGTGATGCTCGGGGCCGGGCACGCGCATCGAGATGTGGGTGAAGATCGCGTCGTCCCAGCCTTGCAGCGCCGCGAGGCGGTAGAGCGCCGCCAGTTCGACGCGAACCGTCCACTCCGCTTCATCGATGCCGTCGCGTGACGGTTGTTCCTCGACCGCTGCGCCCTTCGTCATGCCGCTTCCCCAGGTATGTCGCCTGCGGCTCCACATATCCGCCTTCTTCGAAGAAGCGGTATAGGTCGATTGGCTCTGCTGCCGAGTCTGCGGATCACGACTGTTGTCCCCTCTCGATGTGCAAGCCCGGCCGCAAGGTGACTTGCATGATGAAAGCGAGTGGCCTAGCCTCTCGCCATGAAGCGCAAGCCGTTCGGCGACATGCCCTGCCCGGTCGCCCGCAGCCTCGAACGGGTCGGCGACTGGTGGAACATCCTCATCCTGCGCGATGCCTTCTACGGGCTCACCCGCTTCGATGAGTTTCAGGCGAGCCTGGGCATCGCCACCAGCACGCTGGCGCGGCGCCTGGAGGCGATGGTCGCCTCCGGCCTGCTGGAACGCCGGCGATACTGCGAACGGCCGCCGCGCGACGACTACGTGCTGACCGCCACGGGCCGTGACTTCCGGCCGGTGTTGATGGCGATGGTCGGCTGGGGCAACCGGCACTTCGCGCCCGAAGGCGCAAGCGTCATCCTCGTGGACGCGCAGACCGGCGCGATCGTTGATCCCGTGCTCGTCGACCGGGCCACCGGGGTCCCGATCGCCAAGGCTCGCGTGGCGCCCGGACCGGCGGCCGACGCGGCGACGCGGCGACGCTTCGCAGATCTGGGCTCGAGAACGGCCGGAGCCGATCAACGGGCGAGAGGGCGCAACCCATGAGCGAAGCGCAGCCGGGCGAAGGCAGCCGCGTCGAGCCCCGCCGGCAAACCGGCGACGTGCCCGGCTCGGCATCTGTCGGTTCGGCCAGGTTCGGTCGGGAGCATGGGAAATCATGACCGACGTCGTCGCCCAGCGCGCCATCGCCGAGCGGGCGCCGCCGCGGACGCGCGGGATCGCCCGGCGGCTCAAGCGCCTCATCCTGCTTCTTGTCGTCGGCGCGGTTCTCGCCGGCGGCGGCCTTTACGGCAGGAACTGGTGGCTCGATGGCCGTTTCATCGAGAGCACGGACGATGCCTATGTCGGCGGCGACACGGTGGCGGTGGCGCCCCACGTCGCCGGCTTCGTCGCCTCGGTCGACGTCGTCGACAACCAGAGCGTGGCCGCCGGCCAGATCCTCGTGCACTTGGACGATCGCGACATGCGCGCCGCCCTCGAACGGGCGCAGGCGATCAGGCGGCAGCGCGAAGCCGTCGTGGACAGCCTGCGGGGCCGACTCGCGCTGCAGGGATCCACCATCGCTCAGGCCGCCGCCGACCTCGACGAGAAGGCGGCGCAGGCCGTGTTCGCGCAGAAGGATGCCGATCGCTACAGCGGCCTCGTCAACACCACCGCCGTGACGCGGCAGGAGGTGGAACGCTCGACCTCGCTTGGCAAGGCGTCGCGGGCCACCGTCGCCGCCGCGCGCGCCGCCCTGGACGGAGCCAAACAGCAGCTCGTCGTCCTCAAGGCGCAGCTCGCCGAAGCCGAGGCGGCGATCGCCCAGGCCGCCGCCGAGGTCCGCACGGCGGAACTCGATCTCGGCTACACCCTGCTGCGCTCGCCGGTCGAGGGCACGGTCGGCAACCGGGCGGTGCGCCCCGGCGCCTACGTCGCCGTCGGCACCTACCTGATGTCGGTTGTCCCCGCGCACGACCTGTGGATCGACGCCAACTTCAAGGAAGACCAGCTGCGGCGCATCCGGGTCGGCAACGCGGCCACGATGGTCGCCGACGTCGCCCCCGGCGAGCCGATCCACGGCCGCGTGCTGAGCCTCGCGCCGGGCACCGGCGCGGTGTTCAGCATCATCCCGCCGGAGAACGCCACCGGCAACTTCACGAAGATCGTGCAGCGGGTGCCCGTGCGCATCCAGCTCGATCGCGGCGACGGCGCCCTCGGGCGGCTGCGGCCGGGCCTGTCGGCCACGGTGAGCGTCGACACCCGCACGAACGCCGACGTTGCGTCGGCACCCTCTGCGGGCCAGGCACGGGCGGAGCAAGCGCGATGAGCGCGGGGCAGAAGGCGCCCGAAAGCTGGATCCGCGGCCTGCTGCCCTTCGTGGTGATGTGCGTGGGCATGTTCATCGCGCTGCTCGACATCCAGATCGTCGCCTCCTCGTTGCAGAACATCGGCGGCGGCCTGTCGGCCGCGCAGGACGAGATCAGCTGGGTGCAGACGGCCTACCTCATCGCGGAAATCGTGATGATCCCGCTGTCGGGCTGGCTCACCCGCGTGTTCTCGACCCGCTGGCTGTTCACCGCCTCGTCGGCCGGCTTCACGCTGGCCTCGATCTTGTGCGGGCTGGCCTGGAACATCGAGTCGATGATCGCCTTCCGCGCCCTTCAGGGCCTGCTCGGCGCCTCGATGATCCCCACCGTGTTCACCTCATCCTTCCACTTCTTCCAGGGGCCGAAGCGGGTGTATTCGGCCGCCGTGATCGGCATCATCGCCTCCATCGCGCCGACCCTCGGTCCGGTTGTCGGCGGCTACATCACCGACACGCTGAACTGGCATTGGCTGTTCTACGTCAACCTGATCCCCGGCATCCTGATCACCGTCGCCGTGCCGGTGCTGGTGCGCATCGACGAGCCCGACCTGTCGCTGCTGAAGGGCGCGGACTACCTCGGCATGGTCCTGATGGCGGTGTTTCTCAGCACGCTGGAATACGTGCTGGAGGAAGGCACCCGCTGGAACTGGTTCGACGACGCCTTCATCCGCGACTGCGCGGGCGTGTCGGCCGTCTCAGGCGTGCTGTTCATCATCCGCAGCCTGACCTTTGCCCGCCCGGTGGTGGAGCTGCGCGCCTTCGGCAACCGCAACTTCACGATCGGCTGCACGCTTTCGTTCATCACCGGCATCGGCATCTTCGCGACCATCTACCTGACCCCGCTGTTCCTCGGCTACGTGCGCGGCTACAGCGCCTGGCAGACGGGAACGGCGATCTTCTCGACCGGGGTCGCGACACTGGTCGGCACCCCGCTCTACATCGTGCTTGCCCGCAAGGTCGACACGCGCTGGCTGATGATGGCCGGGCTGGCCTCGTTCGGCGCCGCCATGTGGAGCTACGGCCTGATCACGCACGACTGGGGCGGCGACCAGTTCCTGATCCCGCAGGTGCTGCGCGGACTGCCGCAGGTCTTCGCCATCGCGCCCTCCGTCACGCTCGGCCTCGGCAGCCTGCCGCCCGAGCGGCTGAAATATGCCAGCGGCCTGTTCAACATGATGCGCAATCTCGGCGGCGCCGTCGGCATCGCCGTGTGCAGCGCCATCCTCAACGACCGGACAAACCTGCACTTCGTCGCCATCGCCTCGAACCTGACGCCGGCGAACGGCGCCATGATGCGCCTCGTCGACGCCCAGACGGCCCGCTACGCCGCCGCCGGCGGCAGTCTCGCCAACGGTCAGGCGGCGGCTCTCAAGCAGATGTTCCATCTCGCCTACCGCGAAGCGCAGACGCTGGCCTACGCCGACGCCTTCCGCACCATCATGGTCGCGTTCATCTTCGCGACGCTGCTGGTGCCCTTCCTGCGCACGGTGGCGGCGCCCAAGGGGCCATCGGCGGCACCGCCGGCCGACGCGCACTGAGCGCGGAATGCAGCCGCGCCGCCGCGCGAACCGCGTCTTGGGATTTTCACAACCCCGTCCCATGCTCCACGCATCGCCGTGAGCCATCGCATCCGGCAACATCGATCGAGACAGCATTGGCCGACATCACGCAGTTTCGTCAGCCCTTGTACAGCGCGCAACCCATCGGCAAGATCGCCGTGGGTCGCGTCTTCTCCCTCGCCTTGGTCCTGATCGGTCGAGCCTGGACGAAATTTTATGCGATCTCGCTGCTCGTCGCGCTGCTGGCCTTGCCGTCGATCGCCAGTCTGCTGATCAAGGGGAATGGCGCCCTGCACCTCGTCACGATCATCTGTCGTGTCGCCAAACCGATCTTCGCCCTGCTCGCGCAGGTCGCACTCATTCACGCCACGATGCGATTGCTCTCGGACGAGCCCTTCGAGATCGGTGAAGCGTTCAAGGTCGGGGCGCGTCGTTTCCTGCCCTACGTCGGGGCGACGATCATTCTCGTTCTCGGCATTTTCCTCGGCCTGGTTCTGCTGGTCGTACCCGGGATCATCCTCGCGTGCATGTATGGATTGTCCCCAATCATCAGCGTGGTCGAGCGGATGGGCCCGATCGAGAGCCAGACGCGCAGCCGCGAACTGACGACGAACAATCGCTGGCGCATCCTGGGCGTGTCGCTCCTGTTCTATCTCCTGCCCGGCCTGCTGTTCTTCGGCGTAGGCGTCATGACAGCGCTGACGCACAAGGCATCGCTGCCCGGCCTGGTCGCGGTGCAAGCCGGGGCGCAGGTGTTCAGCTTCCTCTGTATGCCACTCTACGTCACCCTCCCGGTGGCGTTATATCATGAGCTGCGGCAGGTCACGGGCACGTCCGGCCCGCGCGGAATCTCCGGCGTCTTCGATTAGGCAGCCCCGGATCCGAAAACCGCTACGCAGTTTGCAATCCGATGCTCCAGGCGCTCAGTTCTTCGCCGAGGTTCGCGAATCCTTGTCGTCGCGGCCCCGCCCGTAGAGCTGTTCGCGCTCCAGATCAGCCCGCTCGGCCGTATAGAAGGCGCGCAGGAAGCGTACGCTATCCCCGGGCGGGATCGGCGTCGTCCAGCCGATGCGGTTGCAGATCTTGGCGGCGACCTCGTCGCGGAGACGGCGCGTTTCGGCCGTCGATGCCTGCCGCAGCAGCTCTTCCAGCACCTGCAGCTCGAAGGTTCCGTAGGCCCTGAGCTGAGCTGCCGAGAAGACGTAGTCCGTCGCCGCCTCGCTCAGCTCGGAGGCGAGCACGCGCTTGGGCATGGCGATGACCAGCGTACCGGCGATGAGGTCGCCGGCGCGCAGGTGGTCGCGGTTGAAGAACGGCAGGGCGGCGATGGCGACGATCCAGCCGAAGGTCGCGAGATTGGCCCAAAGGCCGATGCCAGTGGATGCGGCCAGCGAAACCAGCGCTTCGAGCGGCAGGAAGAATTCGACCTCGCGGGTCAGGTTGCGCGCGACGATGGCGGAGGCCTCGAGTGGTCCGCCGTCCCGGTCGATGACCCGCAAACCCATGACCTTCTTGCCGGGGGTACGCCCGCGCCACGCCAGCTCGAAGTGCATGAAGTACAGATTGCGCAGCAGGAAGCCGAGGAACAGGACGATCGTCGTCAGGACGTCGCCTTCGAGCCCGCTGGCGCCGGCCAGCAGCAGGGCGATGAAGATCGCCGCCGTCGCCAGCGACCAGAACAGCATGTCGAGGAAAAAGGCGCCGAGCCGCTCGCCGCGCTGCGCCACGGCGACGCGAAGCGCCACGCCTTCGGGAGTGACGATCTCGCGGGATCGGTGGCGCGACCCTTCGAACAGCAGCGCGACCCTGTCGGCCGGCGCGTCCCGCCTGATTGCCTTGGCGACCGTGCTAGGCGCCATCGCCACGTTCTCCGAGTTCGCCCCCTCGCCCGGCGCGGCCGGAGAGGAAATAGATCAGCCACAGGCTCGCCGTCACCGCGGCGATGGCGAAGCGACCATCCGTGTTGGCGACGAGCTGGCGCAGGCCGCCTTCGATCAGCCCGGCGACGAACAGCATCAGCACGGCACCGCCCCCCAGCTGCGCCGCCTCGCGTCCGTGACGGGCGAGATTGGCGAGGCGCCCGTAGCGGCCGGGAAAAAGGATCTTGTCGGCGAGCACGAGGCCGCCGGCCCCGGCCAGGACAATGGCGCCGATCTCGGTGACGCCGTGGATCGACACCCAGCCGAGAAAGTCGACGAGCACGCCGCGCCGGGCGTGGATCGAGACGAACGCGCCCAAAGTCATGCCGTTGTAGACGAGCAGCAGCAGCGTCGGCACGCCGGCGAGGAAGCCGAGGCCGAAGGCGGTGAGCGCGATGAGCGCGTTGTGCCGGAACAGGCTGTTGGCGAACACCACGAAGGAGGCGGTGAAGCCCTGCCAGGGTGCGAAGATCTCGTCGGCGCGCAGCTCGGCCGCCGTGCTCGACGGGCCGCGGCCGCCGCCGAGATCAACGGGTACCAGGGCGGAGAACCAGTCGGCGTCGGCGTTGACAAGCATCAGGCCGGCCAGCACGCCCACGGCGGTGGCGAGCGTGGCGACGCCGATGTGCCAGCGCGCCGAGCGCACCGCCGCCGGGAAGCCGCGCCGCAGAAAGGCGAGCAGCCCTTCAACCGCGCCGCTCCTTGGGCCATACACCACGAGGTAGGCGCGCAGCGACAAGTCTTCGAGATATTTCACTAGGTTGCGGTCGAGTGCGATGGTGCGGGCGACTGACAGGGAGGAGACGACGTTGCGGTACAGCACGGGGAGGCGCTGCAAGGCATCGGCATCGGGACCGGAGATGCCGCGCTTGTCGATGAGCGCCAGGATGCCTTCCAGCTCGGCCCAGGCGGATTCGCGGCGCTTTCAACCGTGAAGGATTACGAGGGCGGACGCCGCAAGCCGATGCCGAACAACCTAGCGGCAATTCGAGCTGCGCTGGAGAAGGCAGGGACCGGGATCGTGGAAGGCGACGCACCAGGAATATCCTTCAGCAAGGTCGGCTAGAAGGTCTCAACTGGACGGACTCGGCCCTACAGGCTATAGAAGCATATGGGCCGGCCGTCCTCAGTGTGGACCTGAGGCGACCGGGGTAGATGGACGATCTGCACTCCCTTGTGGAAGGGGAGGCAGGGGTGGAGCTAACCGGACTTGCACCGGCGAGAGATGGCTTGGACGGTCCCCTCTCGCGCTTGCTAGCCCCGAACTATGAGAAGCGCCTGACGGGGCGCCCTTCAACTTGCAAAGGCTCGCTCGCTTCGGCTGGCGGGCCTTTGCTCGCTTCCCCAAAAAGCTCGTCTATTCTGCCAACGCTAAGCGGCTCTGGCTCTTCGTCCGCCTCCTCAGTTTTGAGGATCGCGAACCACCTGCCGTCTCGGTTCTCCGCATGCCCTTCCTGGCCAAGTGCCCAAAGCGTTCCGCGAACACTGTTGAACTTGAAGCCGCCTCGGCCAGCTATTTCGCTTGTGGTAAGACCGTTTGGTGCGCTCTTCAACATGCGATGTACAACGGGCTTGACGCTTCCAGGTGCGGCGCGGCCTTCGTTCGCACTGTTAGCTATGTCGCTCATGACGCCGCTGTCAGCCTGCGTCGTCATCTGTGTCGGCATTTGGAAGAAGCCGGCCATATGCGTCTGCAATTCCGCTAACGCTTCCTTACGTCCCTGAACGCGACCGGCTTCAAACGCCGCCTCAAAGGCGGCGCTTGCGCTTTTCGAAAAATCTTCCTGGATCTCGGCCAACGAAATCATGCCCCCTTCTAACACGAATAGCGGTTCTGACAACGCCAAAATGTCAGCATGACGCCACTCGTTATGATGCGAATGATAAACGGTGGATGTTAACCGATTGGCGCTTGACGCCGTGGTCTTAATCGGTATCGCCGCAAAGCGGAGTAGAGCGTTAAGAGCTTGCTACAGGATGCCGCTTTTATGATCGGGCGGGCGCCATTGTGGGCGATGATTGGCGACCGGGCCCGCCGAGGCCTCGCCGGGCGCGGAGCGGTCGGGAAGCGGCGGATCCGCCGAACGGAGTCATGACCGGACCAGAGCGAGCCGGCCCGCCCGCGCGCCTCCGTGATGTTGCGCGGCTCGCCGATGACATCCGGGCCTGCCGGCTGTGTCGGGACGCGCCGGTCCACGGCAGACCGCTGCCGCAGGAGCCGCGTCCCATCCTGCGGGTGAACAGCAGCGCGCGCCTCCTGATCGCGAGCCAAGCGCCGGGCATCCGCGCCCATGAGAGCGGCATCCCCTTCGACGACCCGTCGGGCGACCGGCTCCGCTTCTGGATGGGTCTCGACCGCGCCCGTTTCTTCGACGACCGCAACGTGCTGATCGCCCCGATGGGCTTCTGCTTCCCCGGCCACACGGCCGACAAGGGTGACCGTCCGCCGCGCCGCGAATGCGCCGCCCTGTGGCACGATCGGTTGTTCACCGCCCTGCCCCAGGTGGAGCTGATCCTGACGATCGGACGCCACGCGCAGGCCTATCATTTCAGGCGCCTCGATCGTCCCCTGCCCGCAGCCCTCAAGCAGGGCGACCTCGTCCGCGCTTGGCGCGAGCATGCCGGCACCGGCCCACGGCTTTTCGCTCTGCCGCACCCATCCTGGCGCAATTCGTCGTGGTTGAAATGCAATCCCTGGTTCGAAGCCGACGTGCTGCCGGAGTTGCGCCGGGAGGTGGCGGAGGCGATCCGGCGTCCCGATCCGGCGCCTGGTTTGCTGTAACGGGATCTCATTGCTTGTTCCTTGCTCGTTACGCCCATTCCGATGCCAACATTACCGGATCGAAGTCGCAGCAACCGGAACTCCACCGAGGCTATCGGGTCGCAAGGTACTTACGAGCACAACTGCAGGTAAGGGTGTGAGCCAACGCCACAATCGCTTGTCGAAGCGACTAGACATTGCAGTTACGAACGAGTCAGCCTTCCCTAACCATTTCGACGTTAGATCACGCCATGTGCCCTTCGAAGCCGATCTGGGCCGCAGGCGTCGCGGCGTTCGTCACAGCGGTCTCGCTCGTTCTCGTCGCGGCCGTCGCGGCCGGCTTGGGCGCCGACGAACCGGACCCGCGACGGGCGTTCCGCCGGCCGGCCAACCTCGTCCACGATGGACGTGCCGAGAACGACCCGGTCTGGCGGCTCGGGCGCAGGCTGTTCTATGACGCCAGCCTGTCGGGATCGAAGCTGACGTCCTGCGCCTCGTGTCACCGCGCCGACAGGGGCTGGAGCGACGGGCAACCCGTGCCGGTCAACGACGTCGGCGGCCGAATGCTGTTCAAGGCGCCGACCCTGCTGAACATCGGACCGCTCGATCGGCTGGGATGGACCGGGCGCTTCTCCGACATCGCCGACGTGTCGCTGTTCGCGATCAAATCCCCCACCACCATGAACATGCCCCTGCGCGTGCTCGCCGCAGATCTTCAGGCTGACGCGAGCTACCGCCACGATGTTCGAGAAGCGTTCGGGCACGACGACGTCCTTGCCAGGGATGTCGGCCTCGCCCTCACCCGCTACGTCGCCTCGCTCACCTCGGTGCGCTCGCCCTTCGACGCCTGGGTCGAGGGCGACGAGACCGCGGTCGGCCCGGAGGCCAGGAGGGGGTTCGTGGTGTTCGTGGGAAAGGCGCGCTGCGCTGCCTGCCACAGCGGTTGGACCTTCACCGACGGATCCTTCCACGACGTCGGATCCAGCATGAACGACCCCGGGCGGGGCCGATACTTCGCATCATCCGTCAAGCTGCAGCACGCCTTCAAGACGCCCGGCCTGCGAAACGTCGCCGAGCGCGCGCCCTACATGCACGACGGCAGCAAACGATCACTCGAAGACGTCATCGAACTCTACGATCAAGGCGGCATCGCCCGAGCGAGCCGGGCGGAGGAGATACGGCCACTTCACCTCAGCGCATCGGAGAAAGCGGATCTGAAAAGCTTCTTGCTGACGCTGTCCGGCGAGACGGACTTCATACTGCCGCCCTGACCGCGATCGCGCGGGGCCGATGCGGACGACACCAGACGCCGTCGCCGTGCGACGCGGGCGTGTTCCGCCCTCCTCGCGCCCCAGCGTCAGCGGAAGAGCGGCAAGCCCATGCCGACGAGAACGAGCCCGCCGACCAGAAGCAGTCCGCCCAGCAATTCGTATCGTTCCCGCTGTCCAGCCATCCGGGCCGCGCAGCAGCTTACCAGAGTTCCACCGGCGAAACTCGTCATGCTCAAAGCTGCCAACATCGCCCTGCCCCGCCTTGTCTTCGCTGCAGCCTAGAACGCGCCAGTCTTCCAAACGATGAGCCGGATCTCGATGACTCATGTAAAAAAGCCGCGTCTGGTTAACGAGGCATGATTAACCAAGGCTGAAATGTGGTCGGGCATTCTCGTTAAACTTGTGTATACTCCTTTCATGCGGGCCTGATGCGCCCGCTACGTCGGGGGGCGTCAATGTTCAAGTCATCAAGGTCGCGGCTTGCCGCAGCTGCCGGAATCACCTCGTCCTGCGTCGCGGGACTGCCCGGGGCGGCTCAGGCCCATGTAAAGTGGTTCTGCGCCTTTTCGGTCGCCGGCCAGCCTGACGGCCTCGGCAACGTTCTCTGCCAGGATTTCGAGAGCCTGTCCGTCATCGCCATCGCCGCTCTGGTCGGCGGCGCCATCGTCGACCGCTCGGTCATCGGCGCGGCGATGAACCGTGCGCTCGACCGGGTCTTCGGTTTGATCTCGGTGCAGCCCGACGTGCTGGTCCGTGCCAGCATCGGCCTGCTGATGATCGCCCTGTGGACGATGGGCGGCATCCTGCTGACGCCCGAACTGAAGACGGCGTCGCCCTATGTTCCCTGGCTGCAACTGCTGATCGGCGCCTGCCTGATCGACAAGCGGACCTGGGTGGTGTCGGCGACCGGCATCGTCGTGCTGTTCGGCACCGCGGTTGCGTCCTACGGTGTGTTCCACCTCGCCGATTACCCGATCTTCCTTGGCATCGCCGCCTATCTCGCCGCGCTCGGGATGAATCGGACGATCTTCGGCCGGCGCCCGATCGACATCCTGCGCTGGAGCGTGGCGATCACTTTGATGTGGGCTTCGGTCGAGAAGTGGGCCTACCCCGAGTGGACCTACCCGCTCTTCGTCGCTCATCCCGAGATGTCGCTCGGCTTCGATCCGGCCTACTACATGCGCGCCGCCGGCGTCGTCGAATTCGCTCTTGCCTTCGCCCTCACCCTGACGCCCTTCACCCGGCGCTGCTCGGCAATCATGCTGACCTCGATCTTCATCACCGCCATCTTCGGCTTCGGCAAGATCGACGCGATCGGACATGCCGGCGTGATCGGCGTCCTGCTCGCCCT
Organism: uncultured Beijerinckiaceae bacterium; assembly: GCA_937863205.1. The sequence continues at coordinate 25,268 of CALMGA010000346.1, read as the reverse complement.
GATCCTCGACGACGTCAAAGCCCGGGCCAGCGTGCGGCAGGTGGCTCTTGTCCCCGTCAAGTTCTGCGGCGCGCTCGCGGCTTTCATCTCCCTGTACTACGTGTCCCACGCCCTGCTCTACGGCACGACGATTTTGTAGGACCGCGATCCCCGGTGCCGACGAGGGTTTAGGCGAAACGAGCAGCCGTTCCGGCCATCAAGCCCGAAGGAGCCAGTCCACCTGATCGAGGGCGGCACCGCAGGGTGCCGCCACCTTCGCGTTGAGCATCGACAATACTTCCGACCGAAGTCGAAATTCCTGCCCTGAGACCAGGACACGGCAAGCGCGGCGATATCCAGCCGTATCCGACGCTCCCGACACGATCATTTCACGTGGACGGAAAGCTTCATCTTGGGATGTATGCCGCAAAGGATCTTGAACTCGCCCCGCACCGGAAAGGTGATCGTCGTCCGGCTGCCGGGCTCCTGGTCGCCGGAATCGAAGCTGAACTCTTCGGATTCGACGTAGGCGTGGTGGAGCAGATCCTCGTCGTCGTTCACCACCACGAGCGGCTGACCCATCGCCAGCGTCACGTCGTTGGGATTGAACAGGCGGTTCTTCTGGGAAATGGTTTGGCTCTGTCCGATCAGTGCCACCACGCCGCTCGTGCCGGCACAGCATGCGGCGAGCAAGACGAACAGCGGCAGAACCGTCCGGTTCAAGGAAAAGCTCATGATTGCCGCTCCAGCCAAGACCACCGCAGCTTAGCGGCAACAATTTAATCGAGCCTTCCACGCTCCGCGCACGGCCGATGGAAGCTTTTTCTCGTCGTTACCAAACCTTAAGCTCGCATCGCTAAACCCTTCGATCGCAACGGGCGCAACGATTTTCGATGAACCGCTGCGGGATCGCGGCGCGCAGCGACGATCAGGCCCGTTACCCGGGTTTGCGCACCGCAACTCGACACGGATCGCGCGATGGGATGGCGAGCTTGATCGGCTGGAGGTGGCGCCGCAGAGGGCTGACACAGGCCCGCTCGATCCGTTTCCAGATCTTCGTGGCCTTTGTCACGATGAGCGCGATCACGGCCGCGCTCGGCGCCTTCAGCGCATCCAGCATGGATCGCGAGGGCCAGCTCGTTGACCTGACCTATGACAAATCCCTGATGGCGATCAGCTACGCGCGCGCCGCCTCGGCGGACTTCAATGCCCTTCTCGCCGCCTTCGCGCGCCGGCATGCCGCTGCCCATACCTCGGCAAGCATGCCTCAGCAGCTCGCCTCGGCCAGACAGGCGATGCTCGACGATCTGTCCGTGGCGCTGGACCGCGCGCAGTCGACCCGTGCGTCGCGCGCTGGCGACAAAGCCTTGAAAGCGCTGGCGGCATGGTCCGAGGCGCAGGCTCGACTGGGCGGAAGCACCAGCGAGGCCGACTGGGCGGCGCTGGACCGGCAGGCGGACATCGTGGCCGCGCAGCTTGATCTCCTCATCAACTACACGGCCGGCGACGGGTTCACCTATCGGCAGGCGGCCCGCGCCTGGAACCGCAAGGATCGGCGCTTCACCATTCTTGCGACGCTGGCCGCGCTAGCGTTCTCGGGGCTGATTGCCTGGTTCCTCGCCCGCTACATCACAGACCCGATCCGGAACGCATCCCACGTCGCCGGACGGATCGCCGGCGGCGATCTCGACGTGCTGGTTCCGGTCGGCCGATCGGACGAACTCGGCGATCTGCTGCGTTGGATGGAGCGGATGCGCCGCGCCATCAAGACCAGCATGGAAGGCGAGGTCGCGCTGCGCCAGTCCGCGCAGATGCAGCTGGCCAATGCGCTGGAGCATTCTTCCGAAGGCGTCGTGGTGATCGATGCCGCCGCCCGCATCGTGCTCGCCAACGCGCAGGCCGGTGATCTCCTCGGCAGCGTGTCGCCGGCGGTGAAGGTCGGGCACGATGCCACCTCGCTCGTTGAGCGGCTGCGCGCGCCGATGGTGCTGTCGGGCTCGCCCGCGCATGATTTCGAGTGCGCGGACGGGCGCTGGCTGCGTGTCAGCCGCAACACCACGGGCGATGGCGGCAGCATCATCGTGTGCAGCGACATTTCGCTGATCAAGCGGCAGCAGGCCGCCCTCAACACGGCCAACTTCTGGCTCGATGCCGCGATGGCGAACCTGTCCCAGGGCCTTTGCCTGTTCGGGGCTGACGGCTTCCTGAAGGTGTTCAACCACCGCTTCTGCCAGCTTTTCGCCTTGGCCGAGGGCGGGCCGCGCGCCGGGATGACGTTGGACGAGGTCCTTGCCTTCACCCGTCACGTCCCGGCGCGCTTTTTCTACGAGGATCAGATCAGGGCATGCGCGACCGCCTCGCAGCAGATCCAGCAGATGCTGCTTCTGCCCGAGGATCGGCAGATCGCCATGTCGCACTGTCCGCTGACCGGCGGCGGCTGGCTCGCCACCTTCGAGGACGTGACGGAGCGGGTCGAAACGGAACGCAAGATCGCCTTCATGGCCCGTCACGACGCCCTGACCGGCCTACCCAACCGCGTGCTTTTCGCCGAGCGCGTCGAGCAGGCGATCAGCGCCGCCAAGCGCGGAAGCCGCTTCGCCCTGCTCTGCCTCGACCTCGATCACTTCAAGCAGGTCAACGATACGCTCGGTCACCCGATGGGCGACGACCTCCTGCGGGCCGTCGCGCTGCGTATCCGCGCGTGCCTGCGGGAAGGCGACACCTTCGCCCGCCTCGGCGGCGACGAATTCGCCATCATCCAGACGGCTCTGAGCGGCACGGAGGATGCGGCCGATCTCGCCAAGCGGATCACCCACGTCCTGAAGAAGCCGGTGCAGCTCGGCAATCACAAGATCGACGTCACAGCCAGCATCGGCCTTTCCGTTGCTCCCGACGACGGCAACGACTTCGACAAGCTGCTGAAGAACGCCGACGTCGCCCTGTACCGGGCCAAGGGCGACGGCCGCGACACCTTCCGCTTCTTCCAGCGCGGCATGGACGAGGCCCTGCAAGCGCGGCGCCTGCTCGAACTGGACCTGCGCGAAGCCCTTGCCCGCGACGAGCTGGAACTGCACTACCAGCCAGTCCTCAACATCGCCGAGGCGGGAATCTGCGGCGTCGAAGCCCTGCTGCGCTGGCGCCACCCCACCCGCGGCCTCGTCGCCCCCTCCGAGTTCATCCCGCTCCTTGAAGAGATCGGGCTGATCGTAACCGTCGGCGACTTCGTGCTGCGCCAGGCCTGCACCGACGCGACGAACTGGCCGGATGGCGTCAGCGTGGCGGTGAACGTGTCCGCCGCCCAGTTCCGCGGCGGCGACCTCGTCGGCCGTATCATCGACACGCTGGCACAAACGCGGCTTCCGCCACGGCGCCTGGAACTGGAGATCACCGAATCCATCCTGCTGGAGGACAAGCAATCGACGCTGAATACCCTGCAGCTGATCCGAAACCTCGGCGTGCGGATCGCGCTCGACGATTTCGGCACGGGCTATTCCTCGCTCAGCTACCTCCGCAGCTTTCCCTTCGACAGATTGAAGATCGATCAGAGCTTCACCCGCGACGCGCGGCCGGAGTCGCGGGCGATCATCCGCACCGTCATCCAACTCTGCGTCAGCCTCGGCATGCGGACCACCGCCGAGGGCGTCGAAACGCTGGAGCAGCTGGAAATGCTGATGGGCGAAGGCTGCCACGAGGCTCAAGGCTTCCTTTTCAGTCCGCCGATGCCGGCGCACCGCATCGCACGGCTGATCGCCTCGACCCGTGGCGGCGTGCCGGCGATCGCCGCCGCCCGTGCCGCCAAGCAGAGTTTGCTGGCCTCCTAGAGCATCGGACCGAAAAGTGCGCAGCGGTTTTTGGACAAATCCGATGCGGCACGATAGGTTAGAGCATCTGACTGGACCCGGTTTAGGGTCCGATGCTCTTAGCAAACGCCCCTGGCGACGTGGATCTCGCGGCCCGACGCCTACCTGACCATGCCGGCCGTGATGCGGTCTGCCAGCTTGCCGTAAGGCGGTCGGAGCAGACGCGTCGGCGACCACCGGTGCTGGTCGAACACCGCGCGCCGATGGGTGAACGCCTCGAACCCGCTGCGCCCGTGGTAGGCCCCCATGCCGGAAGCGCCCAGACCGCCGAAGGGCAGCGCCTCGACCGCGACTTGCATGACCGTGTCGTTGATCGATACACCGCCCGAGCGCGTCCGCTGCAGCACCTGCGCCAGCCGGGCGCGGTCGCTGCCGAACCAGTACAGGGCGAGCGGATCGGGCTTGTCGCTCAGGATCCGGAACACGCCTTCCAGATCGTCGTAGGGGATCACCGGAAGCAGCGGACCGAAGATCTCGTCGCGCATCAGCGCGCTATCGAGCGAGGGATCGAGGATCAGCGCCGGCGACAAGCGCGGCGCGGCAAGCTCCCGGTCGAAGAGGGAAACCGTCTCATGGTCGGCGCACAGGGCGAGAAGGCGCTCGCGGTCGGCCGGGCGGCAGATCGCCGAATAATCGCCGCATCCGGGATCGGGATACAGGCGCCGCGCGGCGGTCCGAGCCGCTTCGACGAACGAGTGCATGGCGGCGCGCGGCACGAAGACGTAGTCGGTCGCCACGCAGGTCTGGCCGGCGTTGAGGAGTTTGCCGGCGATGATGTCGGCCGCCGCCCTGGCGAGGTCGGCGGAAACGTCGACGATGGCCGGCGATTTGCCGCCAAGTTCGAGCACCGTCGGCACTAAATTGTCGGCTGCGGCGCGCAGCACCAGGCGCCCGGTCCGCGTCGAGCCGGTGAACAGCAGCTTGTCGAAGGGCAGCGAGGCCATCGCCGCCGCCTCCGCCGCGCCACCCTCGACGACCTGCACGAGATCGGGGTCGAGGTGTTTGGCCATCGCGCGCGCGAGGAGCGCCGTCGTCGCGGGCGCGTGCTCGGACGGCTTCAGCACGGCGCGGCACCCGGCGGCCAGCGCCCCCACGAGCGGTAGAAGAGCGAGCTGCACGGGGTAGTTCCAGGGCGAGATGATGCCGACCACGCCGACCGGCTGCTTCAGCACGCGGGCGCTGGCCGGCCAGAAGCGCCAGCCGACGCCGACCCGCTCGGGGCGGCACCAGCGCCCGAGGCGGGACAGCGCGTGATCAATCGCGGCCAGCGTCATCGCGATTTCACTGATGCGCGTTTCATGAGGCGAGCGCCCGCCGAAGTCGCGCGACACGGCCGCGACGATCGCGTCGGCCTCGGCGACGACGAGACGCCGCAGCGCCTTCAACGCGTCGCGTCGCGCTTGCGGGGAAACGCTGCCTTCGCGGACCTGGGCGGCGCGAAGCCTTCGCAGCGCGGAGGTCGAGGCGGTTGCTTCGAGCATGGGATCAGCTCCGTGCGGGATAGGTGCGTCCGCGCCACGTCGAGGGCCGCCCGGCGGCTTGACGCATCAGGGCGATCCACTGCACGCCGACGAGCAGGAGCACCGACGGCGGGTGCAGGACGACCGAGCGCAGCGGCTCGCGGCAGCGTAACGCCTGAAGCAGATGGGCGGCAAGGGGGCCGGCGCAGGCGCAGGCGGCGACAAGCGCGGCAGATCCCTCGCCGCCGGCAAGCGCCGCAGGGAGGATGAGCCAGGGCGCGACGTGACCGCCAAGCAGCAGCACCGACCAGACCGGCAATGCGAGCGGCTTGGCGATGCCTTCGGTGGCATTCTTCAGCGACCCGGCGACCGTCGCCCGCCAACCGACATACATCCGGCACTCGGCCAAGCCGGCGCCGGCGAGAAGGTCGGTGCGCAGGCCGGCGCTTCGGAAAAGGCGGGGCAGCAGAAGCCCATCGTGCAGACTGTGACGGATGCCGGCATGGCCGCCGGCACGACGATAGCTGTCGGCGCGCACGGCGATGAGCTGACCGCAGCCGGCGCCGAGCGCCGGACGACCGTCGCGGCGCATCAAGGGGATCGGCAAGTATCCGAGCAGCAGCGTGTTGATCATCGGGATCAGCATCATCTCGACGAGGCTGCCCATGATCTGCCGGGGTACGCAGCTGACGAGGTCGGTGCCGGCCAGAGCGCGGGCCAGACGGCCGGCCGCCTCGGGCGCGATGCGCACGTCGGCGTCCAGGAAGACAAGCACGGGATGGCTGGCCAGGGTGCCGAGCACGTGACAGGCGTGCTGCTTGCCCGACCAACCGGGCGGCAGCGGCGGGGCCGCGCACAGCCGCAGACGGGGATCGCGCGCGGCGAAGCGGCCGACGATCGCGGCGGTGGCATCGGTGGAATGATCGTCGAGCACGACCACTTCCAGCTCGACGCCGGTGGAGGCGAGGGCGCTGGCGATGCAGGCTCCGATGCCGTTCTCCTCGTTGCGCGCCGGGATCAGCACGGATACGGCCGGGGAAGGTCCGGCAACCGGCTGATCGCGCGCGAGCGCCGCGAGGTTGACCAGCGTCATCACGGTGGGAAGCAGCGCCAGGAGGCCGGCGATCGCGGCGAGCGCGAAGGTCATGGGCGCGGCCGGATCAAAGGCGGTCGCCGTGCGCCGGACTCCAGCTTTGCCGGCGCAGGACCGCGCGACGGAGCCGCCAGCCGTCGTAGAACGGGTTGATGCCGACGTGTCCGGCCAGCACGGTGCGGAAGGCCGCGGGCTCGCGCGCGATCGCCGCCGCCGCCAGTTCGTCCATCGCACGCTCCAGAGACATTCCCAGCCGCTGACTGGCGGCAGCGGTGGTGAGGCCGGCCAGCGAGCCGGCCGGCACCGGTTCGCCGAAGTGCATCAGGGCGTTGGGCCGGCGCTCGTCCCAAAAGGGGTACTCGAAGGCAAGAGGCAGGAAGACCGCCGTCGGCACACGCTTGGCCAGATGGGCGAGGCCGGGCGAGATCACCACGGGACGAGCGCGGACATCGCTGAAATGACCCTGCGCGTTGACGAGCAGCAAGGCGTCGGGTTCGGCCAGCACGCGCTCGCCGACAACAAGAAACGTCGCGGCCCCGCCGACGCTGCCGGCCTGCACGCCGAAGGCACCGATGCGCCCGAAGAAGGGATAACGGGCCAGCATCGCCGCATCCATCGGTGCGAAGCAGCGCCGGCCGAAGAGCGCTCCGGGCAGCCAGATGAACAAGGCGGCGTCCCACCAGGACGGATGGTTGACGACGCACACCACCGGCACGTCGCCGAGCGAGGGCAGCGGCCCGAGCAGGCGGACGGCCTGGAAGCTTTTGGCGAGATCACGGGCGAAGATGAAGGTGAAGAAGCGGGCGAGAACCTTCGAATAACGCGCCACGGCGCGCTCGGCCTGTTGCCCGGCTTTTTCAGCCCTCGTGACGATTGCGGTCACGGCACCGCGGCCGGAGCCGGCTCGGCGGCGAACCTCTCGGCGCCGCGCAGGTCGGCGCTCATGGCGTCGGTGTCCATCGCGTCGGCGGCGATCCATCCCGACATCATCACCATCGGCATGCCGGGACCGGGATGGGCGGCACCGCCGGCAAGGTACAGGTTGCGCACCTCGCGCGATCGGTTGCCGGGCTTGAACGCCCCCATCATCCGGCCATGGCTGGCCAAGCCGTAGATGGCGCCGTTGAGCACGCGGTACCGCTCGTGAATGTCCTGGGGGGTCAGCTGCCGCTCGACGACGATGCGCTCCTCGATGTCGTCGAGCCCGGCCGAGCGCTTCAGCTTGTCAAGGATGACCTGACGGTAGCGTGGATAAAGATCGCCCGAGCGCCAGTCGTGGCGCGGCCGGAGGTAGGGCGTATGCACGAGCACGTACAGCGCCTCGCCGCCTTCGGGAGCGACGCCCGGCTCGGTGGCGGAGGGCGCGCAGACGTAGGCGGTCGGGTCCGGCGCCGGTTCGCCGCGGCGATAGATGGCGTCGAACTCCTCCTTGGGATCGCGGGAGAAGACGAAGTTATGGTGCAGCAGGTGATCGTAGCGCTTCTTCAGGCCGAGATAGAGCACGACGCCCGAACAGGCCGGCTCGGCTTTGCCATGGTTCCTGCCGGCCGTTTCGCCGACCTTGCCGCCGACCAGCTCGCGATAGGTGCGCACCGCGTCCATGTTGGAGATCACCGCATCGAACCGCTCGACGCCGCGCTCCGTGCGCACGCCGACGGCACGCGGCCCGCGCTTGCCGTACCCCGATCGGTCGTCCCCCGGTTGGCCGTTCTCGATGGCGAGCCCTTCGACGTCGCTGGCCGGGCGGAACTCGGCACCGTTCTCACCGGCGAGCTTCACGAGGGCCTCGGCCACGGCGCGGGTCCCACCGATCGGATACCACACGCCTTGCGCGGTCTGCATGTGGGCGATGGCGCACAGCACCGCCGGGGCGCCGTAGGGCGAGGAACCGACGTACTGCACGAAGTGGTCGAGCAGCTGGGCGAGGCGGGCCTCCTTGACTTGCCCGCGGATGGTGCCGGCCACCGTCGAATGCATGCGCAGCGAAAGCACGTCGCGCAGCGTCGACGGGTTCATGTTGGCCTTGAGGTCGATGGTGTCGAAGAGGTCCTGCACGGCCTTCCAGAAGAAGAAGCGATCGGACACCTCGTGGAGCTGCCGCGAGATCCCGATGAAGCGCTTGTAACCCTCGCCGACGCCCACCCCGGGCGCGAAGCGATCCATGGAGGCGGCCATCGCATCGACGTCGGCGAGGAGATCGATGCGCTCGCCGCCGTCGAAGAAGCAGCGCCACTGCGGATCGAGCCGGCGCAGGTCGAGATAGTCGGCGAGGTTGCGCCCGGACTCGGCGAAGATGCGCTCCAGCACGGACGGCACGGTGAGGATCGTCGGCCCCATGTCGAAGCGATACCCGCCCTCCTCCAGCAACGCCGCCTTGCCGCCGAGCCAGTCATTCTTTTCGTAAAGGGTCACGGCATGCCCGCGCGCGCTCGCCACGCAGGCGGCGGCCAAGCCTCCGAGGCCACCTCCCACGACGGCGATGCGCCGCGGCGCCGCGCCCTTGGACGGCCATCGATCGGCCTTGGCATGAACGTTCACCGCTTGTCTCCGTGAAGGCCGGCCTGTCCGGCGGCGGCGTTGAAGGCGACCGCATGGTCGATGTCCGGCAATGTTTCCAGATGTGGATCCAGCTTTACGCGATTGGGAGCCCGTGTCGCCTTGCCCGCTAGGAGGTCCTCCAGCAGCAGCCGGGCGGTGATGCGCGCACCTTCGTAGATCACCGGCAGGCCGGAGCCGGGATGAGTACCGCCGCCGACGAGGTAGAGACCGCCGCCGAAGCGGTTGTGCGGGCGGAAGTACAGCATCTGTCGGAGGTCGTGCGACAGGTTGAAGGTCGCGCCTTCGAAGACGGCATAGTCGTCGCGCCAAGCCACGGGATCGATGATCTTCTCGTAGCGGATGCGGTTGCTCAGGTCGGGCAGGCCGATGAGTTCGAGGCGTTTCAGGATGAGGGCGCGGAAACGCTCGCGCTCCCTGTCCCAGTCGATGCCGGCGCGCAGGTTGGGCACCGGCGCCAGCACGTAAAGGCTGGAATGGCCGGGCGGCGCCATGCCGCCATCGGTGAAGCCGGCGTGCTGGACGTAGAGCGAGGGCTGATCGGACAGGATGCCGGTGGAGATTTCCCGGATGTTGCGCTCGTATTCCTTGGATAGAAGGATGGTGTGATGGGGCAGGTCCGCCGGCATCGGTCCCTCGATGCCGAGATACAGCATGAATGTCGAGCACGACAGCCGCGCCTTGTTGATCTTGGCATCGCGCCAGCGCGGTCGGGCGGCCTCCGGCACCAGGCCGGGCATGGCATGGGCGAAGTCGGCCCCCATCACCACTGCATCAGCGCGCTGCTCGCGCCCGTCGGCGACGACGCCCGTGGCAACACCCTTCTGGTAGACGACCCGCTCCACCGACTCGCCCAGGCGGATCTCGACACCGAGCCTGCGGGCGAGGTTGGCCATCGCCTCCGAAACCGCGCCGCAGCCGCCCACCGGATGGTAGACGCCGTGCTCGTATTCGAGAAACGACAGGATGGAGAACAGGCTCGGGCACTGAAACGGCGACATGCCGAGGTATTTGGTTTGGAACGAGAAAGCGAGGCGGACGCGGGGATCCTTGAAATACCGGCGGAGCTCGCCGTCAACAGTCGTGAGCGGCTGCAGCTTGGGCAGCGCCGCCAGCATCGCCTTGGAGGCCATGTCGCGCCAGCGGTGGAACGGCTGCTCCAGCACGGGTTCGAACAGCTTAAGCTTGGCGCGGCCATGGTCGAAGAAGCGGGCGACGTTCTTGGCGTCATCGGGGGCGACGCGGGCGATCTCCGCCGTCAGCCGCGCCATGTCGGGCGTGGCCCGCAGCTCGCCGCCGCCCTCGAAAACGAGGCGGTACTGCGGATCGAGCCGCTCCAGCTTGATGTGGTCTTCGAGCCGCTCGCCGCAGGCCTGGAAGATGTCGGCCAACACCTTGGGGTAGAGAAAGAAGGTTGGTCCGATGTCGAAGCGATAGCCGCCCGGCGCGGCCACCGTGCGCGTGCGGCCACCCACGACCTCGTCCTTCTCGAACATCGTGACCTTGACGCCCTTGGCAGCGAGAAGAAGGGCCACGGCCAAGCCGCCCGGGCCGGCACCCACGACGACGACCCGTTTCGAACTGCCACGCGCCTGATCCGGCCGAAATGCGAAGGTCAAGAAACTCAGCGCCTCCTTGGCGCGCGGGACATGGGATCATCGCGGCACCGATCGACGGACCGGCCGCTCGGGCCTCGCCGCAGAGCGATTAACACCGCCCGGCAACCCGCACCCGTGCGGCATGGTGACCCGAGCCAGCGGGCGAGCCGAGCACGCTCAACGAAGCAGGTCGCCGGCAAAAAGCAAGGCACCATCGTGCCGCGCGTGACGACGTCCACCGTTGATGCCGCGGGCGGGCGTCCCGGCGATCTCTGGAACGGCAGCATGCGATCGTGAGAACCGGCAGCCTCACCTGACCCAGACGAGATGGGAGTCCTGCAGCTCGCTTTCGCCATCGAAGCGATAGGCGCAGAGCACACCACCGCGGGCCACGGAATAATCGAGGCAGGTTCGCGTCGGGGCGAGCAGCCGAGGCGTTCCGCTCATCCAATAGTGGCCGAACAGGACGGGAGCGCCATCGTCGAGGGCGACGGTGCTGTCCGGCGGGAGCGGATCGTCGGGCAGCCGGTCGGCGAGGGCGGTTTCCACGCAAGCGGCGCGGAGGGTGACGGCCTGCGCGTCCCACCATCTGGTGCGCGTCCGGTATCGTTCGCACCCTTGCGCGTCGCGGTAGGACAGGCCTGCCGGCAGATCCATCTCCGGACCCTTGAGCAGGATCTCGCAGGCGGCGTGCGCGGGCGAACCCTCGCTCAAAGCCGCAACCAATCCATCCGGCGTGAGGCGGCCCGAGGCGTCGACGGAGCCGGCGAGACGACGGATTGCGGCGGCGGACCAGCAGGCGTGGACGACCCGGAGCTGGCCGAAGTCGAGCCAGAGCGGCAGGCTGCGAAGAAAGGCGATGGTTTCGCGATGGCAAGGGCTGTCGAGGCCGCCGACCGCGGCCAGAAAGGCGGCGTGGTGGCGGAGCTTCGCGTTCTCGCGCGGTCGCAGGAACTGTCCGGGTCGACAAGGGTCCGGCGCCGCGAAGGCGATCGCATTGAACTCGTGGTTGCCCATTGCGACGCTGGCGGTGCCCGCCTCGACCATCCCCCTCGCGATGGCGACGGTCTCCAGCTGGCGCGGCCCGCGGTCGATGAGATCGCCGACGAAGACCGCCTGCCGCCCGCCGGCGTGCCGCCAAGCCCCATTGCGCGGTTCGAAGCCGAGCCGCCGAAGCAGCGCTTCCAGCGCATCGGCATGACCGTGGACGTCGCCGATGACGTCAAGCCCCAGGATTTGGCTCACGAGCCGACGTGCGGCGGCAAGCGTGCCGCCGCGATCATGAAGCCGGCAGCACCTTCACCTTGAAGGGCGCCCCGATGATCGGCTCGCGTGTACCATCGGACACTCCGACGGCCAGCGTGTAGGTTCCTGCCATCGAGGGAACGCCGACCAGCGCCCCCGTCGCGGACTCCACGCGCAAACCGGGAGGGATCGCGTCGTAGCGCTGCTGGCGAACGAAAAAGGCGTGAGGCGCCCCCGTCCCGCCGCCGGCACCGTGCAGGTTGGCGAAGCGGGAGGCGAGATCCCGCTCCTCGGGCCGGGGACCGAGCCGTGACGCGATGCCGACGCGCATGGCATAGACCGGCTGCGTTCTGACCCAACCGATCGGCGTCAGCAGCGCCGCCCCGACAAGCAGCACGATCATCACGGTTCCCATCACCCCGCTGCAGCGCGGCGTCGAGGGCGGTTGCCCGCTGGGCGGCGTGGGCAGAATGGGCGGAAGAAAGCACAGCATGGCAGTCCCTTGAGCCCGTCGCTCGATCCATGGACATCGGCTTGGTTCGGCCCATCGTGTCATCCGACGCGGAGGCCGACCGGCGATCGCAGTTGTGGCTGCGCGGGCGTGATGCTAACAGCCCCGCCGAATCTGCGCTTCCGAAACTCCCGATGCCGCCCGACACTGTGACTTTCTGCCTCGCAGGGGTCCAGCCCCGTTCGCCCTCCGATGCGGCACGTCCGGGCGGAAATCAAAGGAGCCGTTGCGCGCTTTTCGGTCCGATGCGTCAGCTGGAAGGGAATGGTTGCGGTGCAAGCCTACCAGTCACTCACCGATTTGTTCAGCCGCCTTCGCTCGCTCGATGACGCGGCCGGCATCCTCGGGTGGGATGCGCAGACTCTGATGCCGGCCGGCGCGGCCGAGGGACGCGCCGAGCAGCTCGCCACCCTTCGCGGCCTGTCGCACGACCTGCTCGTCGCCCCGGCTACGGATGATTGGCTACGGGCTGCCGACGCCGCGGAGCCCGGCACGCTTGAGCCTTGGGAGCGCGCCAACCTTCGCGAAATGCGGCGTGCCCATGCCCATGCGGCCGCCGTCCCGCCGGATCTCGTGGTCGCCGCCTCGAAAGCGACCTCGCGGGCCGAGATGGCGTGGCGCACGGCAAGGGCGGCGAGCGACTTCGCCCTGCTCGCACCGCACTTGCGCGAGGTGCTCGCGATCCAGCGCGAGGTCGCCCGCTGCAAGGGCGAGGCGCTGAGGCTCGATCCCTACGACGCCCTTCTCGACCAGTTCGATCCCGGTTTGCGCCAAGCCCGCATCGATCCGCTCTTCGATCGATTGCGCATCGAACTGCCGGGGCTGATCGAAGGCGCCCGCCAGCGAGGGGGCGGCGAAACCCTGGTGCCGGTCGCCGGGACCTTTCCGATCACCGCGCAGCGCGCCCTGGGCGAGGAGATGATGCGGACCGTCGGCTTCGACTTCGAACGTGGGCGGCTCGACACCAGCCTGCACCCCTTCTGCGGCGGCGCCACCGGAGACGTCCGCATCACCACGCGCTACAGCGAGGCCGACTTCACCCGCTCGCTGATGGGCGTCCTCCATGAGACCGGCCACGCCCTCTACGAGCAGGGTCGACCGGCGCGCTGGCAGCGCCAGCCGGTCGGCGAGGCCCGCGGCATGGTCCTGCACGAAAGCCAATCGCTTCTGATCGAGATGCAGGCCTGCCGGACGCGCGAATTCCTCACCTACCTGTCGCCGCGCCTCGCCGCCATCTTCGAGAGGGTCGACCCGGCGCTGGAGGCCGGCAACCTCCACCGGCTGTATACCCGCATCGAGCCCGGTTTCATCCGGGTCGACGCCGACGAAGTCACCTATCCCGCGCACATCCTGCTGCGCTACGATCTGGAGCGGGCGATGATCGGCGGCGCGCTCGACGTCGAAGACCTGCCGGCGGCGTTCAACGAAGGCCTGCGCGCGCTGCTCGGTCTGGTTGTTCCCGACGATGCGCGCGGCTGCCTGCAGGACATCCATTGGCCGAGCGGGGCCTGGGGCTATTTCCCGACCTACACGCTCGGAGCCGTCGCCGCCGCCCAGCTCTTCGCCGCCGCCTGCACCGCCGAACCGGGGATCCTGCCGGGGCTGGCCGCTGGCGACTTCACCAGCCTGGTCGGCTGGCTTCGCCGGGAAATCCACGGCAAGGGCAGCCTGCTCGACACCGACGAGTTGATGATAGCCGCGACCGGCAGCCCGCTCGGGCCTGAGCCCTACCTCGCGCATCTGCGGCGCCGTTACGGCGGCGATGCCGTGCATTAGAGCACCGCACCCTACGCCGAATCCGGTCCGATGCTCTAAGTTGCTGTGCCGCATCGGGTTTTTCCGAAAACCGCTGCGCACTTTTCAGTCCGATGATTTAGCCCTCGGCGGCTGTGAGAAGCCCGACGTACGGGCTATGCCAAGCTGAGTTCCTCGGCGAGCCGCGTCACCAGATCGCCAGCCGGCATCGCGCGGGCGCGAGGTGCCCCGGTGCCGGCCCATTGCGCGCCGTAGCCAGCCTCGCCCGCGCCCCTGGCGGCGGCGTTGAGAGCCTTGCCCAGGTCATAGGCGATGGGATAGGCCGGCACCTGCCGGGCCTCGACCTGCGACCCCAGATCCGTGAAGCGGTTGGCGAGGCAGCGGGCGGGACGGCCGGAGATCGCCCGCGTCATCACCGTGTGATGCGCAGCCTCGCTGAAGAGAGCCGCGCGATAACCCTCGTCGGCGAGTGACTCCGCACAGGCGATGAAGGCGGTGCCAAGCTGAGCCGCGCTCGCTCCGGCGCGTAATGCTTGGGCGATGTCAGCCCCGTCCATCAGACCGCCTGCCGCAACGATGGGAACGGAGAGTTCGCTAACCAGACGGCTGACGAGCGGCAATGTGCCGAGGCGTTCATCGTCGGCATCGGGATCGAACATGCCGCGATGGCCGCCGGCTTCCCAGCCCTGAGCGATGATGGCATGCACGCCGGCTTCGACGAGGCATCGCCCTTCTTGGAGGTTCGTCGCCGAGCCCAGCAGCACGATTCCGGCCTGCCTGAGGGCGCGGATGCAGTCGCGCGATGGGATACCGAAGTGGAAGCTCGCCACGGCTGGCCGGGTTTCCAGCAGTACCGCCACCATCGCGTCGTCCACGCAGAAGCTGCGATAGATTTCCGTGAGACCGCGCGGCGGTTCCGCACCGTATCGTCCGAACTCCGGCCGGAGCCGCTCGATCCAGTCCGCCGCGACCGCGTCATCCACCGGCGCGGGATGGTGACAGAAGACATTCACGTTGAAGGGACGCTGCGAACGCTCTCGGATCGCAGCGACGAGGCGGCAGGCCGTGGCAGCATCGCTCGCCCCGACACCGATCGAACCAAGACCGCCGGCATTGGAAACGGCGGCAGCCATAGCGGGCGACGAAACGCCGGCCATGGGCGCCTGGATGATGGGATGCCCGATGCCGAGCCTATTCGTGAGAAACTGTGAAGCCGATGGGTCCATCTGCACGACCTACTCCGGCTGCACCGCATGTTCCACTCGTACTTGGCATCACGATTGGCTGACAGGTGACCTTTCCTGCGCTTTGCTGAACCTCGTCTTTGCTCATGCAGACGGTCTTGAGTCGCATTGCAGGCCAAGCCCGTTCTTCTTGCGGGTGATCAGGTTGTCGGGATGACGCGCAGGTCGCGACCGGGATAGGTAACATTGACCTTATCCATGCCGCTGGAGCGTTCGATGCGGTGGTGGCGCGCCTGATGAGCAGTCGTGATCATCCCGGCGGCAAATCCGGAGGCGACACGCCATGAAGTGGCTCCATGAGGCGATGGTGCCATGTCGCCGATCGTCGCGACGTCGGCCTGCGCGGCCGTTTGGACGTGTGAGGTCGCCCCGGTCGCGCTCCACCACCTGGATCGCGGACGTCCCGTCGATGCCGATCACCGGGGTGTCGTGCGGCGGCGCCATGTCAGGACCGACGATGTCAAGCGCAGGGCTGTGCCGAATCCGGGCAGGGGCTCGCCCCCGGCATGGCTTGCCCCCGGTCGAAGCACCGAGCAGCCCGATGGTGGAATGCGAGCGGAAACGGAATTCGCACAACTGGCTTCCCCGACGGAGGCCCCCGGACCGCCACGAGGTGATTGCTCATTGCGCCCGGGTTGGGTAGGCCATTGAGGGCCGGGACAGCCTGTGAGGATGACCTGCCTCCAGCATTCGTGCTCACGCTTCAATGGAACGCGCAATGCTGATCAGGTATGGCTACGACATCACGCTGAGCTTCGCGCAGCCGACCCCGACGGTCACCATGCTGACCGTGCGTGACGAGCGGGTTTCCGCCGATGCACGGGTTCCCGACAGCCTCCACACCATACCGGACGTACCCTCGACAACCTACCGCGACCTGTTCGGCAATACCTGCCGCCGCTTCCTCGCACCGGCGGGCGACATCCAGTTGTGGAGCGACGGGACGATCGCCGACAGCGGCAAGCATGATCCGGTCGATCGCCACGCCGGGGAAACGCCGGTCGCCGATCTGCCGGACGATTGCCTCGTCTTCCTCATGGGCAGTCGCTACTGCGAAACCGACAAGCTGAGCCAGATCGCCTGGGACCTGTTCGCGCAGGTGCCGTCGGGATGGGCGCGCGCGCAGGCGATCTGCGACTTCGCTCATGCGCACATCACCTTCAACTACCAGAACGCCAGCTCCTGGCGCTCGGCCTACGACGTGTACGAGGGACGCGCCGGCGTGTGCCGCGACTTCGCCCATCTCGCCATCGCGCTGTGCCGCTGCATGAACATGCCGGCGCGCTACGTGAATGGCTACCTCGGCGATATCGGCGTGCCCATCGTCGATCCGATGGATTATTCCGCCTGGATCGAGGTCTTCCTCGATGGGCAATGGCGCACGTTCGACCCCCGCAACAACATTCCGCGCATCGGACGCATCATCGTTGCGCGAGGGCGCGACGCAGCCGATGTGCCACTCATCAACTCGTTCGGGCCCCACCAGCTGCGGGCTTTTCGGGTCTGGGCCTACGAAGTGACCTAGCGGGTCAGATCATCACGTGAGCCCGTCGCGGTCGAAGTTCCCATTACGATTCATCCGCTTTCTCCGTATTCCGACAGTCTCCTAATCGATGCAAGGGCCGCCGCAGCTTGGGCAGCGGCAATTCCGTTCAACCCCGCGCTGCTCAGCGCCAGATCGCCCCGACATCACGTCAACGCGAGGCGTTGGTGAGCTTGGTCGCGATCTCGAACATCTCTTCCGGCGCGTAGTCCGGCGCGAACGCCGAGGCGCGCCCCGTGAGGTCGTGGATCTTGCCGCCTTCGGGCAGGCCTTCCGTGACTTCCAGCTCGCCCTGCGGTCGCCCGGCAGCGCCCTCGTCGAGGTACTTCTGGCACTCGGGAATGTTCGACAGGTCGATGTCGGCAGCATCTTCTCGGTCGAACGGAGTGGAGTCTGGAAACCACGTCGGTCCGATCCAGCCGCCGTGACTGACGTCGATATCAGGGAAACGCAGGCTCGAGACATGCTGCAAGATCACGCGCGGACGCGCTCAAGCCGCACTTGCGCACGTGTGCGTTGGAGCGCCAGGATCCCGCAGATGCGGACGAGTGCGACATGGTTGAGGACTCCGGGACGACCCTCGCGATCGGCGTGGCGGACGCGCAGGCGATCGACAGGCAGCCTCACGCTCGCCTTCGAGGACTTGCCACCACGGGACAGCAAGATCCCGGCCGTCTTGAGCCGGCGGAGATCGTCGAGCTGTGTTCCGCTCTATTGAAGCTCATCCCCGATTCTGACGCTTGATCAAGCGGGCTGGACGACGGGTGCATCCTCGTTTGGCGTCGGCGCGTCCGTCTTTTCCATATCGGTATCGTCGAATGCCATCTTACCGACGTACCTCACGCCACCCATCCAGGTCACGAGGGCAATGCCGGCGATCACCGCGAGCGCGATGAAGGAAGCCGGAAAACCGAAATGCTGGGCGACCAGACCCGCTACGAGCGGGCTCAGCGCAGCACCGGCGCCGAAGGCCGTCAGCACGGCACCCAGGCCGGCACTCGATCGACCCGTTCCCCGCATAACGCTCGCAGCGAGGGCCGGAATGGCGACACCGTTCAGGCCCATCGCGGCGCCCTCCAGCACTTCGACCCCAATCACCGGGGTCCAGGAGTTTGCTCGAACCGCAAGCAGTGCCCGGACGGCGGCGATGCCCAGGGCTAGCGCCATGACCTTCGCGTAACCGAAGCGCTTGGCCAGGCGGGCTGCGAGCAGGGCGCCGCCGACCATCGTGACCTGCGCGACCACGGTCATCACGCCGGTCGTGATGCTCGGGTCGCTGCCGGCGGCCGTTCGGGCCTGTGCCAGGAACGGCAGCAGCGCCCCGCTCGCCGTTTCGAAGAGCATCACGGTCACCGACAGCAGAACGAGCCCACGTGTCTCGATCAAGGCGCGAAAGGTGGTGCGGTCGTCGGCCTTGCCGCTTCGGGCCCGATCCTGATCGATCTTGGCGGGGTTGATCTGTGTGACGACGGCGCTCGACGCCAGCGCCATGAACACGATGGCCACCGCCACGAAGCCCAGCCCGAGCGTGTAGCCAAGCACGGCCGAGAGCCCGGCATTGATCGCGTTTCCCGCATGGTTGAACGCCTCGTTGCGCGACACACGATCGGCGAAAAGTTGCTGGCCGACGATGCCGAGCGTGATGGCGGCCAGAAGGGGCGCCACGCTTGTGTCACCCACGCCGATCAGGAGCTGAGCGGCCCCGATGAGCCAGATCTTCTTGCTCGACACGATGATGATCGCGCCGACCGCGATGGCAAGAACGGATGCGACGAGCAGGAGGCGTTTGGCTTCGATACGGTCGACGACGTGGCCGATCGGCGTTGTCGCCAAAAGTCCGCTGACGCCGGCAAGCGACATCGCGAGACCTGTCGCTGCCGGATCGAAACCCTTGGCTTGAAGATACACGCCGAGGAAAGGCCCGAAACCTTCGCGCGCTCCGGCGAGGGCGAAGTTGAGAACGTCGAGGCTGGTTCTCGTTCGCAAGCTGACCTCCGGGTGCGCGACTGTTGCCGATCGAACGCTCGCCGACAAGGTGGTTCCGGCTCCGGACCAGAGCGTATTGTCGCGGCCAGGGTTCTTGCTGTCGCCGTCGCGATCGGTGGCCGAACACTTCTGCGTGAAGGCCGTGACGACTGGTCATCGGCCGCGGATTCGTCGAGATGAGTTGCAAAGAAGCGGATTGGCAGGCGGTCCGTTCCTACGCGTGAGCGATGTCGTCGGCATCAACCCTGGCGCAGCCAACCCGTGTACTGCGTGACCAGCCCAATCACGGGCAGATCGATCGAAACGTCGAAGTGGAACAGGCCGTCCTCGTCCCACTCCCGCGCCTCGACGATGGGTGCGAACGCCAGCGGCAGCCGCATCCGCGCGAACGACCAGCCGCGCATTATCATGCGCAGGCCGCTGCCATCGCTGGCGAGGTCGAACCGGAACCGGAGCGGGCCGAACCGTTCCACCAAGCGGGACCGTGCCTGCGAGAAGTCGCTGGTGAACCGGCGGCCGGAAAAATCGCGCGTCCAGCGTTCCCCGCCGCGACGCTCGCTGAAGGCGACATGCAGCTCGTGCTCGCCCGCCATGGGAAACCGAAGGAAAGCGGCGACGAACCGGGCGACCGGGTGCCTGCCACGCTTCACGACCGCGCGGCCGCCCGCACCCGCGTCTCGCAGCACGCCGTGAACGGCCGCGAGGCTCGGGGCGAGATCGGCGAAGCGCGGCCCCATGATCCGCGCATAGAGCGGGGAACGCTGCGGCAACTCCCGCACCTCTTGGCGGATCGACAGGCCCGCGAAGCTCGGCTCGAAGTCGGACAGGTCGAGCGCCGTTCCCGCATCGCGCGCGCCGGGCGCGATCGAACCCGATAAAATGCGCCCGGTCAGGATCGCCGCCGCGAGCGTCGGGATCTCCGGGCCGTGGCCATCGGCCGCGACAAGGGTCCAACGCCGCTCGACGCGACATCCTTCGGCCAAGCCGAACAACCGGACGACCATGCCCGAGCGGTCAGATCCCCAACGGGTCGTCAGGCGCTGCGCCGGGAGGAGTCCGCGGGCGAACCCGCGCAGCGAGGGAAGCCAGCCCCAACGCACCGGCCAGCTCGCGAGCCAAAGTCCGATCACCTGAAGCGCGACGTCGGTGCCGGCTCGGAAACTGACCGCCGGGCGACCCGGTAGCCGACCCGGCAGAAGATCGAGATCCGGGACATCCGCCAGGGCCGTCCAGCGCTGGCCCAGCGACGACCCGTCGGCGAAAGCGAAGCGTTCCCGCCGCAGCTCCTGCCAGCCGACACCCATCGCCCAGCGCCGGCCGCGCCAAAGCCGGAGCGGCTTGCCGACGGTGCTCAGGATTGCATCGGCGACGGACGTCCCGGCCGTTGCGCGGTTCGAGCCGCTGATCGCCATCTCGACCGCGCTCACCCCATCCATTCCCGTCGCCAAATGCCGGACAACGGCACCGGACAGGGCCGGTACGCTTGAAGCGCCGGACAGCACCGCGACGCCGGCCGCACGGGCGGCCGCGTCGAGCACGCCGATGCCGGCCACGAACGATCGGCCATCCGCGAGATCGAGGTAGGGGATGCCCGCGGCGATGCAGGCCGCGGCCAAGGCGTAGCCGCTGGATTGGAACGGCCCCGCCGCATCGATCACGAGCTTCGGACGGATCTGTTCCAGCGTCGGCCGGGCGTCATCGTTGCGGTCGGCCAGGAGCGGACGGCATGCGGGATGGATCGCGCAGAACGCCTCGGCGCATTTCAGGCGACGGCCCGCGACGACCACGTCGTGACCGGCGGCCGCGAGCCGACGCGACAGGCGGGCACCGAAGCCGCCGTAACCGCCGAAGACCAGAATGGTGCCGGCATCGACCCGCCCCGATCGGCCTGCGAGCGGAACCGGCACGGTCGGTGGCGGGCGAAGGCGCGACAGGGGATCATGGCCGTTCTGGCGGTCGTTACGGCCTCGGCACGCCCGCGATCCGAGGCCGAACAGCCCTGGCAGCGTCAACACGCGGGCGTTTCCAGCCGGGTGGCGCGATCGCCGCCGGCAGGCTCGGCATCCCGGAAGACCGCTTCCTGCCGGATCAGCTGACCCAACCAGGGGTGGCGGATATCGAGGGTGAAGCGAAAGGCGTCGGGGGGCTCAAGCGCGCCGGCATCGGCGTGGGTGACGGTGAGCGCGCCGGGGGTGAGCCAGTCCGGCAGGCACACGCGCTGCCCGAAGCATTCGACGAAGTAGCGCTGGCTGCGGAAGGCCAGGGCCCCATCCACGACAGCGACGGTCAGCGCCATGCCGATGCCGGCGCCGACGTGCTCCTCCAGCCCGGTCGGCCCGGCGAAGCGCTTGGCCGAATGGATTACCTGGGGGAAGCCGCAGGCGCGGGCGTAAAGTCGCGTCCAGACTTGGCCGCCGCCGTCGGGATCCTCGGTGACGGTGACGACGCTGGCGCGGCCAGCCCCGACCTCCAGCGGAAGTGGCCCGCCGAAGAGGCGCGCCACCTGCGCGCACAACCGGCCGAAGCGGCTGAAGCGCATCGCGACGACCCGTCCGACGTAGACGGCGCTCGCGCCTTGGGCGAGGCGCTTGCCGAAGCGCCGCCGCACGGCCGGCGGCAGGCTGGCCCATTCGCGCTCCGGGATCAGCGCGCGGAAGCGCAGGTCGAGAAGGTCACCCCCGGCGTCGGGGTTACGCCGCGCGCCGAACCCGCGAGACGGTTGCGCGATCTTGGTGTTGCCCGATGCGACACGGCCCATCGTCATCTCCCCAAATTCAGAACTCGCGCTTTCTCAAAACGCGGATCACGGCTCGCCCCTGGCGGGCAGGAACTTGACGATGCGGCCACCCAGCCGGACCAGCTTGGCCAGGGTGCCGCGGGGCACGTGGAGCATCTGGCCGTACCAGCGCTCCATCGTTTGCGTGAAGTCGAGCATCGCGCGCAGGCGCCGCTGCGCGACCTCCCCGACCGCAGGATCGCCGTCGGCCTCGGCGACGCAGGAACGCAGCGCCGCGATGGCGGGGTCGATCTCGCGCTCCTTGCGACCGGCGGCGATGCGCGTGACCATTTCCCAAAGGTCGATCTCGGCGGCGAAGCGGTCGCGGCGCTCGTTCATGATCGGCACCCGGCGGATCAGGTTCCATCCCAGCAACTCGCGCAGGGAGGTCGACACGTTCGAGCGGGCGATCCCGAGCGTGCCCGCGATCTCTTCGGCGGTGAGGGGACGCTCGGAAAGGTAAAGCAGGGCGTGGATCTGGGCGACGGAGCGGTTGACGCCCCACTGGCCGCCAAGGTCGCCCCAGTGCAGCACGAACCGCTCGACGGCGGCGGGCAGGCTGCTCACATTATCCGTTTGTTCTGTCATGACAGAATTTACAGACCAGTCTGGTATTCCTGTCAAGACGCTGCAGCCCTGCGAAGCGGCTATCGAACGTCGAAATCGCGGGAGCGCCGGCGGCGGTGCCCGGCTCGATGATCCTTCCCTTTCCTGCTCGGAAGGGTCGCATGGATCGGGAGCCGACGAGATCCTTGAGGGCTGGCAGGATCCCGCCCACCTCTTACTCAGCTGCGCGGTCGACCGGCCGCCTTTCGTTCATCGCTCTTCGCCAACGCAGGGCCGCGATGCCGGTGGAACTGGCGAACCCCGCGCGCTTCTCGCCGACAAGCGGATTTGCGGCCGAGCCCAAGACGTTGATCGACCAATGTTTTTCGACCAATGTTTTTCGACAAAGGGCGGCGAGATCTCCGCGGTGGCCGTGGCCACCAATTCACCAAGCCTGAAGCGTCGCTGAGGAAGAGGGCTTGGTCGGCAGAGTTGCGGACCCGCCGTCGAGGATCAGAACGATTTGATCGGCTTCGATCATTGCCGGAAGAGCGGCGGCGTCCTCGTTATCTCCGACCACTCCGTTCAACGGCACGACGATCGGCAAGCGGGGGCTTCGGATCGGCCCCTTCACCGGGCAGCATCAATGCATGCCCAGCGCCTGGAGATACAGGTCCAGTATGGCTTCCTGCTCCTGCCGCTCGTTCTGATCCGTTTTCCTGATCCGAATGACCAGCCTGACGACGGACGCGTCGAACCCGCGTCCTTTCAGTTCGGCGTAGACATCCTTGATATCGTCCGACAGCGCCTTCTTTTCTTCTTCGAGACGCTCGATGCGCTCGATGAACTGCTTCAATTCCTCGCCGGCGACTTCGGTCGGTGCGATGTCTTTGCCGCTCATCTTTCATGACCCCTTCAGGCTGCACGCGCGCTGCAGCCCTTTGCCTTCACCGCCGCGGCGGCGATCGCGTGGACCGCGGTGTTGTTCGTCATGGCGCCCCTGATTCGTCCGCTCGGCGACGAGCGCGGGCTTGCCTGCGGGCACCGGCGGCGTCAAGCACGCCGGCCGGGGACGGGCCGGCGCGGCGTCAAGCTTGAGCGTGCCGTCCCGTGCGCGAGCGCAGATATGCCGGCTGGTGCAGGACCGGCTCGGCGATCACGGGCGCGAGCACGTCGGCGAGGCGGTCGCCCATCACCATCGCCGTCGCCTCGTCGGCGATGAGGTCCTGGCGCACCTCGATGAGCAGGCCGGCGATGCCGCGCCGCGTCACCTCCTCGTCGAGGGTGTCGCCGCGGAGCGCACCATTGTAGGGCTCGTTGTCGCCGACGATGAAGCCGGCTTCGCGCAGCGCCTCCATCAGCGGCACGGCGAGACGCGGATCGGTGTCCCACAGGATGCCGATCTCCCACGGGCGGGAAACGCCCTTCCAGGCCGGGGTGAAGGAGTGCACGGAGATCACCACCGGGGTTCGCTCGGGCGAACTCATGCGCTCGATGGTTTGGCTGACCGCGTCGCGGTAGGGCCGCCAGTAGAGTTGCACCCGCCGGGCGATCTCGTGATCGTCGATGCAGGCGTTGCCGGGCACGATCGCGCCATCGGAGAGGCGCATCACCAGGGTAGGATCGTCGATGCCGCGGTTGGGGTCGATGAGCAGCCGCGAGAAGGTGGTGAGGACCGCCGGCGCCTCGAAGCGGGCGGCGATGCGCCGGGTCACGGCGGCGGCACCGATGTCGTAGCCGATATGGCGCTGCAGCTGCTCCGGCGGCAGGCCGAGAGTCCCGTAGCAGTCCGGCAGGGCGTTGCAGGCGTGGTCGCACAGGAGCAGCAGGCCGCCGGTGCCGGACCCTTCGATGTATTCGATCGTTGATGCCTGCCGGTGATCCCGCAAAACCTGGCCCTCCCCTGCCCGCCGTCCGTTCGGCAGCCGCATCGGCCGGCGGTCATGCTGCCGGCTCATTTCATCTCAACAAGATCGCCCAACTGTCATCGGGAAGTGATTCAGCCGTGTCAAAGCCCGCACTCTTCGCGGCCGCCGCCGCGCTCGCCTGCACCCTCGCCTGGAGCAACGCCGCCAAGGCCGATTTTCGGCTCTGCAACAACACGGCCAGCCGCGTTTCCATCTCGCTCGCCTACACCGATGGGGAGACGTGGGTGAGCGAGGGCTGGTGGAACGTCAAGCCCAACGGCTGCGAAACCCTGGTGCGCGGCGCGCTGGCGGCGCAATTCTACTACGCCTATGCGATGGACGAACGCGGCGGGGAATGGAAAGGCAAGGCCTTCATGTGCACGCGCGACCGCGAGTTCAAGATTTCCGGCCGCAACGACTGCTTCACCCGCGGTTTCGACCGCACCGGATTCTTCGAGATCGACACGGGCAAGGACGCCCGAAACTGGACCGTCCAGCTCACCGACCCGGCACCGCCGGGATCGCCGGCGCAGCCGACCTCCGGCAAACCCTGACGCCGGCCGGCACGCGCCCGCCGGCACGTCTTCCCCCACCGAGCCGAAGGATCACCCCATGAGACGTCTGCGCCGCTGCAAGATCGTCGCCACGCTTGGTCCCGTCTCGACGCCCGACGAGATGCTGGCCAAGCTGTTCGCCGCCGGCGTCGACGTGTTCCGCATCAACATGAGCCACACCGGCCACGACGACCTGCGCGAGCGCGTCTTCGCCCTGCGCGAAGTGGCCAAGCGTTACCGGCGGCCGGTGGCGGTGCTGGTCGACCTTCAGGGTCCCAAGCTGCGCATCGGCGCCTTCCGCGACACGACGATCAACCTCGTGCCCGGCAACCGCATCACCCTCGACAGCAATCCCGAGCCCGGCGACGCGACCCGCGTCCACCTGCCCCATCCCGAGATCCTGCAAGCCTTGAAGCCGACCGACACCGTGCTCGTCGACGACGGCAAGATGCGCCTCCACGTCGTGCAAACCACCGATACGCACGCCCTTTGCGAGGCCGAGGTGGCCGGCACCATGTCGAGCCGCAAGGGCATCAGCCTGCCCGACACCGAGATCGCCGTGTCCGCGATGACGCCCAAGGATCACGCCGACCTGCTGGCCGCGCTGGAGGTCGGCGTCGACTGGATCGCCGCCTCCTTCGTGCAGCGGCCGGAG
>CALMGA010000345.1 GCA_937863205.1 uncultured Beijerinckiaceae bacterium | reverse complement strand
ACTCGCTGTCGGGCCTCGACGCCGACCTCGCCCGCGCCACCATCGCCGTCGACCCCCGCCTCGACCTGCTGCAGCGCGAGATCGAGGAACAGGCCATCCTCACCATCGCCCGGCGCCAGCCGATGGCGGTGGACCTGCGCGAGATCGTGGCGGCGATCCGCATCTCCGCCGACCTCGAACGCGTCGGCGACTTCGCCAAGAACATCGCCAAGCGGGCGGTCGTGGTGGCCGGGGAAGCGCGCCTGCCCCGTGCCGTGATCGGGCTGAAATCGATGCACGACACCGCCGCCCTGCTGCTGAAGGACACGCTCGACGCCTACGCCCACCGCGACGTCGAGCGCGCCCGCGCCGTGTGGACCCACGATGCCGAACTCGACGCCCTGGAAGACAGCGTGTTCCGCGACCTTCTCACCTTCATGATGGAGGATCCCCGCAACATCTCGTTTTGCACCCACCTGCTGTTCTGTTCCAAGAACATCGAGCGCATCGGCGATCATTGCACCAACATCGCGGAAACGGTGGTCTACCTCGTCACCGGCGAGGCGCTGCCGCTGGACCGGCCCAAAGGCGCGAACTTGGGCGCGAACTTGGGCGCGAACCCGGGCGCGAACCCGGGCACGAACTCGGGCGCCGAGATGCCCGGCCTGCCGCTTGCGGCCTCGTGAGCGATCAGGCGCCCTCCGGAGGGACGTCGGCACCTTCCGCCGCGACCCCGGACCGCGCAGGGCGGACGGGGACGAGCCCACGCATCCTCGTCGTCGAGGACGAGGAAACGCTCAACGTCCTGCTCACCTACAACCTTGAAGCCGAGGGCTTCGCCGTCACCTGCGTCGAGCGCGGCGACGAGGCGGACCTGCGCATCATCGAGAACCCGCCCGACCTCGTCATCCTGGACTGGATGGTGCCGGGCGTATCCGGTCTCGAAATCTGCCGCCGGGTGCGCGGCCGCCACGCCACGCGCGGCCTGCCCATCATCATGCTCACCGCCCGCGGCGAGGAGGCCGAGCGGGTGCGCGGCCTGCAGACCGGCGCCGACGACTACATGGTGAAGCCGTTCTCGGTGCCCGAGCTGATCGCCCGCGTCCGCGCCCTGCTGCGCCGCGCCAGCCCCGACCGCGTCGCTTCGCGCCTCACGGTGGGGCCGCTGGAACTCGACCGCGAGAACTGGCGGGTTCACCGGGCCGGGCGCTCCGTGCGGCTGGGTCCGACCGAGTTCCGCCTCTTGGAGCACCTGATGGCCAAACCCGGCCGGGTGTTCTCCCGCGCTCAGCTGCTCGACGGCGTGTGGGGGCTGTCGGTCGAGATCGACGAGCGCACGGTGGACGTCCACGTCGGCCGCCTGCGCAAGGCGCTGTCCGACGAGGGCGAGGCCGACCCGATCCGCACCGTGCGCGGCGCCGGTTACGCCTTCGACGAGACGTTCGGGACATCGTGAGCGGCACCGGCGCGGTGCAGGCCGTCCCACACTGGTGCAACACGGCGGCAAAACGCATGAGGGGCGGCAGAAAACCCTTGCGCATCGGTCGAATCCGCCTATCTTCACGCTTGCCCAAATCGCACGTGCCTGTGGTCGTGTGTCGGTGGATGGGGTTCCGGACAAGAGGCCGGTGAACCATCCTTAATAGCCGGCAGCCGGAGCGAACCGGTGAACCCCGCCAAACGGGGGACGCGACTTAAAGCAACGACGGACCGGGCTTTTTCGTCTCTGTCGGCCTCCAACGCCGACACACCGAAGAGGCTAGTCTCTCTTGCCGGGCGTGCGGATCGCGGGGCTCACCCAACATCCAATCGATGGCTTCGATCTCTCAGCACGGGTTCATCCTCGCGCGGAGCGTATCTGAGCCACGGCGCAGCATCTGGTTCGGTTGAGCCCCGGTAGCGTCGACCCAAGTCGCATTGACTTGCGTCGCGCCGATCAGGGCCACGCCGCGCCTCGGATGGCATTGCGATGTCGCCGGCGCGTTTCCAACGCGCGCGGGCGGCCAGCGGTGTCGTTCACCCCTTTGCTCAAATTCGTTTGTTCGGCCAACCCTGAAAGGTGGCCGGCACGAAGGGATGCCGCGATGACGCAAAAAATCCTCGACTTCCTGCGCACCCGCCGCGACGAGGGCCCCTGCCTCGTCGTCGACCTCGACGTGGTGCGCGACAACTACCGCCTCTTCGCTCACGCGCTGCCCGACGCGCGCGTATTCTACGCCGTCAAGGCCAATCCCGAGCCGGCCGTGCTGAACCTGCTGGCCGGGCTCGGCTCGTGCTTCGATTGCGCCTCGGTGGCGGAGATCGAGCAGGTGCTGGCCACCGGCGCCACCGCCGATCGCATCTCGTATGGCAACACCATCAAGAAGGAGCGCGACGTCGCCCGCGCGTATCGGCTCGGCATCCGCCTCTTCGCGGTGGATTGCGAGGCGGAGGTCGAGAAGATCGCGCGCGTGGCGGCGGGCAGCAAAGTGTTCTGCCGCATGCTGTGCGAGGGCACGGGAGCGGAATGGCCGCTGTCGCGCAAGTTCGGCTGCGACGTCGCCATGGCTCCGCGCGTGCTGGAGCACGCCCATCGCCTGGGGCTCCTCGCCCACGGCCTGTCGTTCCACGTCGGCTCGCAGCAGAACGATCCCGGCATGTGGGATGGCGCCTTGAAGGCGGCGGCGCTGATCTTCAAGGAACTGGCCGAGCGCGGCATCAACCTCGCCATGGTCAACCTCGGCGGCGGCTTCCCCACGCGCTACCTCAAGAACGTGCCGGCGACCAGCGTCTACGGCCACGCCATCTTCGCCTCGCTGCGCAAGCACTTCGGAAACCAGATCCCGGAAACCATCATCGAGCCGGGCCGCGGCATGGTCGGCAGCGCCGGCGTGATCGAGGCGGAAGTGGTGCTGATCTCCCGCAAGTCGGAGGCGGATGCGGTGCGCTGGGTGTATCTCGACATCGGCAAGTTCGGCGGCCTCGCCGAAACGATGGACGAGATGATCCGCTACCCCATCCGCACCGCCTTCGACGGCGATGCGACCGAACCCTGCGTCATCGCCGGGCCGACCTGCGACTCGGTCGACGTGCTCTACGAGAAGGTGCCCTACCCCCTTCCCGTGAGCCTGGAGATCGGGGCCAAGGTGCTGATCGAGGGCACCGGCGCTTACACGACGACCTATTCGGCCGTCGGCTTCAACGGCTTTCCGCCGCTGAAATCCTACGTGATCTGAGGGCTTCGGCCCTCGGTTTTCCGCCACCTCACCCATCCCATTCGCCCGAACGGCCGACGCCTGGAGCGTGATCCCGCAAAGTCGCAGACTTTTCGGACGGGATCACGCGCCTTCCCCGCGCCGGTGCGAGGGTCATCCGCTGCCTCTCGAAAGGGGACGCCTCGATGACTCCTGCCTTTCACCCCGCCGTCCATCCGACCCACGTCCCCGCCGCTTCCATGCCCGCGCCTTTCCCCGCCGTGCCGGCCGGCGCCGATCCCACCCCGGTGCGCCCGGTGGTGATCGACGTCGAGCGTCCGGAGGACGCCGAAGCGCGCGAGTTGCTGCTCGACCGCGCCTTCGGCCCGGGCCGGTTCGCCAAGACCTGCGCGCGCCTGCGCGCCGGCAGGCTCCCGGCGTCCGGCCTGTCCCTTGTCGCGAGATCTCAGGGGGGCGGCGAGGTCGTGGGTTTTGGCGAACCCGTCCGGGGCGTGGTGGGAACGGTCAGGCTTTGGCACGTCGCGGCCGGCGACACGCCGGCGCGGATGCTGGGGCCGCGCGCCGTCGACGCGGACTGGCGCTGCCACAGGATCGGCGGTCGGCTGATGAACGAGGCGGTCGCCCGCGCCCGCGCGCTGGGTCATCGCGCGATCCTGCTCGTCGGCGACGCGCCGTACTACGAGCGCTTCGGCTTTGCCCGCCGCCCCGCGCTGGGCCTGCGCCTGCCCGGTCCGGTCGACCTGCCCGCCCACTCCGGCGC
>CALMGA010000344.1 GCA_937863205.1 uncultured Beijerinckiaceae bacterium | reverse complement strand
TCCTACGACCGCAAGATCAAGGAGGCGCTGCTCTCCTTCCGCATCGAGTCGGCCTATTCCAAGGAAAAGATCCTCGAACTCTACCTCAACGAGATCTACCTCGGCCTCGGCAACTACGGCGTCGCGGCGGCGGCGCTGAACTATTACGGCAAGTCGGTGCACGAGCTGAGCGTGGCCGAGGTCGCCTACCTCGCCGCCCTGCCCAAGGCGCCCAACAACTACCATCCCTTCACCCACCGCGAGAAGGCGCTGGACCGGCGCAACTACGTGATCGACCGCATGGTCGAGAACGGCTACGTGCCCAAGTCCGAAGGCGACAGGGCCAAGCAGCAGCCGCTGGGCGTCACCCCGCGCGTGCTTTCGCCCAACACCTACTACAGCGGCTTCTTCGCCGAGGAGGTGCGCCGCGAGCTCGGCGAGAAGTTCGGCGAGAAGAAGCTCTACGAGGGCGGCCTGTCGGTGCGCACGACCCTCGACCCGAAGATGCAGGGCCTCGCCCGCAAGGCCCTGGCCGACGGTCTCGTCCGCTACGACGAAGCCCACGGCTTCCGTGGGCCGATGCGCCACATCGATCTCGGTGGCGATTGGGGTCCTCCGCTCGCCGACGTGCCGATGCTGGGCGACGTCAAGCCCTGGCGCCTCGCCGTGGTACTGGAGATGACCGGCAACGACGCCCAGATCGGCCTGCAGCCCAGGCGCGATCCCGACGGCCGCCTCAACCGCGAGCGTGAAACCGCCACCCTGCTGCAGACCGGGCTGCACTGGTCGCGCGGCACCGGCCGCAACGGCCTGACCGTCGGCGACGTCGTCTATGCCGAGCCCATCGACGGCCGCGCCGGGCAATTTCGGCTCCGCCAAATCCCCGAGGTCGGCGGTGCCATCGTGGCGATGGATCCCTACACCGGCCGCGTCTTTGCCATGGTCGGCGGCTTCTCGTTCGACCAGTCGAACTTCAACCGCGCGACCCAGGCGATGCGCCAGCCCGGATCCTCGTTCAAGCCGATCGTCTATGCCACCGCGCTCGACAACGGCTACACGCCGTCCTCCATCGTGCTCGACGAGCCGATCTCCATCGACCAGGGCCCCGGCCTCGGGGTTTGGTCGCCGCAGAACTTCGAGGGCAAGTCGGGCGGCCCGCACACGCTGCGCTACGGCATCGAGCATTCGATCAACCAGATGACGGTGCGGCTCGCCCGCGACGTCGGCATGCCGCTGATCGCCGAATACGCCAAGCGCTTCGGCATCTACGAGGACCTGCCGCCTTACCTGTCGTTCTCGCTGGGCGCGGGCGAAACCACCCTGATGAAGATGACCACCGCCTATTCGATGCTCGCCAACGGTGGCCGCAAGATCAAGTCGACGCTGATCGACCGCATCCAGGACCGCTGGGGCCACACCATCTATCGCCACGACGAGCGTACCTGCCAGAGCTGCAACGAGCCGAAGTTCGTGGCCGACGAGCCCGAGCCGACGCTGGTCGACAAGCGCGAACAGGTGCTCGACCCGCTCACGGCCTACCAGATCACTTCGATCATGGAGGGCGTGATCCAGCGCGGCACGGGTCAGGTGATCCGCTCGGTCGGCAAGCACCTCGCCGGCAAGACCGGCACCACCAACGACGCCAAGGACCTGTGGTTCGTCGGCTTCTCGCCCGACCTCGCGGTGGGCGTGTTCATGGGCTACGACCGACCGCGCTCGCTCGGCGACTCCGCCCAGGCGGCGCTCTACACCGCGCCCATCTTCCGCGACTTCATGGCGTTGGCGCTGAAGAACAAGCCCGACATCCCGTTCCGCGTGCCGCCGGGCATCAAGCTGATCTCGGTTGATCCGCGTTCGGGCCAGCGCTCGTCGGGCGCCGGCTCGATCCCGGAAGCCTTCAAGCCCGGCACCGCGCCGCCCGAGGGCTACAGCGGCGATCCCGGTCCCCGACAGATCGATCCCGGCGCCGATGCCGACCAGGTCGTGGGCTCGGGCACGGGCGGACTCTACTGAGGCTGTCCGGGTTCAGATCGTCCGCGAAAAGAAGCGGGACGATCCCGCCTCGCCGGCCATGGTCGGGCGCCCGCGTCCCGTCGCGGCGTGAAGCACGACAAAGCCGAGGAAGCCCAGCGGCCCGAACAGGAAGGTAAGGATCAGCAGTGGGAGCAGAGCCCAGCGGCTGAGCCCTGCGGCAAGGCCGCCGCGGGCGATCCAGGTGCCGACGAACAGGTCGAAGGCGAGGTAGTGCACCCAGCCGGTGGTGACGCCGAAGTCGCTGGCGAACAGGGCGCGCACCTGCGGGATGGAGTTGAAGCCGCCGCCGTTCGGCCCGGTCGCCACCGCAAGTCCCAAGGTGACGAGGTAGACCGCCGCGAAGACCGCCGGCAGCGCCAGCCCGGTCGCCAGCCAGACGGGGTGCCTCAGCCGGGGAACGAACAGGGTTGTCAGCAGCCCCGCCCAGCCCAGCAGGGCGAGCAGGTTGCACGCCGAGAAGATGGTTGCCGCGGACATCGATCGCCCCATCAGGAGGGCGCGATGAGGCGCCGCCGCGAGGGCAACGCGGGTGGCGACCCGTTGTTCGCCGGCGCGCTCAGCCTGCGCGGTGAAGGGCCGGGCGAGCCCGAAAGCTCAGCGCATCGCCGGTTCGGCGCCGAGCACGGAGGCGATGTCCGGCTCCCGCCCGTCCGCCGCGCCGGTCGGCTTGTCGATGAAGTTCACGGGGGCGCCGACCTGCACCAGCCCGGCCAGTTCGACGGCGTTCCAGTTGGTGAGGCGCACGCAGCCGTGCGAGCGCGTCTTGTCGATCTTGGCGGGATCGGGCGTGCCGTGGATGCCGTAGGTCGGCTTGGACAAGGCGATGAAGGCGGCGCCGACGGGATTGTTGGGTCCCGGCGGAAGGATCAGCTTCTGGATGTTGCTGCCCTGCTGGAAGTTCTTCTTCGGGTCGTAGGTGTAGGTCGGGTGCGGAGCCACGCCGCGCACGACCCAGGAACCCGACGGCGAGGGCAGCTCATCCGAGCCGATGGTCGCGGGATAGGCGGTGATCAGTTCGCCGCGCGCGTCGAAGGCCAGCACTTGGCCCCGCGCCTTGTCGACGTCGATGCGGGCGACCTTGGCGGCGAGCGGCAGGGTCGCGATCTCGGCGACCAGGATGCGGTTGCCGGCGATGCTCATGTCGACGCCGGGGTTGAGGGCGCGCAGGAACTTGCGGTCCATGTGGAAGCGCTCGCCGAACAGTTCCTCGGCCGAGCGGTAGCCGAGGTCGGGCATCTTCGCCTGTTCGGCATAATCGGGCGACAGGTCGGGGTAGAAGGGTCCGACCACGTCGGCTGGCTGGATGACGTAGGTGCCGAGCACGGGCGCCGCCGAGTCGCCGCCGAGTTCGTCCCACACCCGCCGGCTCAGCCTGCCGTCGACCGGCAGCCCGCGCAGAACCTCGAAGGTGGTGACGGCCTTGGTGAAGTTCGAGCCGAAGCGCCCGTCGATCACGCCCGGCGGCGCATGGGCCCGGTCGAGCAGGATCTCGGCCTTGAGCACCACGGGATCGACGCTGCGGGCGGCTTCGCTGACGCGGCCGAACCGGGCGGCATTGATCGCCTCCGGCGACAGGCGCGCGGCGGCAAACGGTGTGGTCGGTTGGGCGGCCGGGACGGGTACGTCGAGGGGCTGCGGCGCGCCCGCGCCTTCGGCTTTGGACCTGTCGCGCTTGAGCAGTTCGGCGATGTCCTTCGCGGAAAAGGCACGGGACGGTTTCGCCGCCGACGGGGCGGATGCGGCGTCGACGCCCGCAGCGCTGCCCTGAGCGCTCGCGGACGACAGCGGCGTCAGAAGCAGGGCCGCGCCAACCAGAGCTGCGCCGGAAACGCTTGCCATCACGACCTCCTGGGCGACCTCCTGGGCTGCCGGACCAGGGCGCTGCACGCGGCGCCCTTCCCAGAGCTAGAGGGAGATTGTAAACAATTCCTTGCCGATGCGGCCTACGCCCGTTCGGCGGCGCCCGCGGCGCTTCGGAGGCGTCCTTGTTCTGCCCGCCCGTCGCTCTTTCTGTTGCGTAGGTCGCCTCTAGATGAGCAACGTTCTGGCCGGCCTCGGTTCCTTGTCGCCCGGCGCTGCCTCCGATCTTGCCCTCAAGGGTTTGCAGATCCTCTGGATCAACCTTCTCCTGTCGGGGGATAACGCGGTGGTGATCGCGCTCGCCTGCCGCGGGCTGGACGGGCGCCGCCGGGCTTGGGCGATCTTCGGCGGCGCCGGCCTCGCGGTCGGCCTGCGCATCGTGCTCACCGTCTTCGTGGTGGCCATGCTGGGCCTTCCCTACGTCAAGCTGATCGGCGGCGCGCTGCTGCTGTGGATCGCCTTCGACCTGCTGCGCGCGCGCGACCTCGCGGAGGTCGCGGCGGCCCGCTCGATCTGGGGAGCGATCCGCACCATCGCCGTGGCCGATATCGTGATGAGCCTCGACAACGTCGTGGCGGTCGCGGCGGCGGCGAAGAATTCCGTGCCGCTGATCGTGTTCGGCGTCGCGCTGTCGGTGCCGCTGATCGTGTTCGGCTCGACGCTGATCCTGGGCGCGATGCGGCGCTTCCCCATCCTTGTTGTCGCAGGCGCGGTGCTGCTCGGCTGGATCGCCGGCGGCATGGTGGCGGCCGACCCGCTGGTCGCGCGCGCCATTTCGCGAAGCCTGACACAAGGCGTCCTGCGAGGCGTCCTGCGAGGCTTGGCGCACGGTTTGGCGCCGGCGCCGTTCGATCCCGGTCTGTTGGCGGAGGTCGCCGGCGCCGTCCTGGTGCTGGCGGCCTCGCTCGTGCTATGGTTGGTGCGGCGGCACGCGAAGCAATCTCCTGTCGCCGGGCGCGAGGACGCGAAGCCCGGCGGACAGCCGGGCGCGAGGCTGTCGCCGTAACCCGATCCGCGGTCCGAGCGGCAGGTCGCCAAGCGTTCCGCAGGGCAGGTCGTCGCCCGCCTGTCGCCGTAAGGCCACGATTGGGCGGCACTTTGGGCGTTCCCGGCCTGTCCGGGACCTGCGCGGACAGGCGGGAGTTCCATGGATCATCGGACGCGATACGCGGGCCGTAGCCTGCCTGCCGCACGGGCGGCCGGTCTGCGCCTGATCGTTTGCGGCCGGATCGCGCTGGCCCTCGCCCTTCCCGGCCTGAGCGGCTGCGTCGCCGACAAGGTGTCCGAAGTGACCTCGTCGGTCGGCGACGTGTTCGCCACGGCGGAGCCGCAGGCCGCCCGCCGCGTGCCGCTGTTCGTGGTGTCGACCCGCAAGGGCCGGCACGGCGACGCCAACGAGCTGGCCGACGGCGCGCGGGAGTCGCTGCAGATGATCACCGTGCCGCCCGGTCATGCCCCGGGCGAAGTCGAACTGCCGCGCTTCGGCAGCAGCGATCCGCAGCACCACTTCACCGCCACCTCGTTCCGCGACCTCGACGATAGGGAGTTCAAAAGCGAGCTCGCCTCGCACCTGAGCGGTCGCGTCGGATCGAACCGCGACGTGCTGCTCTACGTCCACGGTTTCAACAACAGCTACGACGAGGCGCGCTTCCGCCTGGCGCAGATCGTCACCGACGGGCGCTTCGGCGGCGTGCCGGTGCTGTTCACCTGGCCGGCCTCCGGCAGCCTGTTCGACTACGAGGCGGCCAAGGAAAGCGCGTCCGCCTCGCGCGACGCGCTGGCGCAGGCGCTGGTCGACATCGCCGCGACGCCCGACGTCGGACGCATCCACATCCTCGCCCATTCGATGGGCACTTGGCTGACCATGGAGGCGCTGCGCCAGGATGCCATCGCCGGCAAGCCAGACCTCGACGGCCGGCTCGGCGACGTGATGCTCGCCGCTCCCGACATCGACGTCGGCGTCTTCCGCAACCAGATCGCCAAGATCGATCCCTCGCACGTCTCCGTGCTGGTATCGGTGAACGACAAGGCGTTGTCGCTGTCGCGCCGCCTCGCCGGCAACCGGCAGCGCGTCGGCGCGCTTGATCCCAAGAACCCGGCCGATCAAGCGGTGCTGAGTGCGCTCGGCGTCAAGGTCTACGACCTCGCCGGCGACGAAACCTCGCTCATCGCCCACGGCACCTATGCGACGGCGCCGGACGTGGTGCGCCGCATCGGTGCCACCATCGGCGCGCGGCGGGTGCAGGACGGCGACGTCGCGGCCGTGCTCGGCGAACGACCGATCGACGAGCACATCGTGACGCGCCCGCTGCCGCCGATGGCCCCCGCGCCGCCGCCGATCGCGGCGCCGGTGGTGCCGAATCCTGCCCCGGTGGTGCCCGCGTCGCCCAAGTAGCTTGACCCGTTCAAACAGCCGGCGCGGCGTCGAGCAGGCGCAAGCGCACCCGCTCGCGGCCGCCCCAACGGTCGAGCATCAGCGTTCCCGCAAGGTGCACGGCGCTGCCGCGGGCGTTCAACAGGGCCCGTCCGAGAGCGGCATCGGCGACCCGGAAGGCGATGGCGTCGAGCATGCCGCCGTCTCGCCCCCGGGCGCGCAGGCGCAGGTGGCTGCTGCCGACCTCGGCCACCTCGGCGAGATGGTGCGCGGCCAGCGCGAAGACCGGCTCCGGGCTTTGCGAGCCGAAAGGACCGGCGCGCTCGATGGATGCGAGAAGGGCAGGGGTCATGGCGCCGGCCCCGGCCAGCGTCGCGTCGATGCCGAGCGCGGTGGCGGCGCGCGCCGCCTGGCTCGCCGCGCCGAGATCCGCCTCGATGAAGGCGCGGAATGCGGCGAGGCCGCCCGGCTTGAGGGTGATGCCGGCCGCCATGGCGTGACCGCCGCCCTTGCTGATGATCCCGGTCTCCACCGCCGCGCGCACGCTGCGCCCGAGGTCGACGCCGGGCATCGAGCGGCCCGATCCGGTGCCGCCGCCGCCCGCGCCGAGGGCGATCGCGAAGGCCGGGCGCCCGAACGATTCGCGCAGGCGCCCGGCGATGATGCCGACGATGCCGGGATGCCAGCTCTCGCCGCCGACCACGATCACCGCGGCGCCCTCGTCGTGCAGGCCGACCTGCGCCAGCGCTTCCGCCTCGGCGTTCGCCAGCGTCGCCTGCTCTAGGGCTTGGCGCTCGCGGTTGAGTCGGTCGAGCCGGCCTGCGAGGTCGGCCGCCTCGCCGTCGTCGCGCAGGCCGAGCAGGCGGGCGCCGAGCGCGGCGTCGCCGATGCGGCCGCCGGCGTTGATGCGCGGGGCGATGAGGTAGCCGAGATGGTAGGTCGAAGCCGGCCCGTCGGCGCCGGCGACGTCGAACAGGGCGCGAAGGCCCGGACGGCTGCGCGCCCGCATCACCTGCAGACCCTTGGCCACGAAGGCACGGTTGATCCCGGTCAGCGGGGCGACGTCGGCGACGGTGGCCAGCGCCACGAGGTCGAGGGTGGCGAGGAGGTCCGGCTCGCGCATCCCGGTGAAGTGCCCGCGTCCGCGCAGCAGGCGCTGCAGGGCGACCAAGGTCATGAAGACGACGCCGGCGGCGCAGAGCTGGCCGAGGCCGGACAGGTCGTCGAGGCGGTTCGGGTTGACGATCACGGCCTGCGGCAGCACTTCCGGCGCGCCGTGGTGGTCGAGCACGATCGGGTCGAGGCCGAGGCCGCGCGCTTCGGCGATGGCGTCATGGCTGGTGGTGCCGCAATCCACCGTCACGAGAAGGCCGGCGCCGCGCCCGTGGAGCGAGCGCACGGCCTCGACGTTGGGACCGTATCCTTCGAAGATGCGGTCGGGAATGTGGATGAGGGTGGAACAGCCGCAGCCTTCGAGGTAGTCGGCGAGCAGGGCGGCCGAGGCCGCGCCGTCGACATCGTAGTCGCCGAAGATCGCGACCCGTTCGCCATCGGCGACGGCGGCGGCGAGGCGTTCGACCGCGCGATCCATGTCGGCGAGCACGGACGGATCGGGGAGCAGGTCGCGCAACGAGGGTTCGAGATAGGCGGCGACCGCGTCGGGGCGCACGCCGCGGGCGGCGAGCACGCGCGAAAGCACGTCGTCGTGGCCGCCGAGCTGGGCGATGGCCAACGCCTGCGCTTCTCCGGCCGCGTCGAGGCGGGCGGTCCAGGGCCGTCCGCAGAAGGAAGCGTCGACGCCCAGAACGGATCGGCGGGTCACGACCGGGCCGCCGCTGGCGCGCTGGCGCGAAGAACGGTTCCGGCCCGAGGCCGCAAGTGCTTGTGCCGCTGCGGATCGATCCGAAAGCCGTCGCGCGATTGGCGATCCGATCGTCCAGCCGCGCGGCTCATTCCCGCTCGATGCGGATGACCTGCGGCCGCTCGGCGATGTGGCCGTCGCCGACCACGGCGGCGATGGCGTCGCGGATGGTGCGCTCGGGCGTGGCGTGCGTCACCAGCGTGACCGGCACGGGGGTCGCCGAGGTGGCGCCGCGCTGCGCCGGCCGCGAGCGCTGCACGATGCTTTCCAGCGAAATGCCGCGCTCGGCCATGCGCTGGGCGATGGAGGCGGCGGCGCCCGGCCGGTCGTGAACGGCGAGGCGGACATAGTAGCCGCCTTCGTGCGCCTCGATGGAAGCGCGCTCCAGAGGGCGCAGCACCGCCACGGGCAGGCCGAAAGCGGGCTGGGCCTCGCCCTTGCCCAAGTGTCTGGCGACATCGGTGAGGTCGGCGACCACTGCCGAGGCGGTCGGCTCGCCGCCGGCGCCCGGCCCAGCCAGCGTCAGCTCGCGCACGGCGTCGGCGTTGATGACCACCGCATTGGTGACGCCGTTGATCTGACCGATGGCCGAGTCCTTGGGGACCATGGTCGGGTGGACCCGCTGCTCGATGCCGGAGCTCGTCAGCTTGGCGACGCCGAGCAGCTTGACGCGGAAGCCGAGGTCCTCGGCCGCCTGGAGGTCGGCGGGGGTGATCGTCTCGATGCCCTCCACCGCCACGGCGTCGGCGTCGAGGGTCGTGCCGAAAGCGAGCGAGGTGAGGATGGCGAGCTTGTGGGCCGTGTCGAAGCCGCCGACATCGAAGGTCGGGTCGGCCTCGGCGTAGCCGAGTGCCTGCGCTTCGGCCAAGCATTGCGCGAAGGTCAGCTTGTCGGCTTCCATGCGGGTCAGGATGTAGTTGCAGGTGCCGTTGAGGATGCCGTAGACGCGGTCGACCGTGTTGCCGGCCAGCGTTTCGCGCAGCGTCTTGACGATGGGGATGGCACCGGCGACCGAGGCTTCGAAGCGCAGCGCCACGCCGGCCGCCTCGGCCAGCCCGGCCAGTTCGCCGCCGTGGCGGGCGAGCATCGCCTTGTTGGCGGTGACCACGGACTTGCCGGCGGCAAGGGCGGCGCGGGTCGCATCGAGCGCGGCGCCGTTGGCGCCGCCGATCAGTTCCACGAAGCAGTCGATGCACGGCGCCCGCGCCAGCTCGACGGGATCGGCATACCAGTCCGCCCGCCCGATGTCGCGTCCCTCGCGGCGCCGCGCGCTGACCGCGCGCACCTCGACGGCCCGGCCGGCGCGACGGCTCAGCGATGCGGCTTGGCGATCGAGAAGCCGAAGGACCGCCGTGCCGACGGTGCCGAGGCCGGCGACGCCGACGCGCAAAGGAGGCGACATGGTGGAAACCCGATTGCGGAAAGGCTTGGAGAGGGGAAGCTTGGAGAGGGACGGCTTGCTAAAAGGCCGGGTGAACTGAACGGGGCCAATGCGGCAAGCGAGTAGCGCTGGCGAGTGCGCGCCCGGCGACGGACCGCCGATCCTCGCCGGCGCCGCGCGCCGAGGTGCGGCGTGGTTGTGCCTTATTTGCCGAGAGCGGGCAACAGGGCGGGCGCCGTCACTGACCGGTCACTTGCCGGTCACTGCCGCGATGGGCGCGGGATTGGCGGGGCCGATCCATCTTGCGGCCATTGATGGTGCGGTCGTGCTCCAGCTCGGCCTGCAGGGCCTCGACATTGGCCTTGTCGCGCGGCTTGGGCCGCTCGGGGTCGTGGCTGGTCAGCGGCGTGTAGTCGAGCTGCTTGGGATCGGGCCGACTGTCCCTGACGAAATCCCGGGCGGGCGGAACCTCGGTCCATAGACGGGTGGACTTCAGCGTATCAAGCGGCGAAACGTACTGGTTGTGGTTCGCCTTGGCGGGCGCAGCCGCGCTCTGGGCATGAGCCGTTCCCGTCAACAGGAGCGCCGTGCACATCGGCGCCGACACTCCCATCCCCGCCAGGATCCTTGTCATCGTCGAGACACGTCCTGCCATCAAAACACGTTTCTCCGACATGGCACGTTCCATCGCACCGACGAACGAAGATGCAACCTTCGACAGAGTCGGCAGCGGCAAGCGCGGGGCATCCTCTCCGACGATCCGACGTTGGCGATCAAGCCGTCATCGTGCGAAACGGCGGCGGGGCGAATAACCGTGACGCTAGTCCGCCTTTATGTCCGAACAGGGACAGGAGATCTTCAGGAGATGACTTCGTCACCGCCAGCCAGCGACGTGCCCGCTCCCGACGCGGGTAATCCACCCCCCGCGCCGAAGCAACCGGCCGCGCCAGCGGGCAACGGGGCGGGCGGCACACCGGATTTCGAGAAGCTCGCCTACAACGCCGCCCGCTTCATCGAGCAGAGCGGCAAGGCGCTGTCGGCCTATCTCAAGCCGTTCGAGACCGGCGAGGCGCCCAGGAGCGACATGTCGGACACGCTTGTCGCGGCCGCCACCTGCGTGGGCAAGATCGCCGAGCATTGGATGAGCAACCCCGGGCGGCTGGCCCAGGCGCAGGCCGGCATCGCCATACCTTTTGTGCAGCTCTGGGGCCAGACCTACAAGCGCCTCAACGGCGAAGCGGCCGCGCCGGTGGTGCCGCTGGGCAAGGACAAGCGCTTCGCCGCGCCCGAATGGTCTGAGCTGCCCGTTTACGAGTTCCTGCGCCAGGCCCACGCGATCGGTTCCACCTGGGCCGACCGCCTCGTCGACGAATCGACGGAGGTCGACCCGCGCACGCGCGCCAAGGCGAAGTTCTACCTGCGCCAGCTCACCACCGCCCTGTCGCCGGCGAACTTCATCGTCACCAATCCGGAGCTGATGCGGCAAACCTTCTCGTCGTCGGGCGAGAACCTCGTGCGCGGCGCGGCGCAGCTCGCCGAAGACATCGAGGCGGGCGGCGGCACGTTGCGCATCCGGCAGAGCGATGCCAGCCGCTTCGAATTCGGCGTCAACATCGCGGTGACGCCGGGCAAGGTTGTGTGCCGCAACGACCTGATGGAGCTGATCCAGTACGCGCCGGCGACTCCCGACGTGCTG
Organism: uncultured Beijerinckiaceae bacterium; assembly: GCA_937863205.1. Next base: position 17,109 of record CALMGA010000344.1, on the reverse strand, counting down.
AAGCGCCCGCTCCTCATCGTCCCGCCGTGGATCAACAAGTTCTACATCCTCGACCTCAACGCGGAGAAGAGTTTCATCGCCTGGGCGGTGGGGCAGGGCCTGACCGTGTTCGTGGTGTCCTGGGTCAATCCGGACGCGCGCCACCGCGACAAGACCTTCGAGGACTACATGCGCGAAGGCATCTTCGCCGCCCTCGACGCGATGAAGAAGGCGACGGGCGAGGGGCGGGCCAACGCCATCGGCTACTGCATCGGCGGCACGCTTCTCTCGGCGGCGCTGGCCTACATGGCCGAGACCGACGACAACCGCATCGCCAGCGCCACATTCTTCACCTCGCAGGCCGACTTCAGCGACGCCGGCGACCTGCAGGTGTTCACCGACGAGGAGCAGATCCGGGCGTTGGAAAAGGAGATGGAGGTGACCGGCTATCTCGACGGCGCCAAGATGGCGACCGCCTTCAACATGCTCCGTCCCAACGACCTTCTGTGGTCCTACGTCGTCGACAACTACATCAAGGGCAAGAAGCCGGCCGCCTTCGACCTTCTGCACTGGAACTCCGACTCGACGCGGCTGCCGGCCAGCAATCACTCGTTCTACCTCCGCAACTTCTACCTGGAGAACCGCCTCGCGACCGGCGATATGACGCTCGGCGGCGTGCGACTCGATCTCGGCAAGGTGACGCTGCCGAGCTACTTCCTGGCGGCCAAGGAGGATCACATCGCTCCGGCGGCGTCGGTGTTCCGGGGTGCGCTGCTGTTCGGCGGCCCGGTCCGCTACGTCCTTGCCGGCTCCGGCCATATCGCCGGCGTGGTCAACCCACCGAGCAAGTCGAAATACCAGTACTGGACGGGACCGCGGCCGGCCGGGACGCTGGCCGAGTGGAGCGCGGAGGCCGTGGAAACGCCGGGCAGCTGGTGGCCGGACTGGTTCGCCTGGATCGAGGAGCAGGCGCCGCAACGCGTTCCCGCCCGCCGGCCGGGCGAGGGCCGGTTGCGCGCGCTCGGCGATGCGCCGGGCGACTACGTCCGCGTCAAGAGTTAGCGCGTCGAACCGAAACGAGCGTCGCTGTGTTCGGACAAGTCCGATCCGGGACGACAGGTTGGAGCCTCGGACCGGATCCGGTCTGCGGTCCAAGGCTTTGAAGCGCGTTCCGGCGCGGTTCCGCCCGCTCGCCGCGCTGAGTGGACGTGGGCCTCACTCTGTTTGTGCCGCAAGGACTCGGTGCGGCGGAAAACTCCGTGGGAAGGGTCGGGTGATCGTGAGGCGCGACATGCGACGCCGGAGCGAACTCCGGATCTGGAGAGGCTGAGATCCACACGCGTCAAGTGGACGGTCGCGACGCGCCGAGGTCGGGCCAAGTGGCTCCCTGAGCAGGACTCGAACCTGCGACAAGTCGATTAACAGTCGACTGCTCTACCAGCTGAGCTATCAGGGATCGGCGCCGTTACGCCTCACGTTTCGGCGACTGCGGCGCATATATCAAGCCTGCGGCGCCTTGCAAAGGTGTATTGCGCGCGGCGGCGGATGCGGCCATTGCGATCCCGCGCGGACCTTTGCTATAGCGGCGCTGCGGCGGTGCATCCCGATGGGTTGCGGCGGCCGCGCGAGGCCTCGTGGCGGAGTGGTTACGCAGAGGACTGCAAATCCTTGCACCCCGGTTCGATTCCGGGCGAGGCCTCCATCCTGCCGAGCGATCATTGTGTCCGCACGGATCTTTCTCCGATATCCTCGTCATCTTCGTACGACTCCGGCATCGGGCCGCGCCCATGAGCCCGGCGAATAGGCGGCCTCAGACCGCTTGATTTCTCGACGATCGAGGATCGGAGACCATCCGGGTCGCGCGCGCCCTCGAAGCCACCGGCTCTTGCTTCGCCGCGTGACAGCTGGCCCGGTCGCGTTTCGCGACGTCTCAAGTCCGATCGTATGCCGCCGCTGGCTTCGGCCGGGACGGCTCTTCATGTCCGGAGCCGCCTCTTCGAAACCAGCTGACGCGACGCTGCCATACGGCACCAGCCTGCGTCAGATAGCCGAGCAACCCAGCCTGCCTTGCACTGTTTCGTCCGCGATCCTGACACCCGAGAGGACGCGCAAATGTCTGAGAAGAGCCACAATCGGTCCGCCAAGGCGCAGAAGGCCGATGAGGTGCAAGCGGCCGGCAGCGCCAAGCCCGGAGCGGGCCACCCGATCGTCAACGAGGGTGGTCCCGGCCAACCGCCGACCGAAGGCAAGGGTCATCCCAAGCCTGCGGCGTCCACTGCCGATGTCGACGGAGCGCCGCAGTCCGGAACGTCGACTGCCACCGCCGGCAAGGCTGAAAAGGAGGCGGCTGCCGGCGCAGGAGAGGCCAAGGAGCAGCACGGCCGCGGGCGGCGCAAGGCCGAGGAGGCGTAGCATCAGCCGGCGACAGCTGTGACCGAGCATGGAGCGCTTGCTTGGCACCGCGACTGCTCCACGACGGCGACCGCGGCGGTCGCCGCCCTTTTGGTTGCCTCGCTGGCCAGGGCCGGCGGAGCTGCTGTCGTGTCGGAGCGCCATCACTCACCACAAAAGCTTGTGGACAACTTCTGTTCCGTCTATGTTCGCCCTGATCGGAGAACACGTGCATGGCCGTCCGCTACATCATCTTGCCCTTCGTCGTCGCCAAGCGCGGCGGCAAGCTCGTCGCCAACCCGCGTCAGGAGGCGAAAACGGCCGAAAAGGCGATCGCCGCCGCCGAGCGCATGGCCGGGCAGGTCGCCGGGGTCGCGGTGCTGGAGGAGAGCTTCGATGCCGCGCAGGACATCTACGAGGAGCCCAAGCTGCTGCGCGCGATCGGGCAGGTGCCGGCGGAGATGATCGAGGCGCTGGCGGCGTAGATCGGACGAAGCCTGACCGCGTGGCGCGCGAGCGAGTCCCCTTGTGAACTCGGCGGATAAACTGATGCGGCGGCGGGATGCCGAGCGGGAGGGCCGGCACCGGGGCGCGATGGTGTGGCGCATCGCGGCCTATGGCGGCCTATGATCGGAGGCCGCTCGCCAGTGAGGCCACCGACCCGACGATGACGAGGGCAACGATTAGAACGATCTGCCAGTCCATAGCCATGTTCCATCCCGCGATGCCAGCCTAGCAAATGACAATGACTGAACCATGCGGCGGAATGAGGCTTCAAAGGCGTCAGCGTCGCTGCACGGTGGAGCGCAGCATTTGGGCTCGGCCAGACCGGGACAGGCGGTTCAACGGCTGGAAAGGTGGGCGGTAGCTTGGCGGAGGATTGATACACTCACCTCCGATTTCAGCCCTTGTCATGCGATGGATATCTGAACTTCGGGTGAGGTCTGCACGTGCATGGAGCCTTCCGGACATCGCATGGCGCTCGGTCGTCTGCGGCGGATCAGGCATGGAGCGCCATGCCCGCCTGCAGGTCGACCTCCGTCGCGGCGCCGCCTGCGACCTGTCACTCCGATGTCGGCGAAGATCCGGCGGCCATGGCCAGGGCCGCGACTTCGGCGGGATCGCGACCCTGATCCCTCGCGTAAGCCAGCAGAAGCGGTTCGTCGGATGCAAGGTAAGCGAGCAGGTGTCCGGCGAAGTCGCTGCGCCCTGCGGCCGCGCGAAGGCCGCCGACGCTGAGGCCCGTGAGGCTGAGGAAACGATCGAAGCGCTCGGGCTCGGCGGCGAGAAAGGTCAGCAGCGAGGCTGCGGTCTCGTCGAGGCGGCCGCGATTGAAACGCCCCCGATTGTCAAGCTGCGAAGGTCCCTTCACGTCGGCGATTACCCTTTCGTCAAGCTCTGCGGCCTAATGTCGTGTATAAGGCCGGAGCCCTCCGGCTCAGGATCGAGAAGTCGTCGGTTCGCACCAGAGTTGCCTCCATGTCGAAACGCGTCCTCATCGTCGAAGATAATGAGTTGAACATGAAACTGTTCAACGACCTGCTGGAAGCCAGCGGCTACGCGACGATCCAGACGCGCAGCGGCGTGGAGGCGGTGGCGCTGATCCGCACCCACAAGCCCGATCTCGTGTTGATGGACATCCAGCTGCCGGAAGTGTCGGGGCTGGAGGTCATCAAGTGGGTCAAGGACGACGACGCTCTGCGCCACATCCCCATCGTTGCCATCACCGCCTTCGCGATGAAGGGCGACGAGGAGAAGATCCGCCAGAGCGGTTGTGAAGCGTACCTTTCGAAACCGATCTCCGTCGTCAAGTTCCTGGAAACGATTCGCCAGTATCTGTCCGATCCCAGTTGAGCGTGAGAGCGTCATGTCGGCCCGCGTTTTGATCGTTGACGATTCCGTGTCCAACCTCATGCTCCTGGAAGCCAGGCTGACCGCCGAATACCTGGATGTCGTCACCGCCTCCAATGGTCCCGACGCGCTCGCCATCTGCGCCGGGGGCGGTTGCGACGTGGTGCTGCTCGATGTGATGATGCCGGAAATGGACGGGCTGGAAGTCTGCCGCCGCCTCAAGCGCGACCCGCAGACCTTCCACATCCCGGTGGTGATGGTGACCGCGCTCGACCAGGCGGCCGATCGGGTTCGCGCGCTGGAGGCCGGGGCCGACGACTTCCTGGCCAAGCCGATCGACGAAGTGGCGCTGATCGCCCGGGTGCGCTCGCTGACCCGGCTGAAGGTGATGCTGGACGAGTTGCGGTCCCGCGCGGCCGAGTCGGCCAACCTCGGCATCGCGGATCCCGTGCTGGCGGCGATGCGCGACGATGCCGGTGCCGCCAGCATCCTGCTGATCGAGGACCGCGCCTCGGCCGCCAATGCGATCAAGGCCGCGCTCGGCGGCCGCTACGCCGTTGACGTCGAAAGCGACCCGCAAGAGGCGCTGTTCAAGGGCGCGGAGGGCAATTACGACCTGTTCATCGTCTCGCTTGGCCTCCAGGGCCACGACGGACTGCGGCTGTGCTCGCAATTCCGCTCGCTGGAGCGAACCCGGCAGATCCCCATCCTGATCATCGCCGAGCCGGAAGACCGCGCCCGCATCCTGCGTGGCCTCGATCTCGGCATCAACGACTACCTCGTCCGCCCCATCGATCGCAACGAACTCACCGCCCGCACCCGTACGCAGGTTCGCCGCAAGCGATACACCGACCGGCTTCGCGACAACGTCAAGGCGACCATCGAAATGGCCGTGGTCGATACGCTGACCGGCCTCAGCAACCGCCGATATTTCGACACCAACTTCACCGCGTTGGTCGAGCAGGCGGCGCGCAAGGGTCGCGCCCTGTCGCTGATGATCCTCGACATCGACCATTTCAAGAGGGTCAACGACACGCACGGACATGATGCCGGCGACCAGATCTTGAAGGCCTTCGCGACCCGGATCCGTCGCGTCGTCCGCTCCACTGATATCCTGTGCCGCCTCGGCGGCGAGGAGTTCGCCCTCGTGATGCCGGAAACGGAACTGGAGATCGCTGCGAAGGTGGCGGAACGGGTCCGCGCCGTGGTCGAGCGCGAACTGTTCACCTACGCGCCCGATCGTCCGCCGATCCGCGTCACCTCGTCGATCGGCTTGGCCGAACGCGGCGGCTCCAACAACCCGGACCTGCTTCTGCGTTGCGCGGACATGGCCCTGTATGACGCCAAGGGCGCCGGCCGCAACCGCGTGACCATCCGCGCGGCTTGAGCACAACCATGGGGACGTTTACTATCTCCAACAACGTTCCAATGCTTTGGTCTAATTCGACTTGCATTTAGGAGTTTGGACGGTAACATTGTGCCGTCGATGGTATAGCGCCAAGTACCCGGCCTCGAGTCGTCAGGCCGGGCACCGAGTTCGGTGGCGCTTTCGGCGCGTGGGATACCCTGCGGAGTGCTCAGGTCCGCCGCATCTCCTGGGACCGTGGGGTCGGCCGGCGACGTGTGTTGAGGAGTGGCCTCCGAACATCACAGGTCGCCGGCCACTTCAACCCACGAACCCACGGCAGCCATCTCGACGTACAGGGGATCACATCGGCGGGCGAGGATGATGGGCCACGTTACGTGCCCGCCGTGCCGAAGGCGATTCCCTGGCGACACGCGGGATCGCCTGAGCCTTGATCAACCCGCTTGGACCAAGCCGACCTGTAACAGGCCCGCGCGATCCCCGTGAGCCGGCCCCGGCTTACTTGATCTTGGCTTCCTTGAAGTCGACATGCTTGCGCGCGACCGGATCATACTTCTTGAAGCTGAGCTTATCGGTCTTGGTCCGCGCGTTCTTCGTCGTCACATAGAAGTATCCAGTGTCCGCGCTCGACACGAGCTTGATCTTGATCATCGCCGCTTTGGCCATCGAACCTGCTTCCCGCCAGGCCCGCGGATGTCATGGACCTGCGAAGGGGCGGCGCTCGCTGGGGATCGCCACCCATGAAAAAGCGACCGCCTTCCGGTGATCGCTGCCATTCGACCATAGATCCGCGCGATGCCCTGTCAAGCCGGCAGATCCCGGAGGTGGTGCCGGCTCCGGCGGGGCTCGGGGTGACGCTCATGGCGCGGCGCGGCGGACGAGGTCGCCTTGGTGGCGGCCGTACCTGATCGCGACGAGCCGGGTCGCGACGAGATAGGCACCGCACAGGCCGGCCATTGCGTAGAAGAAGCCCGAGGGTGGTGCGAGGTCGAGGCCCTCGCCGACGATCGGTGGCCCAAGCAGCGTTCCAAGCGCGTAGGCCATCACATAGGCCGAGTTCGCGGCCATGAGGTCGGCCTGAGCGAAGCGGCGGGGAAGTTCGCCCAGGCCGACGGGATAGAAGCTGCCCACGATGCCGCCCCATAGAAGCAGGCCGCCGGCGAAGGGCAGGCGCGTCGCGCCCGTAAGGGCGAGCAGGACGGCCCCGCACGCGGCCAGGGCCGCCAGTGCGGCAAGCATGCGACTGCGGTCGAATCGCCCGGCCAACACGCCGATCGGGAGCTGCAGCAAGCCGTTGCCGAGGATGAAAAGACTGGCGAACAAGGTGCCGCGGGCGAGATCGGCGCCGGCCGAGGCGGCGAATACCGGCAACAGGTTGAGACCCGATGTTTCGATCGCTCCATGCAGGAGGGCGGCCAACAGAACGGCCGGCGCCACGCGGAAGCAATGCAGCAGCCCCAACCTTTGCCGGCGTTCGACCGCCGGGGCGTCCCGAAACCGCAGGCACAGCAGGACGGCGGCACCGGCAAACAGGCCCATCGCGAGGAACAAGGGCCGATCGCCGGTGACGCCCGGCAGCATGAGAAGCGCCGGCCCCAGCGCGAAGCCCAGTGCCACGCAGCCGACGTAGGCGCCGATCACCGGCCCGCGCCAGTCCGGTGCCGGCCGCCTCGTGATCCAATACTCGCTCAAGGCGAAAAGAACGGTCGCGCATCCGCCCTCGATCGCGCGCAGCACGAACCAGGCGGTGAAGCCGCGCGTGAGCGCGAAGCCGGCCAGCGATGCAACGCTCATCGCAAGCGAGCAAAGGAGGAGCGGTGCCGTTCCCAGCCGCACCGCCGCCCACGGGATGAACGGCGCCACGGCGAGAGCCGCGACACCGGCGGCGGCCGCATTGAAGCCGATGGCGCGGGCGCTGAACCCGGCGAGATGCAGATGCACGGACAGGAATGCCGCCAGCATCGACAGCGCACAGCCGCAGGTGGTCACCACGAGGATCGGAACCGCCGGGCATTGCGCCCAAAACGCTTCCATCAACCGTCGGGTGGGGCCTCCACCGTCCCGCACGGGCGGGATCGATGCGCGATCAGGCCGCCGAACGCTGGACCCGATCGGGCCCCCCGATCGCTTCGCCTCCATTGGACAGCGCCTGCGCGGGCGCGGCATGAGGCACGAGATGCGGCGCCGCATGGGACGCCGGCTGGGACGCCGGCTGGGACGCCGGCTGGGACGCCGCGTGGGCCGTCTCGAAGCCGTGCATCCGCAGCGCCCACTGATAGGCCACAAGCGTCCCTTTGAACACAGGCAGCAGCCAGAGCGACAGCGTCACCACCAAGCTCGGCCAGAGCGCGTAATGCAGGCCCATCGGCAGATCGGGCCAAAGATCGTCAACGACGAGCAGGGCGGCGACCAGCACGTGCCCGACCGCGAAGATGGTGAGATATTGCGGGAAGTCGTCGGCGCGGTGATGGAACAGCTCTTCACCGCACGCGGGGCAGTGATCGTTCACCTTGGCGTAGCCGTGCAGGGTTCGTCCCTCGCCGCACGCCGGGCAGCGCCCGCGCAGACCGCGCTTCAACGCGACCAATATGCCCCGTGGAGCCGGCGGCGACCGCTCCTCCGCAATCTTCGACATTCTGTTCTTTCGCGCGCACGACCACGCGTTCATATATAGGACGGCGGCGGCTCACACGCGACGACCGAATGCCGCGCGGCCCGGATGCTGGCGGGCGGGTCGCTTCGCGGATGCGAAACGTCGCGACCACTGCCGGTCCCTGCCGTCGCTTCCGGATCCCGCGAGCGCGAAGCGCAGGGCGCCGGCGAACGGGGCCGCTTCTTCGAGCCGGACGACCACGGGATCGCCGAGGCGAAGGGTGTCGCCGCTGCGCGAGCCGACCAGGGCGTGCAGGGCGTCCTCGTAGCGAAAATATTCGTCGCCGAGCGTGGCCGCCGGCACGAAGCCGTCGGCCCCCGTGTCGGCGAGCTTCACGAACAGGCCGGCCTTGGTCACGCCGGCGATGCGGCCGGCGAAGGTCGCGCCGACGTGATCGGCGAGATGGGCGGCGATCAGACGGTCCACCGTTTCGCGCTCGGCCGCCATCGCCCGCCGTTCGGCGGCGGAAATGCGCTCGGCGATCTCGGCGAGTTCGTCCTTCGCCGGATCGGGCCCCGGCTCGCCGAGGCGGCAGGCGCGGACGAGGGCGCGATGGACGACGAGATCGGCGTAGCGCCGGATCGGCGAGGTGAAGTGGGCGTAGCGGCGCAGGTGCAGGCCGAAATGGCCGTAGTTGTCGGCCGTGTATTCCGCCTGAGCCTGGCTGCGCAGCACCACGTCGTTGACGATCTGCTCGTGCTCGGTGCCGCGCACCCGGGCGAGGATGCCGTTGAACTGGCCGGGGGCGAGCACCTGCCCCTTGGCCAGCTTGATGCCGACCGTGGCCAGGAACTCGCCCAGATGATGCAGCTTCTCGACCGAGGGTTCGCCGTGGGCCCGGTAGACCAGCAGCTGCCGCCGTTCTTCCCCGATCTCCGCCGCCGCGACGTTGGCGAGGATCATGAACTCCTCGATCAGCCGGTGTGCGTCGAGCCGCTCGGGCGTGAGCACGCGGTCGACCCTGCCGTCGGCATCGAGCACGATCTTGCGCTCGGGCAGGTCGAGGTCGAGCGGCTGGCGCTCGGCCTTGGCGGTTTTCAGGGCGGCATAGGCGGCCCACAGCGGTTCAAGCACGGGGCCGAGCAGGGGACGCGTGGTGTCGTCGGGATTGCCGTCGATGGCGGCTTGCGCCTGCGCATAGGCGAGCTTGGCATGAGACCGCATCAGGATGCGGTGCAAGGACTGGCCGAGCTTGCGGCCGTGGGCGTCGACCCGGAGGCGCATCGCCAGGGCAGGGCGGTCCTCGCCGGCGCGCAGCGAGCAGAGGTCGTTGGAAATGCGCTCGGGCAGCATCGGCACGACCCGGTCGGGGAAGTACACCGAATTGCCGCGCTCCAGCGCTTCGCGGTCGAGCGCCGAGCCCGGCGCGACGTAGGCGGCGACATCGGCGATGGCGACGGTAAGCACGAAGCCGCCGGGGTTGGCCGGGTCCGGCTGGGCATGCACGGCGTCGTCGTGGTCCTTGGCGTCCGGCGGATCGATGGTGACGAGGGGCAGGGCGCGCCAGTCCTCGCGGTTTTCGCCGGTGGCCGGCCGCACCGCCTCGGCCTCGGCCAGCGTTTCGGGGCGGAACACGCTGGGGATCCCGTGGGCGTGGATGGCGATGAGGCTCACGGCCTTTTCGCTGGCGAGCGAGCCGATGCGCTCGGTCACGCGAGCGCCGGGCAGGCCGAGCCGGTCGCCGCGCAGCACCTCGACCGCGACGAGGTCGCCGTCCTGCGCCGCGCCCTCGTCACCCGGGCGCACGGCGAAAGCGCCGCGGTTGGCCGTCTTCTTGTCCACGGGAAACACTTGGCCGCCCGCGCCGGTGCCCTGGCGGAAGATGCCGAGCACCCGCGATCGCACCGCCGCCAGGACCTTGACCACGCGCCCGCTGTAGCCGGGGCCGCCGCGCTCGGCGTCCCGGATCACGGCGGTGTGCAGCAGGACCCGGTCACCGACGCCCGGCGTCGGCGTGCCCGGCCGCGGCCTGCGCGGCACGGTCACGACGATGGTCGGGGCGTCGCCATGCGCGGCGTTCCACGCGACAGGTTTGGCGAGAAGATCGCCATCGCGGTCACGGCTGAAAATCTCGGCGAGCACGGTGGCGTCGAGCAGGCCCGGCCGGCTCAGCGTCCTGCGGTGGCGCTCGATCGCGCCCTCGGCTTCGAGATCGCGCAGCACGCGCTTCAGGCCGACCCGGTCGGCGCCCTTCAGATTGAAGGCGCGGGCGATCTCGCGCTTGCCGATCTTGGTCGGCGCCCGCTCGCCGGCAGCCTCCCGCTCGCGGGCGATGAAGGACACGATCTCCTCGCGCGAGGGCAGGGGGGTGGCCCCGGCAGCCGCAACGGCACGGGCGACGCGCTCCTTCTTGGTCATGCCATGCTCTTCTTCCTCGCCGGCGCCTTGCCGGCCGCCGCGGTCGGAGCTGCCGCCGAGGTCTTGCGACCCGGCGGCGGCGCCTTCCGAACGGCGGCGGGCGCCTTCGCGAGCGTCTTGGCGCGCCCGGTTTCCGCCGGCGTCGTCTTGCCCGGTGTCTTGCCCGGTGTCTTGCCCGACGCCTTGCCGGCTGCAGTCTTGCCGCCGCCGGCCGACCTGCTCGGACCGACGTCGGCACCGCCCTTGTCCTCGACGAGGCGGATCGCCTCCTCAAGCGTCAGTTCGTCGGACGACTGGTCGCGCTTCAAGGTGGCGTTGATCTTGCCGTGATTGACGTAGGGACCGAAGCGGCCCTGGCGCACCGTGATCGCGCCACCCTGCGGATGCTCGCCGAGCAGGCGACCATGGATGGCGCCGCCGCCCGCCCCGCCGCCGCTCGCCTTGGCAGCCAGCAGGACGAGCGCGTCTTCCAGCGTGAAGGTCGTGACGTCGGCGTCCTTGGGAAGCGTCGCGTTGATCTTGTCGTGGCTGACGTAGGGACCGAAGCGGCCGGCGCGCAACGACACTTGTCCACCTTTGGGATGGTCGCCCAGCACCTTGGCGGCAGTTTCCGCCGCGCCGCCGAAGCGCCGTCCGCTCAGGCCGCTCTCCTTGGCGACGATCAAGTCGATGGCGCGATTGCCGCCGATATCGAGCACATCGTCGTCCTTGCCGAGGTTCGCGTAGGTCTTGCCGTGCTGCACATACGGTCCGTAGCGGCCGAGCGCGGCGAGGATCGGCTCCTTGGTTGCGGGATGGCGGGCGACTTCGCGCGGCAGGGAGAGCAGGGCCAAAGCCTTTTCCAGCGTCACCTCGCCCGGCGCCAGTCCCTTGGGCAGCGAGGATCGTTTCGGCTTCTCGCCCTCCCCGAGCTGGATGTAGGGTCCGAACCGCCCGTCGCGCAGCGTCACTTCGTCTTCGGACGCGGGATCCCGCCCCAGCACCTTGGGACCGCCGGCCTCGGCCTCCACGCCCTCCGCCTGCCCGATCTGCCGGGTGTACTTGCATTCGGGATAGTTCGAGCAGCCGATGAAGGCGCCGAACTTGCCGAGCTTGAGGCTGATCTGCCCGTTGCCGCAAAGCTGGCACTGGCGCGGGTCGCCGCCGTCCTCGCGCTTGGGGAAGATGTTGGGGCCGAGCACCTCGTTGAGGTTGTCGAGCACCTCGGTGGTGCGCAGGTCCTTGGTGCCGGCGATGGCTTCGGAGAAATCCTGCCAGAAGTCGCGCAGCACGGCACGCCAATCGATCTCGTGGTTGGAGATGCGGTCGAGCTTGCCTTCCAGGTCGGCGGTGAAATCATAGCCGACGTACCGGGCGAAGAAGGACTCCAGAAAGGCGGTGACGAGGCGGCCCTTGTCTTCGGGCACCAGCCGCTTCTTGTCGATGCGGACGTATTCGCGGGCGAGCAGGGTCTGGATGGTTGCGTCATAGGTCGACGGGCGCCCGATGCCGAGCTCTTCCATCCGCTTGATGACGGTCGCCTCGGTGAAGCGCGGCGGCGGCTCGGTGGAGTGCTGTTCGGCGCTCACCTTGTCCTTGGCGAGCTTGTCGCCCGCCCTCATCGGCGGCAGCCGTCCGCCCTCTTCGTCCTCGCTGCCCGGCGCGGCCGCATCGTCGCGACCTTCCTGGTAGAGCTTGAGGAAGCCCTCGAAGCGGATCACCTGGCCGGTGGCGCGCAGGTCGAAGCGACATCCCTTGCCCTCGCCGACAATGTCGACGGTGGTGCGCTCCAGCTCGGCTGATTCCATTTGGCTCGCCGTGGTGCGCACCCAGATCAGCTCGTAGAGTTTAAACATGTCGGGATCGAGCAGGCGTGCCACCTGTTTAGGCAGGCGCGCCGGATCGGTCGGGCGCACTGCCTCGTGCGCTTCCTGGGCGTTCTTCGCCTTCACCGTATATTTGCGCGGCACCTTGGGCACGTAGCGCGGGCCGAACTCGGCGGCGATGACACGGCGCGCCGCTTCCACCGCCTCCGGGGCCATGTCGACGCCGTCGGTCCGCATGTAGGTGATCAGGCCGACCGTTTCGCCGGCGATCTCCACGCCTTCGTAGAGGCGCTGGGCGAGCTGCATCGTGCGGTTGGGGTTGAAGCCGAGCTTGCGCGAGGCTTCCTGCTGCATGGTCGAGGTGGTGAAGGGCGGCTGCGGATTGCGTCTGGCCGGCTTGGCCTCGACCTTGGCGACGCGGTAGGCGCTGGCCTCCAGTGCGTCCTGCAGCGAGCGCGCCTCCGCCTCGGTCTTGATGTCGAGGCGGCCGAGCTTGGTTCCATCGGCGCCGGCGAGGCGGGCGGTGAAAGGACTGCCGTCGCCGGTCTTCAGGAAGGCTGCCAACGACCAGTATTCCTGGCGGACGAAGGTTTCGATCTCCAGCTCGCGCTCGCAGACCAAGCGAAGCGTCACCGACTGCACCCGCCCGGCCGAGCGGGCGCCGGGCAGCTTGCGCCACAGCACCGGCGACAGGTTGAAGCCGACGAGGTAGTCCAGCGCCCGGCGGGCGAGATAGGCGTCGACCAGCGCCACGTCGATCTCGCGGGGCTTCGCCATCGCGTCGAGCACGGCCTGCTTGGTGATCGCGTTGAAGGCGACGCGCGACACTTCCTTGCCCTTCAGCACCTTCTTGCCGCGCAGCACTTCCAGCACGTGCCACGAGATCGCCTCGCCCTCGCGGTCCGGGTCGGTGGCCAGGATCAGCCGGTCGGCGTCCTTGACGGCGCGGGCGATGTCCGACATCCGCTTCGCCGACTTGGCGTCGACGTCCCAGATCATCGCGAAATCCTGGTCGGGATCAACGGACCCGTCCTTGGAGGGCAGGTCGCGGATGTGGCCGTAGGAGGCGTACACCTCGTAGTTCTTGCCAAGGTACTTGTTGATCGTCTTGGCCTTGGCAGGCGACTCGACGATGACGACGTCCATTCGATGCGGTTCCCTTCTCGGCGCCCAGCCTTGTGAGCGCTCCAGGCGGGCGCAGCGGCGTGCCGGGTTTCGACCGCTTCGGAGCAGCCATATGGTGCGTGCGGCACCTGACGCCAAGCTCACGGCGTCGAGCTCACGATGCCAAGCCAACGGCGCCAAGTCCGTAGCGCTCGGCCCGCCACGTCATGCCGCCACGTCATGCCGCCACGTCATGCCGGTGGCGCCTTGGCCTGCCGATCCGATCGGCTTGGGCGCCACGTTGGTGCATATCTTGCAGCGCAGATGATCGCTTCTTTGGGGGAACAGGCACGTCATGGTGGATGCATACAAGCCCGCGCAGGTGGTGCAGGCGATGATCGAGACGGGCGTGGCACGCACCCGCCTGACGGTCACCGAACTGTTCGTGCGCTCGGCGCTGGCCGGCGCTTTTCTTGGCGTGGCCACGACGCTGGCCTTCACCGCCGCCACGCAGACCGGCGTGCCGATCGTTGGCGCGCTGATCTTCCCCGTCGGCTTCTCCATGATCGTGGTCCTCGGGCTCGACCTCATCACCGGCAGCTTCGCCCTGTTGCCGATGGCGGTGATGGCCAAGCGGGCGACCCTGTCGCAGCTGCTCGCCAACTGGGTCGTCACCTTTGTCGGCAATTTCGTCGGCGCCCTGATCCTCGCGGGGCTGATGTATCTTTCGCTCTCGAAGGGCGGCCACGACCTCGCCGATCCCGTCATCGCCAAGCTCACGGCTGCGGTGACGGCGCGCACGGCGGGTTTCTACGCGCTCGGCGCGCAGGGCGTTCTGACCTGCTTCGTGCGTGCCATGCTGTGCAATTGGATGGTGTGCCTCGGCGTCACCATGGCGCTGTGCTCCGCCACCTCGGTCGGCAAGATCCTCGGTTGCTGGTTGCCGATCCTGATCTTCTTTGGTCAGGGCTTCGAGCACGCCGTCGTCAACATGTCGCTGTTTCCGCTCGGCATCATGCTCGGCGCCGGCACCACCGTGAGCCAGTTCCTGCTGGTCAACGAGTTGCCGACCATCATCGGCAACTTGGTCGGCGGCTTTCTTTTCACCGGCCTCGCCCTTTATCTTGCCTATCCCGCCGGTTCGGTGAGCCCAGGGCAGGGTGCCATCGCCGAGGCGCGGGCGGTGCCGGCGGAGTAGAGTCGCGCCGGCTGCGTCCCTCTCGGCCGGGCGGGTTGCTGCGCCGATCGTCTTTGACTCGGCCCTTCGGCTGGGGATAGACGATGCCTCGATGGCAGATCCCGCGCCTTCCTTCCGCAGCCGCCATCTCCTCGGCATCGAGGGCCTGACGTTACCTGACGTCAACGCCCTTCTCGATCTTTCCGAAGAAGCGGTGGCCGTTTCGCGCCAGGTCGAGAAGAAGCGCACGACGCTGCGCGGACGCACCCAGATCAACCTGTTCTTCGAGCCCTCCACGCGGACGCAATCCTCCTTCGAGATCGCCGGAAAGCGCCTCGGCGCCGACGTGATGAACATGTCCGTCGGCACCTCCAGCGTGAAGAAGGGTGAAACGCTGATCGATACGGCGATCACCTTGAACGCCATGCGGCCAGACCTCATCGTGGTTCGTCACCACCAGGCCGGCGCCGTGCACCTGCTCGCCCGCAAGGTCGACTGCGCCGTGGTGAATGCCGGCGACGGCGCCCACGAGCACCCCACGCAGGCCCTCCTCGACGCCCTCACCATCCGGCGCAACAAGGGGCGCATCGAAGGGCTCGCGGTGGCGATCTGCGGCGACATCCTGCATTCGCGCGTCGCCCGCTCCAACATCATCCTGCTGTCGCTGCTGGGCGCGCGGGTGCGGGTGGTCGCCCCTTCCACATTGCTGCCATCGGGCATCGAGCGGATGGGGGTCGAGGTCCATCGCGACATGAAGGCAGGCCTGCGCGACGCCGACATCGTGATGTGCCTGCGCCTGCAGCGGGAGCGCATGCATGGCGGCTTCGTGCCCTCCTCGCGCGAGTATTTCCAATTCTTCGGCCTTGACGAGAACAAGCTCGCCCTCGCCAAGCCGGATGCGCTGGTTCTGCACCCCGGACCGATGAACCGCGGCGTGGAGATCGATTCCATCGTCGCCGACGGCGCGCAAAGCCTGATCCGCGAGCAGGTCGAGATGGGCGTCGCCGTGCGCATGGCCGTGCTGCAGGCCCTGGCCGGGAACCTGCCCAATGCGTGAAGCCGGCCCGGCCGGAGCCCTCGCCCAACCTCTCGCGTTGGTCAACGCCCGCCTGATCGACCCCGCCGCGGACACGCAAGTTCGCGGCGGCGTCCGAACTGGGCGCGGCCTCATCGTGGAGGTGGGGCCGGGCGTCACAGCCGCCAACCTGCCGGACGGCGTTCGCGCGATCGACTGCGGCGGCGACGTGGTCGCGCCCGGGCTCGTCGACATGCAATGTTTCGTGGGCGAGCCCGGCGCCGAATACCGGGAAACGATCGCCACCGCCACCGCCGCCGCCGCGGCGGGCGGCGTCACCTCGCTCCTCGCCTCGCCCAACACCAATCCGCCGGTGGACGATCCGGCGGTGGTGGACTTCCTGCTGCGCCGTGCGCGCGACACCGGGCGGGCTCGCATCCTGCCCTGCGCCGCTTTGACCAAGGGACTGCGCGGCGAGGATCTCGCGGAGATCGGACTGCTGCTCCAGGCCGGCGCCATCGCCTTCTCGGAAGGCGGGCGCAGCCTGCGCAACGCCCGCATCCTGCGCCGCGCCCTCACCTATGCCCGCGACTTCGACGCCCTCACCATCCACTTCGCGCAGGATCCCGACTTGGCCGCCGACGGCGTGATGAACGAGGGCGAGCTGGCCTCGCGTCTCGGGCTCAACGGCATTCCCGGGGAGGCCGAAACCATCGTCCTGGAACGCGACATGCGCATCGTTGCGTTGACCGGGGCGCGCTATCACGCCGCCTGCGTCACCACCGCCGCCTCGCTGGCCGTGATCGCCGCCGCCAAGGCGGCTGGACTGCCCGTGACCTGCGCCACCTCGATCAACCACCTGACGCTGAACGAGAACGATATCGGGGACTATCGGACGTTCCTGAAGCTCTCGCCACCCCTGCGCAGCGAGGAGAACAGGCTCGCGCTGTGCGAGGGCGTCGCTTCGGGTCTGATCGACGGCATCATGTCCGACCACAATCCCCAGGACGTCGAAGTCAAGCGCCTGCCCTTTGCGGAGGCGGAGACCGGCGCGGTGGGCGTGGAAACCATGCTGTCGGCGTCGCTGCGCCTGGTCACCGCCGGTCACCTCGCGCTGCCTGTACTGCTGCGGGCGATGTCGACGCGGCCGGCCGACATCCTGCGCCTGCCGCAGGGCCGGTTGACCGTCGGCTCTCCGGCCGACCTCATCCGCTTCGACCCGGACGAGCCCTTCGTGGTGGACCCGGCCAAGCTGCGCTCGCGTTGCAAGAACACGCCTTTCGACGAGGCGCGGCTCGATGGCCGGGTCAAGCTGACCCTCGTCGCCGGCGCGATCGTGCACCAGCTGGCCTGAGCCCGGCGGCAGCGGCCTGCCGTCAGGATAAGGTAGAGGCCCGGCTCCTCAGGGCG
>CALMGA010000343.1:3111-3845 GCA_937863205.1 uncultured Beijerinckiaceae bacterium | reverse complement strand
CCGTAGGCGTGGTACACCTCCTTGGGCATGCGGTCGTCGCCGATCGAGAAGTGGATTAGGCTCCGCTGGGTCTGGGCGCCCCAGTAGCGGTTCGCCGGCACGGTGATCTCGCCCATCGAGTCCGTCTCGGTCCGCTCGCCGTCCGCATCGATCCCGATCGGCACGTCCTTCGTCCCGCGCCCGCCCTTCAGCCCGAACATCCTCACCTCTCCCGCTCGTAGGTCGGCTTGTACAGCATCGCCTCGATCCACGGCCGGATCTCGCGCGGCCGCTCCGCCGTCGCGAGGCCCTCTTCGAACATGTATTCGGCGACGCGGGTCGCGGTCGCGACCTCCGTCTCCAGGATGTTGGCCTGGCTCGGGAACAGCAGGTCCTGCCCGACCTGATCGGCGCTGGCCTCGGCGGCGGCGATGAAGCATTCGTCCGTGATGCGCGTCGGGCGGGCGGCGTAGGTGGCAAGCCCGATCGCCGGGAAGATGTAGACGTTGTTGGCCTGCCCGGGGTGGTAGGTCTTGCCGTCCATGGTGACGTTGGGGAACTGCACGCCCGCGGCGTAGAGCGCCTTGCCCTTGGTCCAGGCATAGGCCTGCTCGGGGGTGCACTCCGCCTTTTCCGTCGGGTTGGACAGCGCGAAGATGATCGGCCTGTCGTTGAGCTTGGCCATCGCCTCGACCACGCGCTGCCCGAAGGCACCGCCCACCGTGCTGACCCCGATCAGCGCCGTCGGCTTGAAC
>CALMGA010000343.1:0-3101 GCA_937863205.1 uncultured Beijerinckiaceae bacterium | reverse complement strand
AAGTCCTTGGTCGGTTCGGCCTTGTGCGCGTACGCCTTCTGCGACGGCGACAGGTCCTGGCGCGAGGGCTCGATCAGCCCGTCGACGTCGAACAGCGAGATGCGGGCCGCCGCGTCCTCCTGCGACAGGCCCTTGCCCCGCATGGCGGTCACGATGAGGTTGGCGATCCCGATGCCGGCCGAGCCGGCGCCGAAGAACAGCGCGCGCTGGTCCGTCAGCTTGGTGTCGAGGATCTGCAGCGCCGTGGTCAGGCCGGCCAGCGTCACGCTGGCCGTGCCCTGGATGTCGTCGTTGTAGCAGAGGATCTTGTCGGCGTAGGTCTCCAGAAGGCGGATCGCGTCGGTGCCCTTCCAATCCTCGAAGTGGATGCAGCAGCCCGGGAACACCTCCTGCACCGCCTCCACGAACTCCGCCACGAGCTCGTCCAGCTCCTCGATCGGCGGCGGCGCCTGCCGCAGGCCGAGGTAGAGAGGGTCGGCGCGCAGCGCGGCGCTGCTGGTGCCGATGTCGAGCAGCACCGGCAGGCAGGCGTCCGGCGGCACGGCCGCGCAGGCCGTGTAGAGCTGCAGCTTGCCGATCGGGATGCCCATGCCGTCCGTGCCGAGGTCGCCAAGGCCCAGGATGCGGCCGCCGGTGGACACGCAGATGAAGCGCACGTCGCGCCGCGGCCAGTTGCGCAGCACGGCGGCGACCTTGCCCTTCATGTCGTGGGACACGTACATGCCGCGCGAGCGCCGATAGATGTGGCCGAACTTGAGGCAGGCTTCGCCGACGGTGGGGTCGTAGACGATGGGCAGGAAGCGAGCGGGATCGCTCATCACCACGCGGTAGAAGAGGGTCTCGTTCCGGTCGAGCAGCGCGTTGAGGTAGATGTAGCGCTCCAGGTCGGAAGGCTTCTGGTCGAGGTGCCCGAGCGCCCGTTCGGCCTGCCGGTCCAGGGTCTCGACCGCGTGCGGCAGGAGGCCCTCCAACCCGAGGCGCTCGCGCTCCTCGGCCGTGAAGGCCGTGCCCTTGTTGGTGCGCGGGTCGTCGAGGAGCCTGGCGCCTCCGGCGGTCCGCTCAGCCATCGCCGCGCTGGTCATGGTTGTTCTCCCGGTCGAGATCTCGGTCTCGCTTGGCGATCAGAGAAAAGCGTCGCCTGGCTGGCAGGCTCCCTGCGAGCCGGGCGACAGGCGATGAAGGTGGAGCGCACCGGAAACCCTATCGAGCTGCCGACCCGCTCCGGGCGTGAGAGTACTGCTCGCCGAGCCTTCCTCGCCGCGTCAGAAGTTGTGCTTGAGGGCGTAGCAGCCGCTCTGCTTGCCCTTGCATTGCTTGCGCACCTGGTGAAGCGGTGCGGCCGCATCTGCCCTCCTGACCGACTTGTCCAAGGTGGTGAAGGCCGCAGCGGGAGCCGACGGCAGGCAGACGCAAGCTGCGAGGAATGAAATGACGACGTATTTGCTCATGGCGGTTTTCCCGATCCTACTAATATGCACCGCGCCGATGCTCGCCTTCTCCTAGACGCCGATGGTTTCGGACGTTCGGCCATCGGATGCCTCGGGAAGAGTCTGACGACCAGCAATGACCTGACACCTGCGGCGATCCAACGCCTGGTTCCGTCGCAAGCTGCTGATCGAAATCAGTCGATCCGTCCGGATCGAAGAAACGGTGATCCCGCCTCATCGTCGGTCCCGCGGTGCAGTGGACCCAAACGATCTGCGCGTTGACGAGCTCGCGCAGGCCGAAGTGCGACAGCTCGCGCCCGTAGCCGCTCTGCTTGGCGCCGCCGATAGGAATCCGCGGATTCGACGCGGTGAAGCCATTGATGAACACGCCGCCTTTCCTGGGCTCCTGCACCCGCTCTCGAGTCTGTATGGAACGGCGGAAAAGGGCATGGCAGACGTGTTGTGATCCTATGACGCCAAGTCCTATAATGTTCGTGCGGTCCGTGGCGACGTTGCCTGCCCGGAGCCGCGTCGTGACTTCCCGAGCCGAGCGGGAGACGAAGAGGAACGCTCGGTGTGCTGCGCCGGGGATCTATCGCATGCTCACGGGCGAACAGCTTCTGCAGCGAGGTGGCCCATGGATCGACGGCATCCTTTTCAGCCGCGTTCCGGCGCGCAAGATGCTTGGTCGCGACGAAGAGGAAGTCTCGCGCCAACAGCAGACGCAAAGTGCTTCACCTTGTTTCCGCTTCGGAGTACTGTCGTTGCGAGATCGAAGACCGATGTCCTACAGCAGGGAGGAACGAATGCGTCCTGATCAGATTCGATCCAACCCGAAGGACCGAAGTACATTTCGAAGCAATGGAACGTGAAGCACAACCATGTCGGGCGACCGTTCGAGCATGGTGCTCGTAGGGAAGCTTCGGTCGAGCAAAAGAAGGCGCTCGGCTCGTTCCTCGCCTACAAGCGCGCTCGCCTCCATCCGAGCGAGCTCGGCCTGCCGACGGAGAAGCGCCGCACGCCTGGTCTGCGGCGGGAAGAGGTGGCCTTCCTCTCGGGGGTCAGCGTCAGCTGGTACACGTGGCTCGAGCAAGGGCGCGACATCAAGGCCTCCCCGGACGCGCTTCGGCGCATCGCGGACGTTCTGCGGCTGGACCGGACCGAGGCGTCGCACCTCTTCGTGCTGTCCTCGCGCGAGCCGCCCCGCTTCGAAACCGACGGTGAGCCGAGCGACGGTTTGACGATGTTGGTCAAGGCGCTCGATCCGCTCCCCGCCTACATCCGCAACGGCAGGCTCGACGTCCTCGCCTGGAACGCCCCGGTGGCCGACCTGCTCGTCGATTACGCCAGCCTGCGGCCGCATGAACGCAACACCTTGCGCCTCCTGTTCACGCACCCGGACTACAGGACCCTGATCGTGGACTGGGAGCAGATGGCCCGAAGCATGATCGCGACGTTCCGGGCGGCCCGGGCGAGGGCGCAAGACCAGGCGCCGTTCGACAGGCTCGCCGAGGAGCTGCGCGACGCCAGCCCGGAGTTCGCGGCCTGGTGGCCGGAGGTCGAAGTCAGGGC
This sequence comes from uncultured Beijerinckiaceae bacterium, assembly GCA_937863205.1. Next base: position 102 of record CALMGA010000343.1, on the reverse strand, counting down.
GTTCACCGAAGGCACGAAGCGCCTCCAGCATCCAAGGCTCGGGCGCGTCGACCTCACCTATGTCGCCCTGGCGCCCGAAGGCCGCCCGGACCTGTCCCTCAC